>CAYXAK010000020.1:0-28740 GCA_964462585.1 uncultured Halanaerobiaceae bacterium
TACTGCAGGGGGCGGAAGTGATCTTTCAGCCCCTCGTTCTGCTCTATCTGCTGGGAGGTACATTTCTGGGGCTGGTTTTTGGCGCTATCCCCGGACTGACCGCCACACTGGCACTTATACTTCTTCTTCCCGTCACCTTCGGAATGGAGCCGGCTGTCGGTATGGCAGTGCTGGGCGCACTCTATGTCGGGGGTATATCGGGGGGGAAGATACCGGCCATACTCCTCAATATGCCTGGAACTCCCTCTTCCATAGCTACAACATTTGATGGATATCCCCTGGCTCAGAAGGGATATCCGGGCAGAGCTTTGACCTACGGCATCGCTTCCTCATTTATCGGAGGACTTCTGGGTATGATTGCCCTGATATTACTGGCGCCCCAGCTGGCACGTATAACACTGAGGTTTCAGAGTTATGAGTATTTTATTCTGGGTATTTTCGGATTGACAGTGGTTGCCAGCACCACCGGCAGGTCTGTTATAGATGGTCTTGTCAGCGCCTGCCTGGGTGTTCTGATTGCAACAATAGGTGGCGATCCCATTGCTGGATCTATTCGCTTCACTTTCGGTCAGAGGGCGCTGGAGGGAGGTATCGAACTGCTGGTGGCCATGATCGGACTCTTTGTCATAACGGAGGTTTTCACCCAGTCGGCTGATGTGAACAAAGAATACGTTTTTTCCTCCAGCAAACTGGACTCTCTCAAACTTAAATTCTCTGTGCTGGTAGGCCAGGCGAAAAACCTTCTGCGTTCTTCGGCTATAGGACTGGGACTGGGTATGCTGCCAGGGGCTGGAGGTACGATAGCCAACTTCGTTGCCTATGATCAAGCCAAAAAAATGTCCGATAAACCTGAGGAGTTTGGCACGGGGATTCTGGACGGGATAATGGCCGCAGAATCGGCCAACAACGCAGTCACCGGAGGAGCCTATATTCCTACCATTACACTGGGCATCCCGGGCAATACCGTCACAGCTGTCCTGCTGGCGGGGCTGATCACACATGGTCTCACACCAGGCCCTTCGCTCTTTATCAATGAGATCAATCTGGTATTTGCTATGTTTGTGGGTCTGCTTGTGGCCAATGTTTTCATGTTTCTTCTGCAGTATACGGTCATGATCAGATTTTTTACCTGGGCCCTTAAGATCCCCAAGAAGGTTCTGCTGCCAATTATTGTATTGATGTCGGTGGCCGGCACCTACAACATCCGATACAGTGTCAACGACCTCTGGGTTTTGATCTTCTTCACACTTCTGGGTTATATTCTCAAGAAGACTGGTTTCCCCCTGACACCTCTGATACTGGGACTCATACTGGGACCGATAATGGAGAACAACCTCAGAACAACCATGATGGCTACAGGTGGTTCAATAACTCCCTTCTTCACCAGACCGTATTCGCTGGGCTTAATCATACTGACGGTGCTGAGTCTTTTCCTCACACTATTCATTAAAAAGTTAAAGTCTAAAACCGTCAGCTGATCCCGGCATTGGCTGCCGGCTATCAATAGCTACAGCGGGAGCACAGCCGGGGCCTATCGATCTAAAAACGGATAAAAAATTTAATGCATTAATGCCCTTATAATTGACAAAACATAAAATATCGACTGGCAGAAGGAGCTGATAATATGAGCAGATTATGGGGAGATTTTGAGAGAATCGAGGCTGATTTTCAGAGGCTCACAGAAAGTGTGGGTGAATGCATCGATCAGGCCTTCCAGGCCATGAGGGTCTACCTCGAAGAAGGCGAGACCAACAAGGTGAGAAAGCTGAACCAGGGGGTTCACGATAGGGAAAGCCAGGCTGATGATATCCGCCGGGAGATTATCACCAGCATAATCAGGGGTTCAC
This sequence comes from uncultured Halanaerobiaceae bacterium, assembly GCA_964462585.1. Taxonomy (GTDB): domain Bacteria; phylum Bacillota; class Halanaerobiia; order Halanaerobiales; family Halarsenatibacteraceae; genus Halarsenatibacter. Next base: position 1,848 of record CAYXAK010000020.1, read on the forward strand.
TTATGCCCCACACCAGAGGCGATATGCTCAACCTGCTGGAGGCTATAGATGATATAGCAGATCATGTTGAGGATATCCTTGATGAGATCATCTTTCTGCATCTGGATTTCTGCTGTCTCAATAAGGAGAAGCTGAGGGATATGACCGATCTTATCGAAAAACAGTATGATAAGATGACTTCTGGCGTAGATGTTCTCTTTGAGGATATGTCCCAGGCTTTAATCTATGCCGGCGAGCTGGAGGATATTGAATCTGAGATAGACAGAATAGAAGAGGAGATAACGCGTGAGGTGGGTCAGATAGAGGATCTTTCTGATGGCAAAAAGCTGGCTCATCGCAGCCTGATCAAGAATGTCTCTGACACGGCCGATATCATCGAAAATGTGGGCGATCATATGGAGACGATGGTTTCGGTCAGAAAGGGTTAGAGCAATGTGGTATCTTCTCTCAGGTATCTATCTGGGTGGGACGCTGGGAGCCAATGATGCGGCCAATATCTTTGGCACTGCCGTTTACACCAGGGTGATAAAATTTCAGACTGCCGTTCTGCTGACCACCATCTTCGTCATAATAGGGTCAGGACTTGAGGGTGCAGGCGGTATGGAGACTTTAGGGCGCCTGGCCGATCAGACACTGCTAACCGCCTTTATCAGCTCGCTGGCAGCGGCTCTGACCGTGACTTTGATGACCTATCTCAAACTGCCTGTCTCCACTTCTCAGGCGGTGGTGGGGGCTATCATAGGGGGTAATATACTGGCTGGAGATGTAGATTTTGCCCCACTACTGCCCATATTTGCCGCCTGGGTGACGACACCGCTGGGGGCTATGGTTATTGCCTATCTTCTCTATCGGCTCTATATTCTGGCGGTTGAACCGCGAGTTAACAATATGCGCCGCTTTGAATATTTCGTGCGCATAGGCTTAATAATCGGTGGGATATATGGAGCCTATGCCCTGGGAGCTAACAATGTGGCCAACGTCATCGGCGTCTTTGTTGAAGCCGGGATGTTCGAGGCCCGGATAGGCGGGGTGATCGGAGGCATGGCCATAGGTATCGGCTGTGCTTACAGCCGCGGTGTTATGGAAACGGTGGGAGAGCGCATCACCCAGCTGACACCTCTGACTGCCCTGATAGCCGTTATGGCCCATTCCATAACACTCTATATTTATGCGCGTATCGGTATTCCGGTTTCCTCCTCTCAGGCCATCGTAGGCGGTGTGGTGGGCATAGGACTTGTCAAAGGCACAAATATGCTGGACTGGGGTATGACCAAAAAGATACTCTTCGGCTGGCTTGGCACACCTTCTGTGGCGCTGGTGGTGGGCATAGTTTTGAGTTATGCCTTCAGGCTTTTTTTCGCCTAGATGCATTGACCCGGCTCAAATTTTGTGGGAAAATGGAGTTATGCATTCCAGGTGAAGCGCAGTTGAGCTCAAAGGAGGTAGCTGCTAGATGGCAATATTTCTGGTTGAGGATGAAGATTCACTGGCCGAGCTGCTCAAGATGAACCTTGAGCTGGAGGGTTTTGATGTTTTTAGATTTGAGCGTGCCGAGCCCGTTCTGGCAGAGATGGACAGCACCACACCGGACCTGATCGTGCTTGATGTCAATCTGCCGGGCATGAATGGCTTTAAATTTATGAAAGATATTCAGGACAGAAATTATCCTGTGATATTTCTCACGGTCAAGGATGATCTCAAAGATAGAATTCTCGGTTTTAAGCTGGGGGCCGATGATTATATAACAAAGCCTTTCGAGGTGGAGGAGTTTATCTTCAGGGTAAAGGCTGTCCTGCGCCGCACAGATGATGGTGAGGATAGGTCCAGGCTCGAGGCTGGACCCCTGGTTTTAGATCGCGATCGCAGATTGCTAATCGTGGAAGGTGAGGAGCGGGAGCTTACCGCCTCACAGTATCTGGTTATGGAAAAGCTCATGGTCAACAGGCGTCAGGTAATATCACGCAGCAGAATACTGCAGCAGCTGTGGAATAATGAGCTGACAGTATCCACGACCAGAGCTGTAGATATGCATATCAACCGTCTGCGCAAAAAAATGGGCGAGCACAGAGACTGTATAAAGACAGTTTACGGTGCCGGTTACAAGCTGGATGTGAATTAGATGAAGTCGGTAAGAACCAGATTAATACTGGGCACCATTGCAGCCATTCTGCTTATAAGTCTGCTGGTGTTCTATATGATAGATCAATCTCTGGAAAGTTATATTATGGAGAATGTGCAGGAGAATATGACCGGTAGAAGCTATGAGATACAGCAGCATCTGCATAATATGTCCCGGCAGTACGGCAGGGAATTTCTGAAGGGAGATGGTCTCAACTATCTGGAACACAGCCTGGAGACCAGGTACGAAGATATGCAGATCTGGCTTTACAGCGGCCAGCAGGCTGAGGCAGAAGAACTGCCCTTTCATGTGGAAAACAGCTATGAATCTCATCGCGATCTGCTGCTTCGCTCACGTGCTCTGGCTGCCGACAGGGAAGGGAATATGATCCGCATCGAGAAAGAAGGATTTTCTCACTCCCATCTTGTTATGCATTTTCCTTTTTATGACAGCCTGGAACCGGACAGTGAGCCTGTGGGTGTAGTGGGGATGGAATATCTGCTCTCTGATGAGCAGCAGCTGCTGGAGAGATTTCGGTTCATATTGCTGGTGGCGCTGGGCGGTTTCATATTTTCTACCGGGATTTTTCTATATTTTTACATCAGCCAGATCACTTCACCCCTGAGCCGGCTGAAGGAAGCCATCGAGCGATTTCAGCGCGGTGACAGTGTTCAATACATAGAGGTTAACACAGATGATGAGATCGGCGAGCTGGCACAGGCCTTCAATGAGATGAGAACTGGTATAGATAGCCTGATAGAGGATCTGAAAAAAGAGAAGAGCAGACAGAAGGATTTCTACGAGAATATGACACATGAGCTAAAAACCCCCCTCACAATCATCAAGGGCTTTGGAGATATGTACCACAGGGTGGAAGATGAAGAGAAGAAAGAAAAATGTCTGGATCATATGATCCGGGAGACGGAGAGGATGCTCGATATGGTCAACAACCTGCTCAAGAATTCCCGCAGCGGTAATTATTCACTCGACATCGATCCCCGGCCCATCAGAATTGATGAGCTGTGTCAGAGGACGATAGATTTGATTGAGGTTAAGGCCTTAAGCCGAAGCATAACCATAGACTGCAATATCGAAAGGGATGTTTGGTCCTGTGCCGATCCCCTCAGGATAAAAGAAGTTCTGCTCAATCTGCTGGACAATGCCATAAGTTACAGTGGCACCGATCTGATCGAGGTCGGGCTTGAGTCCAGGGATGAATATCTGGAAATTTTAATTATCGATAGTGGCTGTGGTATCAGCTGTGACAGGCTGGAGAGATTTGAGCGGGGAAAGATGAGAGAAGGCCAGGGGCTCAATATTGCCCGCCGGATAGTTGAGAGCCACGATGGATATCTGGAAATAGAAAGTCATCCAGGCCGGGGCACAAAAGCCAGAATTCTGCTCCCTCGGGGGGAGAAGGAGGAGTGAGACATTTTATGAGTGGAACCGCCAGGGTCTTCATGCCCCTCATAGCAATTTTGCTCTTCTTGTTCATCTACGCCGGCAGCAGTGGTGATGTGCTGCCGGAGGGTGAGATAGTCAGAGTGCGGCAGGAGAAGATGAGTTCCGTGCTGCAGGGCAGCACACCGGTGGAGATGAAAATACTGGACTATGGCTGGGGTGAAGTAATTCTCAAAAATCCTCATCAGGTGCTGGAAATATGGAATGCCCTGCAGCATATGCTGCCTGATGTGGACTCCCCTTCAGATGAAAGGGAACCGGAAGAGCTTTTTACAGTTCGCGTAACCTTTCTCAACGGTGAGACCCGGGAGTTCTCTCTGCCCCGGGAATATCTTCAGCAGCAGAATCCCTACAGCCGGAGCGTTTTCCAGTAGGATATTTCAGGAAGCCTCACCCGGCATAAATTTCATGCATTCTTTTCTAAAATATTCCGGAAGATAATAGAGGAATTCACCTGCCAGGCCCATAAATATATACTCAGGGTTCAACGATCTGATATTTTAAATTTACAGGAGGCTAAAACATGAAAAGAAATCTGCTGGTGTTCTTTATGGCCGTGGCTCTGATTCTGTTAATGGGTGCAGGTGTGGAGGCTGAAACCTATGTGGTGGGGACAAGTGCCGGTTTTCCGCCCTTCGAGTATGTTGAGGATGGCGAGATTGTGGGCTTTGATATCGATCTGATGGAGGCCATCGGTGAAAGCCAGGGGTTTGAGGTGGAATTTAAAGATATCAGCTTTGATTCTCTCATTCCGGGTCTAAACGCTGGCACCATCGATATAGTGGCTGCCGGCATGACGATAACCGAGGAGCGGGCACAGGTGGTCGACTTTACCGATCCCTATTATTCTGCCAATCAGGCTGTGCTGGTGCGAGAGGATAGCGGTCACAATATCACCGTGCTCTATGGTGACAGCAATCTGGCCGTTCAGACCGGCACCACCGGCGATCTGTGGGTGGAGGAGAACCTTCAGGATACGGGGATACTGACAGGCAATGTCACCCATTTCGATACCTTTGTGCTGGCCGTACAGGACCTTATAAATCAGAATGTGCAGGGGGTTGTGCTAGATACTCCTGTTGCCCGGAGATATGCCCGCGATAATCCGGTGGAGATGGTGGCCGAGATAATCACCGGTGAAGAATATGGCCTGGCTGTGGCCAGCGGCAACACGGAACTTCTGGAGAAGCTCAATGCCGGGCTGCAGGAGGTCAGGGAATCGGGCAGGATGGACGAGCTTCTGGAAAAGCACTTTGACTAAAATAAACACTGTTTGCTGGAGGAGAGGACTGGTGATGCTGACTGATGGATAGATTAGAGCTCGTGCAGCGGTCCCTTCCGGCTCTGCTGGAGGGGACCGTTGTTACAATACAGCTGACCGTGCTGATACTGCTGTTCGGCCTGGCCCTGGGATTAATAATGGCTTTTGGACAGACCTATGGCAACAGGCCGATAAGATTTCTGGTCAATATCTATGAGAGGGTATTTCGCAGCATACCCGAGCTGGTGCTGCTGCTGTTGGTCTTCTACGGCCTTCCCAATCTGGGCTTTAGAATAGGGGCCTTCAATGCCGCAGTTCTGGCCCTTGGACTCAGGGCCACTGCATATATGTCCCAGATCTACCGCGGAGCCTTTCAGTCAGTTGGTTCTGATCAGCTGACAGCGGCACGCTCTCTGGGAATGGGCAGATACAGGACGTTTTTCTATGTCATTCTGCCTCAGGCGATAAGGGTTTTTATACCCCCCTTTGCCAACGAATATGCCATCATTCTCAAGGATACCTCCCTGGCATATGCTCTGGGTGTGACCGAGCTCCTGCGCCAGGGCCAGTATATTATTGCGGTGCATTACGATCCTCTGACGATATTTCTGATCATAGCAGCCATCTACTTTCTGCTGACATTTGGCATCACGAGATTGCTAAAACTGCTGGAAAAAAGGCTGAAAATTCCAGGTCTGGGGGCTGAGATGAACTGATGACAGATAACAGAGATGAACACAAACCGCTGCTGGAAATAAAAGATCTGCGGAAGAGTTTTGGCGATAATCTGGTGCTGGATGGTATCTCCTTTTCGCTCAATCCGGGTGAGAAAAAAGTGATCATCGGGCCCAGCGGCACCGGAAAGAGCACCGTTCTAAACTGCATCAACCGACTGATTATGCCCGACGGAGGCGAGATCTGGCTTGATGACACCGAGGTAGTCGGCTGCGATAATATCAATGAGATTCGCCAGCAGATCGGCTATGTATTTCAGGGCTTCGGGCTCTTCCATCATCTGACAGCGATAAAAAATGTTATGATAGGTCTGACCAAAGTCAAGGGAATGTCCAGAGAGGAGGCAGAGGCGAAGGCCACAGCCGAGCTGGAAAGGGTGGGGCTTACCGATGTCAGTGATTCTTACCCCGCACAGCTATCAGGAGGTCAGAAACAGCGTGTGGCCATTGCCAGGGCGCTGGCCATGGAGCCCATGCTGATGCTCTTCGATGAGCCCACATCAGCTCTGGATCCCGAACTGATAGGAGAAGTTCTCACTGTCATGAAGGCTCTGGCCAGGGAGGGCATGACGATGCTGGTGGTGACACATGAAATGGGATTTGCCCGCTCTGTCTCTGATGAGATAATCTTCATGGAGAAGGGGCATATTGTGGAAAAGGCACATCCGGAGAAGATGTTTTCCGGACCCGAGCTGCAGCGCACCAAAGATTTTCTCTTTAAACTGGATGAGCTTTACGGTAAGGGCGGTGATTAGGGATGGTCGAATTTCTGCTCGAATCGCTCACACTCCAGATCTTCATCGATAACTTCGGACGGCTGATGTCCGGGCTGAGATTTACCGTCCAGCTGACACTGGTTGTCATGTTTTTGGGCACAATTCTGGGTGTGCTGCTGGCACTTGGTCGCAGCTATGGGGGCAGGTTTATCTCCTTTCTCTGCACCGCCTATATCGAGATCATCAGAGGGACGCCGATGCTGGCACAGCTTTTCATTCTCTATTTTGCTCTGCCACCATATGGGATCAATTTAAGCGCGGCAGCTGTGGCCTATCTGGGCTTTACGCTCAACTGTGCCGCCTATCAGGCTGAATATACCAGGGGCTCTCTGGAATCAGTGGAGACCGACCAGTTCAAATCGGCCTATTCGCTGGGGATGAGCCGCTGGCAGACGATCTTTCATATAGTACTGCCCCAGGCGGTGCGCTGGTCGATACCCGCCTGGACAAATGAATTTATCTATATACTCAAATACACATCACTGGCCTATATAATAGGAGCCCCGGATCTGATGACCCAGGGCAAGTTTATAGCCAGCCGCAATTATCAGTTCTTCCGCGTCTATTTGATAGCGGCTGTTATATATTTGATTATAGTTACACTGTCCACCTGGCTTGTTGACAGGCTTGAGAACAGGTTCAGAATACCGGGTTTCGGCTATGAGGATTGACGGTAGCGCAGCACTGCCCGGGCTATAAGGCCCGTGAGCAGGCCGGCAATTATCATCTCAGGTATGCCCTGGACACCTGCTGTGAAGATGGCGGCCTCTGCCGGCAGATATCCTCTCAAAACCGTAAGACCGAGCACACCGGCTGTGTTGACGATGGTGCCGGCTATACCGGCGGCCATAAAGCCTGCATTCTCATTCTTTTTGCGCAGCGAGCGGTATACATAGAAGGCTATGACACCTATGAAAAGCCGGGGCAGTATGGCTATGGTGGGATCGGCGAAAAAGGGTGTTGAGGCTCTGGTAAAGCTGAAAACGCCGAAGATCAGGCCTATGAGAAGTCCCACCAGTGGGCCTTCCAGAACACCACCCAGAATGGCCGGAACGTGCATGATGGTGGCATGTGCGGCCGGTGTGGGCACCGGTATGAAGCCCAGGCCGGTAGCTCCCAGTATGATGGCCACGGCCCCCAGCATACCCGCCACAACTATCTTGCGCGTGGAAAAATGCCAGGCTTTGACATTGCTTTCGGACTGCATTTTTATACCTCCCGGATGTATATATCTGCGGAACTCTTAGCTTGTTTGCTGATACAATTATATAACAAATGAGGACTTCCGGCAAGGGCTGCTCGCAACTTATCGCCCGGTCCTGCGCAGCAGCACCACCTTTTTGCGGTCGCTGGCGGCAATCCGCAGGGGATAATTCTCCTCCAGCCACTTTACGGTCTGCCAGCTGAAGAAGGTGATATGTGTGTCATCATGGCGGTAGTTCCACCCGCTCATCTCTTCCGGACCGGGGTGGAGTGAGGTCATGAGGGCCAGGTACTTACCCGGTTTTAACACATCGAGCAAAATCTCCAGCTCCTCCGCAGGTGAGCTCAGGTGTTCGAAGACCTCTGTAGAGGTGATGAGGTCGTATTTCTCTTCCAGAAAGTCATCCTCCGGAAAGAAATAGGGATCGTAGATGTCGACATCAAGCCCTCTCTCCTTGAGCATGGTGGCCAGCACGGGCCCGGGCCCACAGCCAAAATCCAGCGCCTTCTCCATCTCCTCCAGGCGGGGCTCTATAAAATCTCCGATAAACTCCTCAAACATCCGCACATAGCCGCTGGTGGCAAAGGTGTTGTCGTGATCGAGATAGCGCCGGCGTTCTTCAGCCGGAGCCGGCAGTTCAGCTTCCGGCAGCATGATCAGATCGCATTCAGGGCAGTGGTAGTAATCATCACTGTCCATATCCTCATCTGCAATCCTCTGCAGTTCTTCAGCGGCACAGAGCCTGCACCTTTTCATATTAATCTGCCTCCAGAGTTTTTCTCACATCAATCATCGTTTCGCCAATTTTAACACAGCTGCAGTTAAAAAGCAAAAAATTTAACTCCGAGACCCGAGAAATTAAATTTTTGTCCGCCAGCACTTAAAATTTTTGTTCATCTGTTTTATAATAGTTGCATGAGAAAGAGCTGAAATTATATTCAGGGGTTGGAGGGATGGAGTTTGAGTGCTCAATCTCGTTTTTCTCGCAGCCGGGCTGACAGGATACTCCTGCTTTTGGGCATAATATTATTTTTGAACGGTCTGGGCAGCGGTGTGGCCTTTCCCATAATTCCGCTGCTGGGCCCCATACTGGGAGTTTCGCCTTTCTTTTTGAGCATGATCATCTCGGGCAATAGGATCTCCCGCGTCATCTTTAACACCGCCGTGGGTGAGCTTGTAGACCGCCACGGCTGCCGTAAACCGCTGATAGCGGGACTGCTGCTAAAGGCGGTGACGGTGGTCGGTTTTCTGGTCGGCATGCACAGCCCCATTCTGCCCGGACACATATTCTTTGTGGCCCGCTTTTTCTACGGTATCGGCTCGGCCCTGGGCTTCATCACGGTCTATGCCCTCATGTTTCATCTGACCGACAGGGAGAACAGGGGCAGCAGAACAGCCTATGTGCGCACCGCCGGGCTCTTTGGTCTGCCCGCCGGACTCTTTCTGGGCGGCCTTATCTCCGATTATTTCGGCTACAGTGCGGCCTTCATATTCTCTGCGGCCTCGCTCTTCATCTTCACCGCGGTGGCCTACTTTCTGATACCGCGCGATATCGATGCCACACCAAAGACAACCGTGGTGGGGCCGATCAAAGCTGTCAGGCTGGCCCTCTCCGACAGGCGGGTGCTAAAAATATCTTCGGCAAATATGCTGGAATGGTTCGCCGTTCAGGGGGTCTTTCTCTCCACCACAGCACTCTATGTCGAAAACTACGGCATCAATGTCCTGGGCCTGAGCGCAGAGGGCATGAGCGGTTTTCTCATGGGTGTGATGATGATGACCAAGGGGCTCTCCACACTGGTGCTGGGCAGATTTATCGACCAGGCCCGCACCCGCACGGCTTTCAGCCTGGCCGGGGCGTTTATGGGGGCTTTAGCCTTTTTGATCTGGGCCGTCTATCCCTCACTGATCATGGTGGTTGTGGGACTGCTTTTGCTGGGCACCAGCTCCGGCATCACCAGCAGCCCGCTGCTCACACTGCTGGGAGATGTCTCCCGGCCTGATCTGAGGGGGCGCACTCTGGGAATATATCGCGTCTTCGGCGATATCGGGGGCATGCTGGGGCCGATCTTCGGAGTGAACCTGGCGGAATGGCTGGGCTTTTCCACCACCTATGTCATAATATCCGCACTGATGCTGGTAATACTGTTCATAGCGCTCTCGCTCTACCGCAGCGAGCGCCGGACGGTGATGGAGTCCGGAGATGCGCCAGCCGGAACGACCGCCGAAAGCGCGGGAGACTGAGATCAGCCGTATTCCGTCAGCAAGGATTATATTTGATTGGGGGATCGAGAATTATCTAGAGATACCGAGATATTAAATTATTAAAATAAAAATGGTTAAAAGATATGAAGATGAGAATGCAGGAGGAGATGATAAAAGTGTTTCTTTCCGGTACGATGGAGATAGACGAGCAGGGAGTACTGCAGATTGGAGGAGTGAGCAGTGAGGAGCTGCGCGAGGAATTTGGCACACCGCTTCTGGTCCTGGACGAGAAGGACATGAGAAAGAGGGCCAATCGCTATCACAGCGCACTCCGGGAAAGCTACCCCGGGGATTTTCAAATTTTATATGCCAGCAAGGCACTGGCCAACCGCACAGTCTTCAAAATAATGAGGCAGGAGGGGCTGGGGCTCGATGTGGTCTCGGGCGGCGAGCTCTTTAAGGCTCTCAGAGCCGGCGTGGATCCGGACTGTATACATTTTCACGGCAACAACAAACAGGACCATGAGCTGAAGATGGCACTCGAGGCGGGAATAGGTGGTTTCTTTGTCGATAACTTACAGGAAGCCAGGGCTCTCAATGAGCTGGCCGGGGAGATGGATGTGAGGCCCGCTGTTATGCTGCGGGTCAAACCCGGGATCGAAGCTCATACACACGAATATATGGTGACGGGCCAGCCCCGGTCAAAATTCGGCCTGGGACTAACGGACGGCAGGGCCCGGAGACTGGTGGAGATGATAACGGGAAGAGGTGAACTATCCGATGGAGACAGGCTGGAGAATCTTGAGTTTGAAGGCCTCCATGCCCATATCGGCTCCCAGATATACGAACAGGAGGCCTACAGCCGCCTGATCGGAATAATGTTCGAGTTTATGGCCGAACTGAGGGAGGAGACGGGGATCATCTGCTCCCGCCTCAATCTGGGCGGCGGCCTGGGCATAAGGCAGGCGGAGGGCGATCCCGAAGTCTCGATCGGGCAGCATGTGCGGAATATCAGTGATGGGGTGGCTGAGGAGTCACGCCGGCTGGATTATCCCCTGCCCGAGCTGATGCTGGAGCCCGGCCGCTCGCTGGTGGGGCCGGCGGGAACTACACTCTATACAGTGGGTTCGATCAAGCCCTCGCCCGGTGGAAAGAAATATGTGGCTGTCGATGGTGGTATGAGTGATAACATCAGACCCGCCCTCTATGATGCCGAATACAGCGCCCTTCTGGCCGGAAAAGCTGATAAAAGCCCGCAGGAGACCGTGGCTGTGGCCGGCCGCTGCTGTGAGTCCGGTGATATACTCATAGATGAGGTGGAACTGCCCCCGGCAGAGAGCGGTGATCTGCTGGCAGTGCCTGCCACCGGAGCATATACCCGCTCACTGGCCAGCAACTACAATGAGATACCCCGGCCGGCAGTTGTGCTGGTCCATGAGGGCCAGGCCAGCCCTGTGGAGCGCCGGGAGAGTTACGAGGATCTGATGAGACGGGATATGATGCCGGCCCGTTTCGATGAGAACTGATTTTTCACTCCCGCTCATCGTAGAGTATATCACCTTCGAGCATGGTCAGGCAGACATCCAGATTTTCATCCAGGAGGACTATATCCGCCCGCCTGCCCTCTTCGAGCAGGCCTCTGTCATTTAAACCAAGAAGTCTGGCCGGGTTGTGACTGACAGGCTTTGCCGCCTGGATGAGATCGAGTCCGGTGAAGGAGATGAGATTCTTGAGGGCTCTATTCATGGTCAGTGTGCTGCCGGCCAGGCTGCCGTCTTCCAGCCGGGCTTCATTCCCCTCTATTTCAACCTCCAGCCCGCCCAGATCATAGCTGCCCGCTGGCATGCCGGCCGCCCTCATGGCATCGGTTATGGCCAGAACATTTTCGCTGCCCTTGCAGTTGAAAACCATTCTGATCACGGCCGGATGCAGATGAATGCCGTCGGCAATTATCTCCACCGGCCTTTCCTCATCCTCCAGAAAAGCACCCACCACACCGGGACGACGGTGGTGCAGGCCCTTCATCCCGTTGAAGAGGTGGACACCGAGCTCCAGGCCGGCGGCAAAGGCCTGCTGCATATCCTCATAATCGGCACTGGTATGGACCGCACCTGTTACTATATCGCTATCAGAGGCATATTCGATGACCTTTCGGCTGCCCTTCAGCTCCGGAGCCAGTGAGATGAGCTTGAGGCCATCCCCCAGAAGCTCATGCCATCTCCTGACCTCTTCCAGTGAGGGCTTTCTGATATAGGCTTCATTCTGTGCACCTTTCTTCTCTTTATTTATATAGGGACCCTCGATATGGACACCTATCAGATTCAGATTTTCACCTTTTTTGATATACCGGCCCAGGTCGCGGCAGAGTTTCTCGGTCTCCTCCCGGGGACCGGTCAGCACTGTACCCAGATAGCCCGTGGTGCCCTGGCTCAGCTTGTATCTGGAGATATCCTCCCAGGCCTCAGGGCTGCCGTCGGTGATATCGCTGCCAAAAGCTCCGTGGATATGGGTATCGATAAAACCGGGCAGAGCGTAATACTGCCCTTTGAGATTGAGCTCCATTTCGGCCTCTTTTTTATTTCTCTCGCCGGCTTCCCGCCCGGAATTTCTGTCCCATATTTTGGATATCCTTCCCTCCTCTATCAGGATGTCGGCGTGGGGAATAATCTCCTCCCGGCCCACCAGGCTCACATTTTTCAGCACCTTTTCTGCCATAATAATACCCCTTCCCTCCACAGGTTTATGAGTCTCTGCCTTTATTAATAACTTCCGCAGCAGGTCTCTTTTTACCTCCCGCAGAGCTGGAATTATCTGCGGGTGTCAGGCAGGAGAAATACAGCGGGGATAGAATTAAGCTATAGAGAGTTTCTGCTCCCGTGTCCGGAGCTGTAAATTATTCGACAGCATCGAACTTATTTCAAGTTTATTCTGGAGGTTTACATATCATGCTCGATTATATGACCCGAATTTATACGCGCTCCCGTCTGATTATAATCGATCTTCTGCTCCTCAATATCTGCCTTGCGGCCAGCTTTTTTCTGCGCTTTGAGGGTGAGTGGCTGAATTACTTTCAGACCTCCTATCTGCTGCCTCTGACGCTGATAGGTGCTGTCATTCTCTATTTTTCCGATCTCTATAACCGCCTGTGGCAGTACGCCAGCATCGGTGAGCTGATGTCGATCATCAAAAATGCCATCATCATCAATCTGCTCTTTATGACATATACCTATTTCTGGCAGATAACGCTCCCGCGCAGCATACCGGTGCTCAACACTCTGCTTCTGATATTTGCCCTGGGCGGCTTCAGGTTCAGCCTGCGCCTGCTCAAGGATTATCTGGAGAAGCGGGAGCACAGTCAGCCTGAGAGCAATGTGCTGATCGTGGGTGCCGGTGATGCCGGTGAGATGATCATCCGCGAGATGCATAAACATCCCGAGCTGGACAAGAGGATAGTGGGACTTGTTGACGATGATCCCGAAAAACAGAATCTGAGACTGCTCGGTGTCAGGGTGCTGGGGACCAGAGGGGATATACCGCAGATTATCGAGCAGCACGGTGTCGATGAGGTCATAATCGCCATCCCCTCCGCACCCGGCAGCGAGGTGAAGGAGATTTTCAATCTGGCCCGGGGGGAGGATGTCAGCGTGGAGACCGTTCCCGGCATGTATGAGCTGATAAATGGTGATGTCAGCCTCAGCCAGCTGCGCGAGGTCCAGGTCGAGGACCTTTTGCGCCGCGATCCGGTCGAGCTCGACACCGGGAATATCTGCTCCTATCTGGAGGGAAGGACGGTCCTCGTCACCGGCGGCGGGGGTTCGATAGGTTCCGAGCTCTGCCGGCAGATAGCCGAATATGAGCCCAAAAGACTTCTGGTTCTTGATATATACGAAAATTCCACCTATCTGCTCCTGCGCGAGCTGCAGGAGAATTTCCCTGACCTGGAGGTGGTGCCGATCATCGCCAGTGTCCGGGATGAGGAGAGGCTCGATTATATATTTGCCCGCCACCGGCCCGATGTGGTCTTTCATGCCGCAGCCCACAAGCATGTGCCCCTGATGGAGGAAAACCCGGGTGAGGCGGTGAAGAACAATATCGCCGGCACCTGGAATACGGCCAGGATGGCCGAACAGTACGACAGCGGCCGCTTTGTTCTCATATCGACCGATAAGGCCGTAAACCCCACCAATGTGATGGGGGCCAGCAAGAGGGTGGCCGAGATGCTGATACAGAGGCTGGATGAGAGCTCTAAAACGAGCTTCATGGCCGTTAGATTTGGCAACGTGCTGGGCAGTGAGGGCAGTGTGATACCGATCTTCAAGGAGCAGATTAAAAATGGCGGACCGCTCACTGTCACCCACAGCGATGTGCGCCGCTACTTTATGACCATACCCGAGGCCGTTCAGCTCGTCCTGCAGGCCGGCTCACAGGGCCAGGGGGGCGAGGTCTTTGTGCTCGATATGGGTGAGCCTGTTAAGATAATCGATCTGGCCCGCGATCTCATCAGCCTTTCCGGCTACACACCGGGTGAGGATATTGAGATAGAGATAACCGGTCTCAGGCCCGGCGAGAAGCTTTTTGAGGAGCTGATGAGCGAGGATGAGAGCAATCAGGCCACAGAGCATGAGCGCATATATGTCAGCACGATGGAGGATAATATACCCCTCGATCTCTTCGAGGAGATAAGAGCTATGGAGAAGCTGATAGAGCAGGACAGGACTTCGGATATTATAGTAAAACTGGAAGATATAGTCGAGGGATATGAACCCGAACGCGACAATGTGCGGGAGGTCGTCTTCTCACCGTCCTACCGCCGGCAAAAACAGGAGAGAGAGGAAGGAATGTGATAATGTGCGAACAGCTGTGACCGGGGCGGCAGGTTTTATCGGTTCACACCTGTCCGAAGCCCTGGTGGAAAGCGGACATCAGGTGATAGGTATCGACAATTTCAGCGATTATTATGACAGGGAGCTCAAGGAATACAATATACGTCAGCTCAACCAGGAAGAGAATTTCAGCCTGATCGAAGAGGATCTGCTGGAGATCGATCTCAACGAGGTTTTAAGCGGTGTGGGCTGGATATTCCACCAGGCCGCCCAGGCCGGTGTCAGGTCCAGCTGGGGAGATGATTTTGAGATCTATTCCGATACAAATATCCTGGCCACACAGCAGCTGCTGGAGGCGGCCAGACAGGAGGGAGTTGAGCGCTTTATCTATGCTTCCTCATCCTCCGTCTACGGTGAGACAGATGATCTGCCCATGCGCGAGGAGGGCCGAACCGAGCCGGTCTCTCCCTACGGTGTATCCAAGCTGGCCGGTGAGAACCTCTGCCAGCTCTATCATCACAATTTTGGCCTGCCCGCAGTCTCTCTGCGCTATTTCACAGTTTTTGGCGAGAGGCAGAGGCCGGATATGGCCTTTCATATCTTCATCAAATCCATACTGTCCGGAGAGGAGATCACGATCTTCGGTGATGGAAAACAGTCCCGTAATTTCACCTATATAGCCGATGCTGTCAGGGCCAACCTTCTGGCCGCCACCGCAAACTGTGCCGGCGAGGTCTTCAATATAGGTGGTGAGGGCCAGGGCATAGAGCTCAACAGTGCTATCGATATGATAGAGGATATCACGGGCATAGAGGCCCGGCGCAATTATGTCTCCGCGGTTGAGGGGGATGTGCGCCACACCGCTGCTGATATGAGCAGAGCGGAGAAGAAGCTGGGCTACAGCCCCGGGCATGATTTCCGCCGGGGTCTGGAGCGTGAGGTCTCTTACATAGAGGAAGTTTACGATCTTTAAAAAGAAAAGGAGGTTGATCTTTCCATGTACAAAAACAAGATAAGTATAATGGGAACAGGTTATGTCGGTCTGGTGGGGGGAGTCTGCCTGGCTGATTTTGGCAATAACATAGTAAATGTCGATGTGGATGAGGATAAAATAGAGAAGCTGAAGCGGGGCGAGGTTCCCATCTATGAACAGGGTTTGAAGGAGCTTTTGCAGAGGAATCTGGAGGATGAGCGCATCAACTTCACCACCGATGCCGCCTCGGCCATCGAGGAGAGCGAGGTTATATTCATCGCCGTGGGCACTCCCCCGGCCGATGACGGCAGTGCCGATATCTCAGGTGTGCTGGATGTGGCCCGCCAGATCGGCCGCAACATGGATGGCTATCGTGTGGTCGTCGATAAATCCACGGTGCCGATAGGAACCGGACGCCGGGTCGAGGCCGTCATAGAGGAAGAGCTGGATGAGCGCGGTCTCGATTATGATTTTGATGTGGTCAGCAACCCCGAATTTCTGCGCGAGGGCAAGGCCGTCCACGATTTTACCAATCCTGACAGGGTGGTCATAGGCACCGAGAGCGAGAAGGCCCGGGATATACTCACCGAGGTCTACCGGCCTCTCTTTATGGAGGATGTGCCCTTTGTCTTCACAAATCTGGAGACGGCCGAGATGATAAAATATGCCTCAAATGCCTTTCTGGCCACCAAGATCTCCTTTATAAACGAGATATCCCGTCTCTGTGAGAAGGTCAATGCCGATGTGAAGAAGGTGGCTCAGGCCATGGGGCTCGATGACCGGATTGCCAACAGATTCCTCCGGGCCGGCCCCGGCTATGGAGGCAGCTGCTTTCCCAAGGACACCAGGGCTATAGTAAATATGGCCCGTGAGAAGGGTGTGGATATGGATCTGATCGAGGCCGGCATCAGTGTAAACGAGGAGCAGAAACAGCATATGGCCGCTAAGATCGTGGAGGAGCTGGGTGAGGACCTGACAGGGAGCACACTGGGCTTTCTGGGGCTTAGCTTCAAACCCGAGACAGATGATATGAGAGAATCACCGGCACTGACCATACTGCCCGAGCTGATCGAGCGCGGGGCCTCGATCAAGGCCTATGATCCCGAGGCCATGGAGGAAGCCGCTGAATGCTTTCAGGAATACGAGTGTGAGATCGTCTACTGTGCTGATGCCTACGATGTCATGAAAAATTCCGATGCCGTGGTCCTTCTGACCGAGTGGAATCAGTTCCGCAGGCTGGATTTTGAGAGGGTAAAGAGGCTCCTCGATAATCCGGTATTTTTCGATCTGCGCAATGTCTATCAGCGCGATGAAGTCGAACCTCACGGTCTCAAATATATCGCCGTGGGCCTGCCGGACTCACGCAGCCGGCAGGAGATGGAAAAGCTGATTAACGAGGTGGAAGAGGCTGCCGTCAGCGGCTGATCTCCATAAATAATATTTTTAAACACATCCAGGATACCGCTAAAAAACCCGGCCGCCCCTGCTCAGGGATGGCCGGGTCTCTCTTTTTTTGCAGCTGGACTTGTTAACAGGGGTGCATGTTTGATAAAATAACTGTGGTATAGAGGTCGATTGCAGCACATAACTTTCTGCAGAAAAGGAGGGTGCAGCATGAATGTGAACAAAGACAGTGACAGGATAAAGAGCGCATATGAGAAGGCTATGGAGAGAGCCGAGGAGATGACCGGTGATGAAGAGGCCAGCGTGGATTATGAGCGGCGTGAGGCGGTAAAGCCCATCGTCAGCAGGTTCTTTCGCGGTGAGATCGATTCCGATGAGCTCTGGCAGGAATTTCAGGGAAAAAATGAGGAGGAGCTCCGGGCCGCCCAGCAGATGATCATCGATACTCTGGGTCTGAACTCCAGCGAAGAGGAGATAGATAAGAGAAGAGAGGGGCTTATGGCTCTGGAGGACCACAAAAAAAGCCCGGCTGTGAGCACGGTGGAGAGATCTATGGATCAGATCTCAAAGGTGATAGATCAGTACAACAGTGAACAGGAGAGATTGCGCGAGAAGCTCAAGGATATGCTGAGACGGCAGATGCAGCAGCAACAGCAGCAGGGTCAGCTGAACGGCAACGGCGGACCTATGCAGATGGTCCAGCATCTGGATGAGGATACCAGACGCCGCATAGCTCAGACCCGGGAACAGATGGAGAATAAATTTCAGCAGCAGTGGGAAGAGGTCAGGGGTCAGCTGCTCGAGGCCCTGGGACTTGAGTAGAGGGCAGCATCAGCTCCGGATGAAGAGCAAAACAGGATAAATTTGTTCAGAAGGGCAGGGCGGTGATTGTTTATGAAGGGACTCAGCAGGCTTTTGAACAGAATGACCGGGGCCGATAAAGCTCTGGTCCTTACCATAGTCATACTGGCGCTGGCCGGCATCATATTTCCGGCTCTCCATACTCCTGAATATGATGATGTTCAGCTCGTGGTCGAACAGGGCGGTGAGGAGATACTTCGCCAGGATCATCCCAGCCAGGAATCGGGTGTGCAGGAGATCCCCTTCATCTGGGAGGGTGAGGAATATATAGCCCGGCTGGAGCATGATGGGGGTCGTGTGCGCCTGCAGCGCCTGGAACAGGATGTTGTGCCTCTGCCGATCCACGTCGATATGGGCTGGATAGAGCGGCCTGGTGAGATGATTGTGGCCCTGCCCGTGCAGATGGTTGTCGAGCTGGAGGGTGATGTGGGTGAGAGAGAGTTTGATGGAGTTTCGGGCACACATAACTGAGAATGACTGCAGAGGAGAGAAAACATGACAGAAATTTCCGATCTGAATCTGGCCCGACAGAGGCTCAGCACCACCGATATGAGGCTGGTGCTTGTCAGAGATGAAAAGATAGTGGCCGGCGGTGACAGGCCGGGTGTGATAGATCTCTGGGAGCTGTACAGAGAAAATCCGCAGATATTAAAAGAGGCTGCCGCTGCCGACCGCGTCGTGGGCAGGGCGGCTGCTTTTATTATGGCAGCAGGTGGTGCTGCGGCCTGCTACGGTCAGATCATGAGCAGGGGGGCGGAAGCGGTTCTGCGCAGGGCCGGCATCATCTATGAAGCCGACATCGAGGTGGAGGCGATAAAAAATGCTGCCGGCGATGATCTATGTCCCCTGGAGAAGCTGACGGCAGGGGTGGAGGAGCCGCAGGAGGCCCTGGATCTGCTGGCAGATTTTCTGGCAGATAGGGACTGATCTGAGACGATAAGGAGGAGGAATTAGAGAGGATGGAATTCTTTACAGTTGAGGTGATAATAAGGGTTGTGGCTGTACTGGGCGGCATGATGGCCGCTCGTTTCTATGCCCGCAAAAGGGTCAGCCATAAACTGGCGATACTGCAGGCGCTGGCTGTGCTGCTGCTGGGAGCGGTGTTGATAACCGCACTGACCCAGCTGGGCCTGCCCGAGCTTCTGGTCGACGGTGTCGATCTAATAATATCCTTTATAGCGGGCTGGGCCTATGGACGCCACCGGCTCGATTCCAGCATATTCCGGGGCGATTGATGCTGTTAAAGCACCGGGGAGATCAGCCGGTAGAGCGATTCTTTGAACTTCATTTTAAGTCCCCTGGAGTCATAGATCTCCCGTGTGATCTCATAGGAGTGTTTTAGATCCTGCCTGA
The DNA here is from genome assembly GCA_964462585.1 of uncultured Halanaerobiaceae bacterium. Lineage (GTDB taxonomy): Bacteria > Bacillota > Halanaerobiia > Halanaerobiales > Halarsenatibacteraceae > Halarsenatibacter. The sequence continues at coordinate 21,022 of CAYXAK010000020.1, forward strand.
ATATATCGGCCAGACGGGTCGATACCTTTCTATCGTAGATAAAGGCATTTATCTCGAAGTTGAGTTTGAAGCTGCGCACATCCATATTGGCAGTTCCCACCGTGCCTATCCTCTCGTCTATGACCATCGTCTTGCTGTGCAGAAAACCCTTTTCATAGCGATAACAGCGTGCTCCCGCATCCAGCATCTCTCCCAGAAAGGAATTATTGGCGGCATATACGAAAGGATGGTCCGGCCTGTCAGGTACCATTATCCTCACATCCACACCGGTCTTTGCCGCCACCTTCAGAGCCTCCAGTGTCGGCTCATCCGGTATGAAATAGGGGGTCTGAATGAAGATCGAACGCGAGGCCCCGTAGATCATGCGCAGGAATATGTTCTTTATCTCCTGATCCTCGGAGTCAGGGCCGCTGCTGACTATCTGCACTCTGGCCTCACCCTTCACCTCTTTGGCTGGAAAATAACTCTCCTCCTCCATGAGATCCTCATTGCTGGCAAAACTCCAGTCCAGCAGAAATCTGTGCTGGAGGCTGTCCACACTCTCACCTTTGAGTTTCAGGTGCGTATCGCGCCAGTCACCGAATCTCGAAGTTTCCCCTATATATTCTATGCCCACATTTAAACCGCCGATATAACCTATCTGACCGTCAATGATGATGTTTTTGCGGTGGTCGCGGTAATTGAGATCGATCAGGAAGGGAGCGAATTTGACCGCCTGCCCCCCGGCCGAGCGCAGCTTATCGAGCAGATAATCGGGCAGGCCGCGGCAGCCCATGCGGTCATAGAGGAGCCTCACCTCCACACCCTGGCTGGCCTTATGTGTGAGGATGTCAAAGAGCTCTTTGCCCAGCCAGTCGTTCTCGATCTTGTAATAATTTATGTGGATGAAATCCCGGGCCTGGCGCAGATCCTGGAAGAGATCCTCGAACTTATCCTGACCGCGGGTGTAGATCTTCACCTCGTTGTGACCCACAAGCGAAGGCACCTTGCTCTGCAGTCCAAGTTTGATGATATTCATCTCCAGCGTATCCAGCTCGGCCTCGGGATCTATGGGAGCAAAATATTCCTTCTCAGTTATCGTTATCATCTTCTCCCTGTCGTGCTTCTGTTTTTTCTGGAAATATCTGCGCTTGCGGGGGGAGAGCCCTAAAAATAGATAGACCAGGAAGCCCACCAGGGGCAGCAGGGCTAAAATCAGCACCCAGGCCCAGGTCGAGGAGGGATCGCGTCGCTCGAAGAAGATCAGTATTATGATGAATATGAGATTTAATGCCAGCACAAGAGCCGGTAGAATTGTCAGCTCCATAAAATAAGTACTTCCTTTCCAGATTTATTGACTTCTACAGATTAGCCAGCTAGTATACTCCACTTTGCGGTGTTCTCCTGTATAATAATTAAATATCGAGAGAGTTTTTCCTCTTTGTTATAGGAGATTCGGGCTCGATGCAGAATATAATAGTGAGAGAAATGATATCCAGAGGAGGTAATAATATGCTGCTGGAACTTCTGCAGGAGAGAAGGAGCATCAGAAGGTACAGTGAAGAGGAGGTTAAGGGCGAGGATGTGCAGACACTGGTTCAGGCCGCCCTGCTTTCACCCACATCACGCGACAGCCAGCCCTGGCAGTTCGTGATAGTCGATGATGAAACGCTTTTACAGAAACTGGCCCAGGCCAAGGCCGGCGGTTCATCCTTTGTGGCCGGCGCTGATCTGGCCATCGTGGTTGCGGCCGATCCCGAGCTCAGCGATGTCTGGATAGAGGATTGTGCCATAGCAACAACCAATATGCACAATATGGCTGCAGCACTGGGGCTAGGCTCATGCTGGGTGCAGATAAGGCGGCGTCAGCGCCAGGACGGGGGCAGTTCGGAGAAATTCGTGCGAGATGTGCTTGATATGCCGGGAGGCTACAGGGTTGACTGTCTGCTGGCAGTGGGCCATCCCGATGAGGAGAAGGAGGCCTATCAGCTGGAGGATCTTCCCTATGACAGGATTCACTATAATCAGTACGGCCAGGATACACCTGATTGAGCTGCCGGACTGTTTTGCATTCCCGGGAAATATGGTAGAATAAGAGGAGGGGAGCATTGAAAGGAGGAGGGAATCAGCCCGCAGGGAGGTGAACAGAGATATGATCAAACTCAGCGCCGAAAACTTCAACGAGGTTGTTATCTCCAGCCGACAGCCGGTTGTCGTCAATTACTGGAGCGGAGACTGTGATAGGTGCAGGGAATTGATCTCCCATCTGGAGGAAGTTTCAGATCGCTATGAGGATAGAGCCAGATTTGCCGCTTTCAATATTGCGGGGGAGCTGACCTATGATACTCAGAACTCGCGCCTGGCATTAAACCAGGGTGTGAAGAAGCTTCCCACTGTGGTATTCTATCAATACGGCGAGAAAAAAGAGCAGCTGGAAGGCAGGCATCTGCAGGCAGAGGATATAGAATCAGTCCTGGATAAATATCTCTAACTTCTTATGAGATACGAAGGTTAATAATGAGAGGGCAGGGCGCTCAAAGAAGTGAGGTCCCTGCCCTGCAGTCTGCTCAGATAGTAATATACTATCATCTCAGGGGATGATGTTAAATCAGGATATCCCCCGGGGTGTATAGTCGGTGTGCAGCAGCTTGTGGGCTTTGTGACTGCCCGGCTGGCCCAGATAGTCTTCGTAGAGCTTCTGGATCATGGGGTTTTCGTGAGATCTTCTCAGCTCTTTGCTGCTGTCTATCTGATATACACCCTTCCGGCGGCGTTCCAGCACCTCTTTCTGGGTGAGATATGGTGATATAGGCTGTCCTCCGCCACCTATGCAGCCCCCGGGGCAGGCCATAAACTCCACAAAGTGAAACTCCTCCCCATTTTTGATCATCTCCATCATCTTTCTGGCATTGCCCAGACCATGGGCCACGCCCACTCTGAGGGTTAGATCCGGGCTGACCTGCACCTCGGCTTTTTTCAGGCCCTCCAGGCCCCGCACCGGTTCTATATCCAGATCCTCCAGCTCTTCACCTGTGATCAGGTAATAGGCTGTTCTCAGAGCGGCCTCCATTACACCACCGCTGGCTGCGAAAATGTCACCGGCACCGGTCGATACACCCATAAGCCTGTCGTGTTCGCCCTCCTCCAGCTTGCAGATATCGATGCCGGCTGCCTTGATCATGGTCGCTGCCTCTCTGGTGGTCAGAACATAGTCCACATCCCCATTCATCTCAGGCCTTCTGGCCTCGAATTTTTTGGCCGTGCAGGGCATGATGGATACGACGACCAGGTCTTCCGGATCCACACCGGCAGTCTCGGCATAATATGACCTGGCCAGGGCTCCGAACATCTGCTGCGGTGATTTGGCCGTGGACAGGTTGGCCAGGTGTTCGGGATAGAAGTGCTCGATGAACTTTATCCAGCCGGGGCTGCAGGAGGTGAGCACCGGCAGATTTTCGTTGTTTTTGATCCTCTCCACCACCTCCGTGCCCTCCTCCATGATGGTCAGATCGGCTGTGAAGTTGGTATCGAAGACGCCGTCAAAGCCCAGCCTGCGCAGGGCTTCGACCATCTGGCCCGTGGCTACAGTTCCCGGCTCGGCTCCAAAGGGTTCGGCGATGGCAGTCCTGACCGCCGGAGCTGTCTGGACGATGACGTGCTTGCTTTCATCATAGAGCGCATCCCAGACTTCATCCATATGATAGACCTCGTGCAGTGCACCGGTGGGGCAGGATATGATGCACTGACCGCAGTTGGTGCATTCAACATTGCCCAGGCCCTTATCCTGGAATGTTGTCACAATTGTCTCCGGGCCGCGGGCGGAGTTGGCGAAGATGCCGATATCCTGAACTTCCTGGCATTTGCGGATACATCTGTCACAGGTTATGCATTTATTGGGCTCTCTGGCCACCGAGTAACTGGAATAGTCTTTTTCCCTGGCCTGGTAGATGGGCTCTAATCTCATCCGGCTGATATTTATATCCTCGGCCACCTCCCTCAGCTCACAGCTTTTCTTTCGGTGGCAGGTGAGGCAGTTAAGCTCGCAGGTGATATCATGGGAGGCTATTATCAGCTCGAAGAGAGTCTGTCTCACCTCCCGCACGCGGGGAGAGTGAGTTTTCACCTCCATATCCTCCTCCACTTCGGTGGCACAGGCCGGCTGCAGCAGTTCGCTGCCATTGACTTCGACCACGCACAGGCGGCAGCCACCGAAGATGGAGAGGTCTTCCTCATAGCAGAGTGTGGGTATATTTATATGGATCTTCTCCGCTGCTTCCAGTAATGTGGTGCCGGGTTCAACTTCCACCTCTTTATTATCGATGGTGAGTTTGATCATATTCTGACTCCCTCCTCAATCAGCTCATGGGGAAATTTATCGAAGATGGAACTTATCAGGGAGAGCGAGGTCTGACCCAGTCCGCAGCGGGCGGCAGCGGCAATGGCCTCTCCGATATCCTCCACCAGCTCCACCTCTTCCCTGCTGAATTTGCGGTTGCGATGTTTTGAGAGCATGTGGTTTATCTGTCTGTTGCCCTCGCGGCAGGGAAAACAGGTGCCGCAGGTCTCGTCCATGTAGAATCTGGACACTTTGAGAAGTATATCGACCAGATCCCTGCTCTCACGGCAGACTATTATGGCTCCGGAGCCGATGCTGGAACCGGCCTCCTCGATGCCCTCATAGGAGTATTCGCAGTCAAGCTCTCCGGCAGTCAGGGCGGCTGTGGAAAGCCCGCCGGGGACCACAAATTTGGGCTTGCCTTCACCTTTTACCCCTCCGGCCAGATCTTCGATTATCTCCCTCAGTGTGCAGCTGCCGAATTCCACCTCGAATATATCGGCATAGTTCACATCTCCGCTGAGCGAAACGAGCTTGGTGCCCCGGCTGTTCTCGACACCGCAGGAGGCGAATTCTCCGGCTCCTCTGTGCAAAATTTCGGCGGCACAGGCCAGTGATTCAACATTATTTACCACTGTGGGCTTATCGAAGAGCCCCTTCTGGATGGGATAGGGTGGTTTTATTCTGGATATGCCGCGTTTTCCTTCGATAGAGTTGATGAGGGCTGTTTCGTCCCCGCAGACATAGGCTCCGGCACCTCTTACCAGCCTGAGGTCGAAATCAAAGCCGGAGTCGAAGATGTTCTCCCCCAGTATACCTGCTTCTCTGGCCTCTTCCAGGGCCCTTTTCATTATTTTGATGGGATTGGAGTACTCACCCCGGATATATATAAACCCTCTATTTGCTCCCACAGCATAGGCGCCAATTATTATCCCTTCAAGCACTTTGAGCGTTCGCTGTTCCAGGAGATATCTGTCTTTATAGGTGCCGGGTTCGCCTTCATCGGCATTGCAGATGAAGTATTTCTCATCCCCTTTTTGCTGCTGGGCCAGATCCCATTTCGTTCCGGTGGGAAATCCTGCTCCACCGCGCCCCAGCAGGCGGGCTTCGCTGATCTCCTGGATCACTTTATCCGGCCCCAGCGATAAGGCCCTGTTCAGGCCGGGAAAATCGTAATCTACGATATCTCTCAGCTCCGGCCCTTTTAAGAATTTGACTTCCTTAACCATGATTACTACCTCCTCATTTGCACTGCTTTATAATATCCAGGGCCCGGCCGGTCGTGAGTTCGGTATACATGCGATCATTGATCATCATAACCGGACCTTCACCGCAGTGGCCCAGACATTCCACCACTTCCAGTGTGAAGAGCTGATCCGGTGAAGTCTCACCATCATCCAGGTCCAGAAAGCTCTGCACGCTCTGCAGCAGTTCGTGTGAATCCTGCAGATGGCAGGAGAGACTGTCGCAGATTCTGATGATATATTTGCCCGTGGGTTCCGTGTAGAACATGGAGTAGAACTTGATCGCTCCGTAGATCTCTGCTCGGGGGCGATCCAGTTTTTCTGCCAGCCTGTTGATCTCCCCTTCCGGTATATAACCATAGGTCATCTGGATGTTATGCAGCATCTCAAGAAAGATATTGTCCCCGGCCTGCTTTTCAACCATAACTTTCACCCCCTGTGAAAAGTTTAATTTAATTATGCAAAAATTTTCTGTACATTAATACAATATTATATCTCAATTATAATATACCGGTGCGGGAATGGCAATTATTTTTCCGGTATTTTCCATAAAACATGAAAGAATTTGTTTGCTCTCGCTCCCGCTTTAAGATACAATGATGATGGAGGCTGATCAGATATGAGAGCAGACAGACTGCTGGCCATCATACTCAGACTGTTATATTCGGGCCGGCTCACAGCAGGAGAACTGGCGGATGAGCTGGGAGTTTCCGAGCGCACAATCTACCGGGAGATCAGGGCCTTAGACTGCACCGATTTGCCCCTTGTGGCCGAGCCGGGACGAAAGGGCGGCTATTATCTGCTGGAGAGTTTTCCCCTCAGCCGGCACAGCCTGTCACTTTCCGTGCTTCTCGATTTTTACAGTGAGCTGGCTGTAAAGACCGGGCGATGCTATGAGAAGGACAGGCTCAGGGCGGTGGAGATAATCGCAGATATGATGCCCGGTGCTGCCGGGAGCAGAAATCTGCTCTCCGATGCTGATTTTCTGGAGCCTGCAGGTGTTGCCGGCCGCCGGGTTGAAAAGCTGAAGAAACTCTACAGTGCCTGCCGTGAGGAAGAGAGTCTGAAGCTGGGATATTATGATGCTGACAGAGGTTATTCTTTTCACAGTGTGACCCCCGGTTCGATCATCTACCGCGGTTTTGAATGGTATCTTTCAGGACACAGCAGTCAGGAGGGAAGCTTTCAGCTTTTCGCCCTGGGCTCCATAGAGGAGATAGAAGCTGTGGATACAGGCTCGATGCCCGGTCCGGATTATGAGATCGACGATCAGGGGAGGACTGCTGATAGCCGATCCGGTGATGAATACCTGAGCTGCCGGCTTCTTATCGAGAAAAGCGAGGAAAAAAGAGCCTTTGAACTCCTCCCGGCCGGAGCTTATGCCGGTGAGCGGGAAGATGGTCTGATCTTCGAATTGAACTGGCCCTGCAGCAGATGGGTGAAGAGGACCATATTGAGTTTTGGAAATTCGGCTCTGGTCATCTCACCTGATTGGCTCGCTGCTGAGATCAGAGAAGAGGCGGAGGGTTTGCTGGCCCGCTACGAAGAGTTCGAGGGGGAGATGTGATGGAGAGAACAGGCTGTGTCTGGTATCTGCTGCTGGCCGCCATAATTCTCTCACTAGTCTACAGTGTGGGTGGGCATTTCCTGCTCAGACCGGTGGCTGTGGCGGCCGCGATCGGATTTGTTTTCCTGCTGGCAATCTCCTTTTTTTCCCGTTTTTTCTGACACTCTGGAGCACCGGGATCGAAAGTTGAAGAGATGCAGATCAAAAAACACTGGGGGGTTTTTAGATGCTGGAATCGATGGAGGATCTTGTGGAGGAAGCTAAATCCGGCCCGGTCTGCCGGGCGGTGGTGCCCGGGGCAGCCGGCAGAGAGGTGCTGGGATCGCTGAGGAGAGCGGAAGAAGAGGGCATTTTACGCCCCTATCTGGTCGGCGGGGCCGAAAGGATCGAAGAGCTGGCCCGGGAGGTGGGACTGAAGACCTCCGATAAGCGGATAATCCCGGCCGATGATGACGGGGAAATATGCCGGAAGGCCGTGAAGCTGCTGGCAGATGACGAAGCGGACATAATGATGAAGGGGCTTGTCAGCACCTCCACTTTAATGAAAGAGGTGCTGAAGGGTGAACATAATCTGCGCAGGGACAAATTGATAA
>CAYXAK010000021.1:0-15690 GCA_964462585.1 uncultured Halanaerobiaceae bacterium
GTTCCCGCCCGCCCTACCACACCACCGAGCCCATGGCTCGGCTTTTTTTGTTGGGTAAAATTAGGCGCATTCACACTGTTAAGAGCAAAAGCTTTGGTATGAGCACTGTGGACGATTAAAAGCAGGATTATGGCTCTCTATCGATAATAATATAATATGAGAATGAATATATTGACTTGACAGGAATTAATAAAATTGTCTCAAGGGGGGTTAATTAAGGATATGAGGAAAATGCTGGTAGTTGATATGGGCGAGCAGGAAGTCAGAGAGGAAAAGCTTCCGGAAAAGTTCAGGAAGAAGGGCGGCCGCGGACTGACTTCAGAGATGGTGCTTGACAGGGTAAACCCTGAAGCACATCCGCTGGGGAAGAACAATAAGCTGGTCTTTGCACCGGGGATGGTTACAGGGACTTCAGCTCCCTCCTCTGGCAGGATTTCTGTAGGGGGCAAATCTCCTCTTACAGGCGGCATAAAGGAATCCAATGCCGGCACACCATTTGCTCAGAGTCTGGGCAGATCCGGGTATAGAGCTATAATAGTCGAGGGCAAACCAGAAGATGAAGAGGGCAGCTGGCTGCTGGAGATAACTTCTGAGGGAGCCGAGCTCAAAAGAGCTGATGAGCTTAAGGAACTCGAGACCTCGGAAACAGTTGATAAGCTTCTGGAAACATATGATGATCATGACTTCTGCCTCGTCGGACCTGCCGGTGAGTGGAAGATGTCAATGGCGGGTATCTGCTTCAATGATCCCGAGTACAGAGCCAGCCGCTATTCAGGGCGCGGCGGACTGGGAGCAGTAATGGGTTCTAAAGGTCTAAAGGCCATCGCTCTGGAAAAGAGAATTTCCGACGTTGAACTGGCCGATGAGGATCTCTTCAGGCAGGGTCAGCGCAAGCTGGCGGAGGGCCTGAGAGAACATGATGTGACAAAACCCGGCGGCACGCTCAACTCCTACGGAACAGCCGCTCTCATAAACGTGCTGGATCAGGCCGGAGGTCTGCCCACGGAGAACTTCAAATCAGGTACCTTCTCCGGAGCCGAGAATACTTCAGGAGAGAAGCTGGCTGAAACTGTCGAGGAAAGAGGCGGAGAAGGGGAGATGGGCCATTCCTGTCACCCCGGTTGTGTGATCCAGTGTTCCAACGTCTATCCCGATGAAGACGGGGAAGAGCTTGTATCCTGCGTGGAATATGAATCGGACTGGTCGCTGGGAGCAAATCTGGGCATAGATGATCTTGATAAAATAGCTGAAATGATCAAGATTTGCAATGAAGTTGGTGTGGACACCATCGAAGCCGGTGTCACACTAGGTGTGGCCATGGAAGCCGGTCTGGCAGAGTTTGGAGATGGAGATGCAGCCCTGGAGCTCATGGATGAAATCAGAGAGAACACCTCTCTGGGACGTATACTGGGCAATGGCGCTGAATTTACCGGCAAGGCCTATGGCGTGACCAGAATACCCACTGTAAAGGGCCAGGGCATGCCTGCTTATGAGCCCAGAGCTGTCAAGGGTATTGGAATCACCTATATGACAACACCCATGGGTGCTGACCATACTGCTGGATATACCATAGCACCTGAGATCCTTTCGGTCGGCGGAGAGGTAGATCCCCTCGATCCCGAAGATAAAGCTGAACTATCCCGTGCTTTCCAGGCCACGACAGCCTTTGTCGACAGCAGCGGTTACTGCCTCTTTACCACCTTTGCCCTGCTCGATGATGAAAGTGCCATGGAAGGCATGGTAGATACCGTAAATGGCGTGCTCGGCACCGATTACACTGTCGATGAAATTGTGGAAGAGGGCAAGGAAATCCTCAAAAAGGAAAGAGAGTTTAACTTCAAGGCAGGATTCAGCAAACATGATGATAGACCTCCTGAATTCATGCGCGAGGAGAGCCTTCCTCCCCATAACGATAAGTTTGATGTGCCCGATGAAGAGCTTGATAAGGTCTGGGATTTTTAATCCGCATCCTGAGCCGGAATTAAGATAACCTGGGCTGCCCCTTTCCGGGGCAGCCTTAAATATCTTTATGCAATTTTATAATCTCTTGTTATCAGGGAGGTTGAAAGTGTGGAAGTGGAGGTTAAGCTCTACGCCAATTTGCAGGATTACCTGCCGGAAAAAGCTGAGGGGAGCAATACCTTTGCTGTGGAAATGGAACCGGGAAAAAAGCTGGGCGATTTAATCGAAGGGTTGGGCATACCTGAATCTGAGGTGAAGATGGTGTTTGTAAACAATAAAAAACGCCAGGAAGAATATGAGATCCAGGATGGCGACATCATAGCCATATTCCCTCCAATTGCTGGAGGATGATCTGCTGGAGGTTGAGATATGAATATAAGAGGAGATAAGATAGAGATTTCAGAGGAAGGGAGACAGGTGTTCAAATCGTCAGGCGATTTTGTGGTGGAGGAAAAAGAAAAGGGTATCATGCTCCACAGAGCTGAAAGTGATATCAAAAAAGTCTATATTGAGGTCTCCACCCGCTGTAACCTGGATTGTGTGACATGCATAAGAAATGCCTGGTCAGAAAATCTTGATGATATGTCGATGGAGCTCTATCGCAGCATTCTTTCTGATCTATCAGCTGTGCCCGAAATAAATAAGATAATTTTCGGGGGGTTTGGTGAGCCTCTGATGCACCCGGAGATAGATAAAATGTTGAGTCTGGCCAAAGAAGCCGGATATCGTGTTAGTATAACCACCAATGGTCTTCTGCTTGAGGAGGAGATCGTTGATAAGCTGATAGATCTCAGAGCGGACGAACTGGTGGTATCGATAGATAGCTTTTCCCGGGAAGAATTTGAAAGGATTCGCAGCGGCGGAGAGCTGAACAGGCTCTTGGATAATTTAAAAATGTTGAAAGGAAAAAAGGAGTCTGAGAACACCATATTTCCCCGTCTGAATATGGAATTTGTGCTGATGAAGAGCAACAGAGATCAGTTCGAAGAGCTGAGCAGAAGGGCCCGGGAGCTGGGTATAATGTCGATACTGGTTACAAATCTCCTTCCCTATACCGCAGATATGACAGAGGAGATTCTCTACGGGCACGCTGAATCAAAGCTGGATATGCCCATACAATTCTGGGCCACGCCAATAAGAGGGCTCTCTACCATGTGCACCATGGATCTTCCCAGTATGAAATGGGGAGCAGATCAGAGCTGTGATTTTGTGGGCAGAGAAGCCTGCACTATCACTCAAAGTGGCGAAGTATCACCCTGTTATGCTCTGATGCATTCCTATGATTATTATATTTTTGGACGTAAGAAGAGTGTCGAGGCTCATTATTTTGGGAATTTGCATGAAAGCTCCCTGGATGAGGTCTGGAAAACCCCGGAATATATTAAATTCCGGGACAGGGTAAGAAACTTCTCCTTTCCCTCCTGTGAGGATTGTGAGCTGAAGGATAAATGCACCTATACGGCAGAGAATCAGGACTGCTGGGGCAATGATCCTTCCTGTGCTGATTGTCTCTGGGCTCAGGGTATTGTGAGATGTCCTTGACCCGATATTAAACGCTGGCCTATGAGCTGGTCTTTGAGGAGGTAGTGAATATTGTCAGAGATGATAGACACGCATATTCATATAACGCCGCCCGAGATAATAGAGAATGAAAGAGATTACTGTCAGAGGGATGATTATTTTAGTCTGCTCTGCAGCAATCCCAAAAACGAGTTCATCACCGCCGAGGAGATGGCGGACAAAATGGATGAACTGGGCTTAAAGAAGGCGGTCGTTTTTGGTTTTGCCTTTAAGGATAATGAATTATGTCAGAAGGTCAATGATTATACGATAAAAGCTGTAGAGGATAACCCGGAAGACTTTATAGGATTCTGTGTTGTCAACCCCGCCTCTGAAGGTGCTGTCGAAGAGCTGAAACGCTGCAAAAATGCCGGGTTGAGGGGAATAGGAGAGCTGTTTCCCGCCGGGCAGAATTTCGATATCACCTCAGGTGAGGATATGGCGGAGATCTGCAGTTTTGCCGCTGAAGAGGGCTGGCCTATTCTGGTTCATGTCAATGAGCCCGTAGGGCACGATTATGCCGGCAAAACCGAGATAGGTATAGAGGAAGGAGTGGAGCTGGCGGGGAATTTCCCTCAGAATAAATTCATATTTGCCCACTGGGGCGGAGGGCTGCCATTTTATGAGCTGATGCCGGAGATAAAGGATAAACTGGTGAATGTCTATTATGATATCGCCGCAAGCCCCTTTCTGTATGATGATAAAATATTTGAGGTAATAAGGGCTCTGGGCATAATCGACAGGGTTTTGCTCGGCAGCGATTATCCGCTCATATCGCCCCGTGTTTATGAGGAGAGCATAAAAGAGACCGAGTTAGGAAGAGAGGATGTTGAGAAAATACTCTGGAAAAATGCCGAAGGGCTTCTGCTCTAATATTCTGCTTTTTTCGATCTGGATTAGAATCTGCCTTATTCCGTATGACAGTATAGGTTTATATCTTAAAATATCACATGGCCTGTGTTATACTTAATACTGATGGAGGTTTTTGTACCTGAGGCAGAAGAAAGAGACACAGGAGGTTATTTTTTTGGGCTGCAGCACTACATTTATGGGAATAATTCTGGGTTTTTTTATTGGCAATATACCCGGTGCCTTTATCGGGGGGCTGATAGGCTATATATTCGAAAGCTCGGTGAGCAAAAAAAGCTCAAAGAAGAGAAAATACAGATATAATACAGATCGAAATCGTCAAAAACAGGTTCTGCTCAAATATCTATTTGCCATGCTGGCAAAGTTCTGCCAGGCTGATGGCCAGGTGACCAGAGAAGAGATCAGAATTATAGACAGTTTTGTCAGCAGGGAACTGGGCCTTAATTCCGCGGAGAGAAAGGCCGCCATTAAATACTTTGATGAGGCTAAATCCAGCAGCAGGTCATTTTCCCATTTTGCCCAAAAATTTGCCCGTGTTATCAATCATGATAACAGAATGTCCGCCCGGGTAATTCAGCTCATGCAGAGCGTGGGCAGTGCCGGAGGCCGTATGAGCCCGGAGCAGAGCGAACTACTGGAAGAAGCCCGGAATATACTGCAGTTTTCCCGGCAGAGCAGTGGAAATAACTCCTATTCAGGCTCAGGCCGCCGGCGGGGAACAGGTTATATCAATCATAATTCCAGCAGCGAGCTCAGGGAGGCCTATAAAACACTGGATCTGGATCCTGATGCCAGCCTGGATAAGGTAAAAAAGAGATACAGAGAGCTGGCCAAAAAATATCATCCGGACAGAGCGATCGCCCGGGATGTGCCCGAGGAGTTCGTGGAAATGGCCAAGGAGAAGTTTTCGGAGATAAAAGAGGCCTATGACCTCATAATGGAGGCCGAAAAAGGCGATCTATAGACCGGAACAGGATCAGGACAGCGGTTTCTGGTCAGAACTGCCGTGTTTTTCGGCCAGACTGTTATACTCAAAAGCCCATTCTCTCAGATTATCTCTCTCCTCCTCTGTTGTCTCTCTGACCACTTCGCCAGGCATGCCCAGCACCAGGCTGTTAGGGGGTATTTCTTTTTCTTCCGGAATTAGAGCACCGGCCCCGATAATGCTGCCCGAGCCGATATGGGCATTATTCAGTATGGTGGCACCCATGCCTATCAGACATTCATCTTCTATATGACAGCCGTGGAGCACGGAACTGTGACCGACAGTGACATCGGCTCCAATGCTGAGGGGGATATTATAATCACAGTGCAGTGTGGAGTTATCCTGAATATTGGTATTCTCTCCGATTTCAATACTGGCTACATCAGCTCTGGCCACAACATTGTACCAGATTGACACACCTTCTTTTAGCACAACATCACCTATGATTCTAGCTCCCGCGGCAATAAAGACATCTTCACCTTTTTTTGGGCTGTGTTCCTGGAACGAATATTCCATCGTTTTACCTCCTCTATTATTTGATAAGCTGTGATTCATCTTATATAATGATAACATGAAATTGGGCCGGTGATAAAGAGTGAATGAACGAAGAGAGCGGAAAAAAATAATTTTCGGGGGCACATTTGACCCCATACATATCGGTCACCTTCTCATTGCCGAACAGACTTGTGAGCAGATGGATTGCGGAAAGACCCACTTCATTCCGGCCGGGGACCCACCTCACAAGGAGAGGTGTGATCTAACAGCTGCTGAGATCAGATATGAGATGGCCGCAGAGGCGATATCTGATAATGACAGATTTGAGATTTCAGATATGGAGCTGAGGCGGGATGGGCCTTCATATACCGCCCGTACGATCGAGGAGTTCAGGAGGAATGGCCATGAAGTTTCCATAATCATGGGGGCCGACTCTCTGGCTGAAATATTCTCCTGGCGTGATCCCCGGTACATACTCAGTGAAGCCCGCATACTTGTAGCTCAAAGACCGGGATATGATATAGAAGCGATGAAAAACAATCCGCTTTACACCCGGTATGAGGCTGAAATAACTAAGATCGAGACGGGTTTTTTCGATATATCATCCTCACTCATAAGGGAGAGGATCAAAAGTGGGCTCTCCATAAAATATATGGTTCCGGATATAGTGGAAAAAATAATTAGAAGGGAAAGACTGTATATTGATTAAAACACAGTTTAGATATTATAGTTATCATAGATGCGGTCTGAGGATCGTGAGCAGATGAATAGTGAAGAGAATTTGAGAGAACGCGTGGAAAATATACTGGGCCCGCAGAGGTACAGCCATACCCTGGGGGTGGCAGAGACGGCCCGAAAGCTGGCAGAGGAATATAACTTAGATGCTGATAGTGCATATAAAGCCGGACTGCTTCACGATATCTGTAAAGGACTATCGACTGCAGAGATGAAAGAGTGGCTTAAGGACAGCACCTGGTCTCTGGACCTCTGGGAGGAGGAAATCCCACAGCTTCAGCATGCTCCTGCTTCCGCCGCCCGGGCTGAAAGAGAATTTGCAGTGGATGACCTCAAGATTTTGGAAGCCATAAGGTATCATTCCACAGGATTTGCAGGTATGGAAAAGCACATATCACTGCTTCTTGTGGCCGATAAAATCGAGCCCGGCCGCAGCTACAGCGGAATTGATGAACTGAGAGAGATGGCCTTTGAGAATATCGATGAGGCTGTGAGGATGATCTGTGAAAACACCATCCGCTATCTGCTGGCAGATAATGCGCTCATCCACCCCAATACCATCCTGGTAAGAAACTCCATACTGAGGGGGCAGGCGTTAGATGATAGATAGAGTGTCCCGCAAGGAAAAAATATTTTTAGCCGTATTTGCACTGTTTGCCCTGATAGTTATTTTTATGAACAGCTCTTTTGTTACCGAATTCAGTGCCTGGCAGGATAACCCCTTTTCCAGCTCCAGAGTGAATATTCTTCTAACAGGCTATGATATAGATCATCACAATATCAGCCGTACGGATACCATAATGATCGTCAGCTTTGATACCTCCACAGGTGATTTTAATATTCTTTCGGTACCCCGCGATACCAGAGTTGAGATCCCGGGCAGAGGGAAGAACAGAGTAAATGCTGCCTATGCCTTCGGCGGTATCGACCTCACCATTGAGACCCTGGAGAATTTTCTCCAGGTTCCTATAGATTACTATGTAAACCTGGATTTTCAGGGGTTCATTGATATTGTCGATGCCATGGGTGGAGTTGAGCTGGAAGTTGAGCAGAGGATGTGGTATACCGATGAAGCCGGGGGCCTGCGCATAGATATTTCACCGGGTGAACAGGTTCTCGATGGTGAAAAGGCTCTGGATTACGTTAGATACAGGCATACACCCAGGGGTGATATCGATCGGGTGCAGCGGCAGCAGAAGTTCATCAGCGCGGCCATCCGTCAGCTCATGCATCCTTCCAGATTGACTGATATGCCGGAAATAATCAGCACCAGCCTGGATTCTGTCTATACCGATATAGATTATTCCGATGCTCTCCCCTTTTTAAGGGTCGTTGCTGCTCTGGATTTTGAGGAAATTGAGACTGCCAAGCTGCCGGGTTTTCCGGAAGATATAAATGGGGCAAGTTACTGGATTGCCGCCGAAGAGGAGAAAGATGAAATTGTTGACGAACTTTTGCGCGGGGAAAAACAGCGCCGCTACAATGATGTGGAGCTAAATATCTACAATGGCAATGGAGAAGCTGGGGCGGCAGGGAGTGCCGCCAGCAGATTGAGCCGCTATGGTTTTAAGATCGGTTCTATCGACAATGCTGACAGCTTTGATTATGAGCGGACTGAAATTGTTTATTTTGACGGGGATAAAGGGGATATAGCCCGCAGGATAAGGCAGTATCTGGATGGCGATATTCGCCTGGAAGATAATGAAAACGGTGAGGATGAGAATATAATTGAGGTCACAGTAGGACATGATCTGTTGGCAGAAAACTAAAGGAAAGGTGTTGATATGAGTGGAAAATAGAGATAAGTCCAGGGAAAAGGCCCTGAATATTGCTGATATCGCTGAAGATAAAAAAGCAGAAAATGTCATGGTGCTGGAGGTCATCAAACTTACCACCATAGCTGATTTTTTTGTCATCTGCAGCGGCAGCAATGAAAAGCAGGTAGATGCCATAGCCCGGGAGATTGAAGAAGAGATGTCCGAAGATGGTATTGAACCCTACCGGGTTGCAGGCCGCAATCAATCCCGCTGGAAGCTGCTGGATTATGAGGATGTTATAGTTCATGTATTTCATCAGGAGGAGAGGCGCTTTTACGAGCTGGAGAGGCTGTGGGCCGATGCCGAGAGGGTTTTGGAGGAAGCTGAAGAGGCTTCTGAATAAACCGGGCTCTGCATATAACTTGACAATCGACCTAACTATGCATATAATTTTTAATAACAGGTATATTTCTGCATCATAATAAATTGAGTCCAATTGCTTCGTGCTAAAACTCCATCGATTGAGCTGAGAGGGAAAGCAGTAGGCTCTGTTCAGCTATGGGCCGAACTCGTTCCTGAGCACCGGGGATGAAATGTCAGAGTAGTCCTGCGGCGTAGCCACTGCGTTAAGGTGAGAGTGGGCCTTAGGCCAAACTAGGTGGTACCACGGGTAAACCTCTTCTCGTCCTGGTAACGGGAGGGGTTTTTTTATTTGGTTTTCAAAATATGCAGATAAATTCAGTTAAGAAAGGAGAGGACAGGATGGAAAACGATTATAATTTTTCCGAACTTGAGGAAAAATGGCAGGAGAGATGGGAAAAAGAGGGTCTCTATGAGGTTGATGAAGATGATGAGCGGGAGAAGTATTACGCTCTGGAGATGTTCCCCTATCCCTCAGGACGTCTGCACATGGGTCATGTCAGGGTCTATTCTATAGGTGATGTCATGGCCAGATTCAAAAGGATGCAGGGTTTTAATGTCATGCATCCCATGGGCTGGGATGCCTTCGGACTGCCGGCGGAGAATGCCGCTATCGAACACGGAAATATCCACCCCCATGACTGGACCTGGGATAATATAACCCAGATGAAAAAACAGCTTAAGAGCATGGGCCTCAGTTATGACTGGGATAGAGAGGTGGCCACAGCCAGTCCGGATTATTATCGCTGGACACAGTGGCTTTTTCTGCAGATGTATAAAAATGATCTGGCCTATAAAAAGGAAGCAGCCGTCAACTGGTGTCCCAGCTGTGAGACTGTGCTGGCCAATGAGCAGGTGGTCGATGGGAGATGTGAGAGATGTGAGGAAGAGGTGGAGGATAAAAACTTAGCCCAGTGGTTTTTGCGAATTACTGATTATGCCGATCAGCTCATAGATGATCACGAAGAGCTGGATAAATGGCCCGAGCGGGTAAAGGAGATGCAGAAGAACTGGATCGGCCGCAGCCGGGGCGTCAGAATAAATTTTCCGGTTAAGGATTTCCAGGAGAAGCTAGAAGTCTTTACCACCAGACCCGATACCATCTACGGTGCCACATATATGGTGCTGGCTCCAGAACATCCTCTGGTTGAGGATATCATAGCTGAATCCGGAAGGGGAGATGAGATAGAGAAGGAAGTAAGGAGAATGAAGGAACAGCAGGAGGAAGAGAGAACCTCCCCCGAATCCGAGAAGATAGGCGTTAATACCGGTTTTAAAGCCGTAAACCCGCTCAGCGGGGAAGATATTCCCATATTCATAGCCAATTTTGTGCTTTTGGAATATGGAACAGGGGCCATTATGGCCGTGCCCGCTCATGATCAGCGCGATCATGATTTTGCCCGCAAATATGATCTCAACATCCGCCAGGTTATTGAGCCGGCCGGGGAAATAGAGGTAGATATTGAGGAGGAAGCCTTTGAAGAATATGGAGAGCTGATAAATTCCGGCAGATATTCAGGCCTTGATTCAGAGGAGGCTTTTGAGCGGATAGCCAGAGACCTGGAAGAAGCAGGCCTGGGTCAGGAGGAGACCAACTACAGACTGCGAGACTGGCTCATATCCCGCCAGCGCTACTGGGGAGCTCCCATACCCATAATTTACTGTGATGAGTGCGGAATGCAGCCCGTGCCGGAAGAAGATCTGCCCGTCGAGCTTCCCTATGAGGTCGAGCTGGAAGCTGGCGGCCAGTCACCTCTTATCCGTGAAGAGAAATTTGTTAATGCCAGCTGTCCGGAGTGCGGGGGAGAGGCCAGACGCGAGACAGATACCATGGATACATTTGTCGACTCCTCCTGGTATTTTCTGCGCTATCTCGACCCGGATAACGAAGAGCTGCCCTTCACCGGTGATAAGGTCGAGGACTGGTGTCCTGTAGATATCTATGTGGGAGGTGTGGAGCATGCCATACTGCATCTGCTCTATGCCCGGTTTTTTACCAAGGTTGTGAGAGATCTGGAGCTGGCAGATATAGATGAGCCCTTCGATCATTATCTGGCTCAGGGTATGGTCTTAAAGGATGGAGCAAAGATGTCCAAATCCCGGGGCAATGTGGTCGATCCCCTCAACATTCTCTCCCAGTTCGGTGCCGATGCCACCAGGCTTTTCATACTCTTTGCCGCTCCACCCAAAAAAGATCTGGAGTGGAGCCATGAGGGTATCGAGGGGCTTTTCAGATTCATCAAAAGAATCTGGAATCTGGTGGCAGAGAACAGTGATGAACTGAATTCGGCCTCCAGCTTCCGTGCTGTGGATCTGAAAGCCGGAGATTTCCAGGGAGAAGAGCGAGAACTGCACAGAAATCTGCATGAAACCATTCAGAAGGTCACCGAGGATATAGATGAACGCCAGTCCTTCAATACCGCCATAAGCTCGATCATGGAGCTGACAAATGAAGCCCGCGACTATGCCGGCGGGGGAGAGGAGCTGGACTGCGATCTTCTGCGCTCCGTGATTGAGAATATCCTGCTGATGATGGCTCCTTTTGCCCCCCATTTCACCGAGGAACTCTGGCAGAGACTGGGTAATGAGTTCAGCATCCATCAGAGAAGCTGGCCTGAATACAGCAGCGAGGCCCTGGAAAAAGAGGAAGTAGAGATAGTTATCCAGGTTAACGGCAAAGTGCGCGATAGAATGATGGCACCGGCCGGCGCCGGGGAAAAAGACCTGGAAGAAAGAGCGTTAAAACGTGATAAAATCCAGAAATACACAGATGGTGAAGAGGTGAAAAAAATCATAGTTGTGCCCGACAATCTGGTCAATGTTGTGATATAGTGATCGAGATATACCGCCAGGAGAAAGCCGGGGAGAGGTGAACTTGTCATGGAAGAAGAAGCTTTAGTTGTAGAGAACAGAGGCGGGCGGGCTGTAGTGGAGATAAAAAGACAGTCCGCCTGCAAAAGCTGTGAGCACAGCTGTGGTCTGGCCGGAGATTCTCATGAATTAGATGAGATCGAGGTTGAAGTTTCAAACCCCATAGGGGCCAAAAAGGGGGAGAGAGTTATCCTGGAGATGGGCGACAGGCAGGTATATTTCGCCTCAATCATGATCTATCTCCTCCCCCCGCTCTTTATGATTTTAGGCTATCTGCTCTTCATGAATGCCGGAGAGCTATTATTTGGACCACAGCATGAGCTGATGGGGATTTTAGGGGCCTTAATACTCTTCGGTCTATCCCTTGCCGGGCTGAGAAAACTCGATAACAGGCTGAAGAGAAACAGCAAATTCGACCCCAGGATCACAGCCAGGGTCGACAGCGAAAATAATGATCGGGAATTTTCTTGACAAGGGAGATAAAATAAGCTATACTAAGTGTGAAGAGATTGTGAAATATTTATTAAAACAGCATATGGTGATGGCCGAAGGAGATGGGAGAGTGCCAGCAAGGCCACCGAAGGGGTAAATCACCTGTCAAATTCTCAGGCGGGGATGAAACTCTCAGGTTTCCGGACCATCTTCTGACATCGCTCTGGAAAGCAACTCTACCGAAGGGGCAACCCGCAGGAACGCAGCTGCGGGAAATCTCTCAGGTCACTTGACAGAGCAGCAATGAGAGAGCTTGATCTCTTGTTGCTGCTCTTTTCTGTTGATATGGGGGAAGGAAGGTGATAATATGCAATCCGGGAATATCATTGTCACAAATAATCATCTGGTTCTGCAAAAATTCCGTGATAAGGCCGGCCTGGATGTAAAAGTTGATGAGAGAGAGGCTGTGAGAGAGGTAGTGCTGGCAGTCAGAGATTATATCCACAGAGGCCACAGACTTATTTCTCATCCCTTATCAGGCAATTTTAAGCCTGAAAGGAATCCCCTGAAATCGATTGTGATCTCCCCGCCCGCAGAGGAGCTTGATCATTATTCACTCAAGCTTATCGAGAGAACAATTGATTTTTACCGGGGTAAATGGCCTGATCCTCCGCAGCTTATGGAGGATAGTCTGGTCAGCGATTTTGCCAGAATCGACTTTGAACTGATTAAAAATTTTACCGAGCTAAATGAAAGATATAACAATCACAAGAAGGAGGGGCAATATGGAACTGAAACTTGGCCGCATATTCATAGAAGATGTGGAGTTTGATTCGGAGAATAAAATAGAAGATGGCAAATTGATTATCGACAAAGAGGGTTTATGGGAGGAGGTCAGGGAGGACCACCGCCTGAAATCGATCGATTTTGAGATCGTAAGACCCGGTGATAATACCCGCATAATACCGGTAAAGGATGTTATAGAACCAAGATATAAGCCGGAGGGGGGAGAGGTATTTCCCGGCTTTTTGGGCTCGGAGGATGTTGTTGGTACAGGCAGCACAGTGGCCCTGGCCAATACAGCTGTGGTAACGACAGGTGATGTGGTCGGATACCAGGAAGGCATTATAGATATGTCCGGGCCCGGGGCAGATTATACGCCTTTTTCAGAAACCATCAATATCGTGCTCGACTGTGAGGTGGAAGATGGCATAAAAGATCATGAACATGAAGAGGTATTGAGGCTTTTAGGGCTTACTGCAGCCAAATATATTGGAGAAGCTGCAGCCGGTGTTGAGCCTGATGAAATTGTAGAATACGAGCATCAACCTCTGCTCGAAGCCTGTGCCCAGAACGGCGACCTGCCCAAAGTTGGTTATATCTACATGCTCCAGAGCCAGGGGCTTCTGCATGACACCTATGTCTATTCCGTAGATGCCAAGGAGATTCTGCCCACACTCATATCCCCCACGGAGGTCATGGATGGGGCTATAGTGAGCGGAAACTGTGTTTCTGCCTGTGACAAAAACACCACCTATTTTCATCAGAACAACCCGGTGATTGAGGAGCTTTACAGAGAACACGGTGAGAACTTAAACTTTGTGGGAACCATTATCACCAATGAGAATGTGAGGCTTGCTGAAAAGGAGAGATCTTCCAGCTACACCGCAAGGCTGGCCGAGAGGATGGGCCTGGATGCGGCCATCATCTCCGAAGAAGGTTTTGGCAACCCTGATGCCGATCTTATCATGAACTGCAGAAAGCTGGAGGAGAGGGATATAGACACTGTTCTGCTAACAGATGAATTTGCCGGCAGTGACGGTGCCTCTCAGTCTCTGGCAGATTCCACACCCGAGGCGGACGCTGTTGTGACTGCGGGCAATGCCAACGAGGTTATTGAGCTTCCGGCCATGGAAAGGGTCATAGGCAGACAGGATTTTGCCAACAGGATGGCAGGCGGATTTGAAGGCAGTCTCAAAGAGGACGGCGGTATTGAAGTGGAAATTCAGGCCATTATAGGTGCCACAAACGAACTGGGCATAAATAATCTCACCGCCCGTGAATATTAATATAAAAATTACAGGGAGGGAATGAATTTGGCTGCTACCACTGTTATTCATTATTTAAATCAGTATTTCGGTCAGATCGGTGGTGAAGAAGCTGCGGACACACCACCGGAATTCAGATCTGAACCGGTTGGTCCGGCCGGTGCTATCAACAATCAGCTGCCGGATGATATAGAAGTTGTGGGTACAATAATCTGTGGAGACGGATATTTCAATGAGAACAAAGAAGAAGCTTTAGAGGAGATAAGGTCGATATTTGAGGAAAACGATCCCGATATTGTGACTGCAGGCCCGGCATTTAACGCCGGCAGATACGGCATGGCCTGTGGTGCAGTTGCCGAGCTGGCCTCGGAGATGGATATTCCTGTTATATCCGGTCTGCACCGTGAAAACCCGGGTTATGATCTCTACAGCCAGTACGCCTATTTTGTGGAAACTTCAAAGAACGCCGCCGGCATGAGGGAAGCTCTGCCCGAAATGGCGGGGCTTGTAATGAGATTTGTAAAAAATGACGGTGAACCCGGTTCACCTGAAGAGGCAGGTTACCTGCCCCGGGGCGTCCGCAAAAATGTATTTGTGGAAAAAAGAGGTGCCCGCCGGGCTGTGGAGATGCTCTTAAAGAAAACCGGTGGAGATGAGTACGAATCTGAATATCCCATGCCCAGCTTTGACAGGGCTGAACCAGCTCCTGCTCTTAAAAATCTCAGCAGTTCCTGCATTGCCCTCGTCACCTCGGGCGGGATTGTGCCCAACGGCAACCCCGATAATATCGAATCTTCCAGTGCCTCAAAATACGGCAAATATAAACTCTCCACTTATGACGATCTCACCTCTGACAGCCACGAAACAGCACATGGAGGCTATGACCCCGTTTTTGCCAATGAGGATGCTGACTGTGTGCTGCCCGTCGATGTGATGAGAGATCTGGAGGAAGAAGGTGTTATCGGAAAACTTCATGAATACTTCTATACAACCGTCGGTAACGGCACGGCTGTGGCCAGTGCCAAAGCCTTTGCCCGGGAAATAGCATCTGATCTGGAAGAGGCCGATGTGGAAGGTGTCGTTCTGACCTCCACCTGAGGGACATGCACTCGTTGCGGTGCAACGATGGTGAAAGAGCTGGAGAAGGCTGGATTTACGGTGGTTCATATAGCTTCGATTGTGCCCATCTCTAAAACAGTTGGTGCCAACAGGATCGTTCCCGCCATAGCCATTCCTCATCCGCTGGGAGATCCCAAACTGGATGATGATGAAGAGAAGGATAAAAGGCGCAAAATACTCAATAGAGCTCTGGAAGCTCTTACCACAGATATAGAGGAGCAGACTGTATTCAACGAAGCTTAAAATTTTCAAACTGAAGCTGAAAAAATGACGCAATAGATTCCGACAGAATTAAACCCCCGGTGAGAGCCGGGGGTTTAAAAATTTAGCAGGAATTATTCGCCCCTATCCAGAAAATTAAAGTAGAAAGCAATAAGATATTGAAGAGGTGATTTTATAAACCATGAAGAAAAATGAAATACTCCGTCAGCTGCCG
>CAYXAK010000021.1:15790-24870 GCA_964462585.1 uncultured Halanaerobiaceae bacterium
TGAAGAGGTGATTTTATAAACCATGAAGAAAAATGAAATACTCCGTCAGCTGCCGGCGGTAGATGAGGTGCTGGAGTGGGAGGAGATCGCTGATATATCAGATAAATATAATAAGACCTGGGTTAAAAAAGCTGTCCAGGATACCATAGATGAGATGAGGGCCGATCTTCTGCAGATCCTGGAGAGGCAGGATGCAGAAAGAGCCCGCAAAAAAGCTCTGGAGATGACCGCCAGGGATAAGGTGCTGGCAGGAATAAAATCCCTGCTGAGATCAAAGGACAGACCTCTTCTGGCCCCTGCTGTTAATGCCACAGGCGTTATAGTCCACACCAATCTGGGCCGTTCGCTGCTCTCCAGCAGAGCCCGCGATATGGTCGAGCAGGTATCAGCACATTATTCAACACTGGAGATAGATCGTGAGAGCGGGGAGAGGGGTTCGCGTTACGACAATGTCTCCGGACTTCTCTGTGAGCTCACAGGTGCCGAGGATGCTTTTGTGGTCAACAACAACGCAGCGGCTGTGCTTCTGGCCCTCTCTACCTTTGCCCGGGGGAGTGAGGTAATAATTTCCCGGGGGGAGCTGGTGGAGATAGGCGGCTCCTTTCGCATTCCAGATGTCATGAAACAGGGTGGTGCAGAACTGGTGGAAGTTGGCACCACCAACAAAGTATATGCCGGAGATTATGAAGAGGCCATCGGTGAGGATACAGCCCTGCTGCTCAAAGTTCATACCAGCAATTATCGCATAATGGGCTTTACAGCGGATGTTTCTGTTCAGGAATTAAAGGAGCTGGGACGGGAGTATGGTCTGCCCGTGCTGGATGATCTGGGCAGTGGTGTGATGTTCGACATGAGGCAGTTTGGACTGGAATATGAACCGACACTGCGTGAAAGGGTGGAAGCAGGTGGAGATATCATAACCTGCAGTGGTGATAAGATACTGGGCGGACCTCAGGCCGGTATTGTGCTGGGCAGAAAGGAATATGTGGAGAAGATGAAGAATAATCCGCTGACAAGGGCCATCAGGGTAGATAAGATGACACTGGCCGCTCTGGAGGGCACGCTCAAATCCTATTACGATATGGATCAGGCTTTGGAGGAAATTCCCACACTGCAGATGATCGACAGCTCTCTGGAGAAACTCAAGAAAAGAGCCGAAAACCTCAAAGAAGCTATAGCTGCCGCCAGCGGCGAACTAGAGGGCTATCTGGAGCTGGAAAAGGGGATTTCCCGTGTGGGAGGAGGATCATATCCGGTTAGTGAGCTGCCGACCTGGACGTTGACACTCTCTACCGGTGGTGATCCTGAACCTCTGGCCAGAGAACTGCGCCGGGATTATCCTCCGATTTTCTGCCGCATCTCCGAAGGTAAACTGATATTTGATGTGCGCACACTGGTCGAGGGCGATATAGACAGGATATCTGCAGCCTGTGCCGATCTGGAGGTATAAAAAGTGAGTGGAAATGAAAGCGATAGAAAGAATGTAATAATCGGGACAGCAGGTCACATAGATCACGGCAAAACGACGCTGATATCAGCTCTTACCGGTGAAGATACAGATCGCCTGGACGAGGAAAAAGAGCGGGGCATCTCCATCGATCTGGGTTTTACAGGACTGGAGCTGGCCGATGATATAAAGGCCGGTATAATCGATGTGCCCGGACACGAAAAGTTCGTCAAGAATATGCTGGCAGGTGCAGGAGGAGTCGATATTGCCCTGCTGGTGGTAGCGGCAGACGAGGGTGTCATGCCCCAGACCAGAGAGCATCTGGCCATAATGGAGCTTTTAGAGGTCGAAAAGGGAGTTATTGCCATCAGCAAAGCCGATCTGGTCGAGGAAGAATGGCTGGAGCTGGTCAGAGAAGATATCAGGGATCAGCTGGCTGAGAGCTTCATGGCTGAAGCTCCTATGGTCACCGTCTCCGGTGAGGAGGAGACAGGGCTGGATGAATTGAGGGAAAAGCTGCTGCAGGCAGCCCGCGAGGTGCCTGCAAAGGATGATGGCGGAAATATATATCTGCCCGTGGACAGAGTCTTTACACTCACAGGTCACGGTACCATAGTTACCGGCACCCTGATAAGGGGTACATTAAACAAAGATGAAGAGGTGATGATCTATCCCCGGGGTAAAGAGGCCAGGGTGAGGAGCATGCAGGTTCACAACCAGTCAAGATCTGCTGTTAAACCCGGAGAGAGGGTCGGTGTAAACCTGGCCGGTGTGGACAAAGATGAAGTGGATAGAGGAGATGTTCTGGCCACAGCCGGCAGCCTGCAGAGAACCTCACAGGTAGATGCCCGGCT
Source organism: uncultured Halanaerobiaceae bacterium (assembly GCA_964462585.1). Lineage (GTDB taxonomy): Bacteria > Bacillota > Halanaerobiia > Halanaerobiales > Halarsenatibacteraceae > Halarsenatibacter. The sequence goes on from CAYXAK010000021.1 coordinate 18,092, forward strand.
CAATCTTTTACCTTCAGCTCCACTGGTGGTCGAGCACGGCACCAGGATTAGATTTCACATCGGTGCCAATGAGGTGATAGGCCGCGTATACCTCATAGATCAGGAGGAATTATATCCCGGAGAATCCGGCCTTGTGCAGTACAGGCTGGAGGATGAGATTGTGGCCCGCCATCTGGAGAGTTATGTGGTGAGAAGATACTCACCCATGACGACTATCGGGGGCGGCAGAGTGATCGAGGATAAGCCTCCCAGGCGCAGGCGTTTCGATGAGGAGGCCATAAAAGAGCTGGAGATCAAGGAAAGCGGCACACCTCAGGAGAGAACACTGCTGCATCTTCAGCTGGAGCAGAGACCCATGGATTTGCAGGAATTGATCCAGAAGACAGGCTTTTCCCGCCAGCATCTGCAGGAGATTCTTCCGGAGCTTGCAGACAGCGGTGAGGTAATCGAGCTCTCCCGCTATCAATCTTCCCGCTGGCTGGCCAGCTCCGTGGAAGAGGAGATGGAAGAAGAGACAGTGGAGATAATTGAAGAATATCATCGGGAATATCCCCTGCGCCGGGGAATAGGCCGGGAGGAGCTGCGTTCTCAGCTCAGCTTCGAGGTCAACAGCAATGAGCTCCGTGAAATAACGGAGCATATGAGCGATGAGGATCTCCTGAAAATAGAGGAAGAATATATCTCACTGTTCGAATTTGAAGTGGAATTCAGCGGTGAAGCGGAAGAGATCCGGGAGGAGATATTAAGGGAGTTTGACGATAATCCCTACACTCCCCCTGATATCAATGAGATCAAGGATGAGCTGGATGAATTTGATGCCCACCTGGTAGAAGAGGTCCTCCGTTCTCTGGAAGAAAGAGATGAGCTTGTGAGGCTGAATGAAGAAGTTTATCTCAGCGCCGATAGTGTAAGAAAAGCCAGAGAAAGACTGGTTGAATATCTGCAGGAAAATGAGAGTATAGAGCTGGCCGAGTTCAGGGATATGCTGGAAAGCACCCGTAAATATACACTGCCCCTGCTGGAGTATTTCGATCAGCAGGAAGTTACGGAAAGACGGGGAGATGAGAGGTATCTGAAATAGAGAGGAGAATATCATGTGCAGTGCTCTTGTACAGCCGACTTTTCCTGATCATAACAACTATGTGGAGCTGGCCCGTGATTATGATCTGGGTTTTGAGATAATAGACTTTGCTCTGACCATGAATCTGGATGACAGAGAAGAACTGCAGAGGAGAGTGGAATTCTATAAAAATCTCGAACACGATATACCGCTCATCTCACTGCACGGCACCTATCACGATATGAGATTGAGCAGTATCGATCCCAGAATAAGGCAGGTGGCAGAGGAGAGGCTGGAGCTAAACTGCCGCATAGCTGATGAGCTGGGCATTGAGAGGGTAATTTTTCACACCAATTATCTGCCCCAGAACACACATGAGCGCTATTTTGAATACTGGGTGGAGAGGAATGAAGAGTTCTTCAAGGAGATGGTGGAAAAATACGATCTGGAGATTCTTGTGGAGAATGTCTTCGATTTTCACCCCCGTGTACTGGCCCGGCTGATGGAGAGTGTGAAATCTGATCAGATCAATGTCTGTTTTGACATCGGGCATTTTAACGTTCACTCACAGGTGCCGTTAAGTCAGTGGTTTTCGGTGCTGAACGATAACATCACCTATCTGCATTTAAACGATAATGATGGCAGTCAGGACAGACACGATATTGCCGGCAGGGGCAGCGTCGACTGGCGTAAGCTGACAGAGCTCATAGTGAAATACGGGCTCGACCCCGCAGCGGTGCTGGAGATCGATATCGGCACTCCTTCCTCTGTGGAGGAATCGATAGAATTTTTACAGTTCAACAATTTTTATCCCTGGCCTGAATGAGATAGGACAGGATGGAGGCAGATTAAATGCTATACAGAGGTAAAGTTTATCGACCTCCCAGTGAGAGCAGCAGCCTTATTCTGCAGCTTACGGTCGGCTGTCCCCACAACAGCTGTCGATTCTGCAGCATGTATAGGGAGAAGAATTTTGATATAAGATCGGTTGATGAGATAAAAAGACATGTTCTCAAAGCCCGAGAATTTTATCCCCGCACTGTCAGGACCGTATTTCTGGCCGACGGCAACTCCATCATCATGAAGACGGATGAGCTCCTGGAAGTTCTTAACTTCATCACGGAGACCTTCACCGAACTGGAGAGGATCACAACCTATGGATCGGCCCAGTTTGTCAACCTCAAAAGCGCAGAGGAGCTGGAAAAATTAAGAAAGGCCGGCCTCAGCAGGATTCATACCGGCATGGAATCGGGAAGTGCAGAGGTTCTGGAGAGGATAAATAAGGGCACAGCTCCTGCAGATATAGTGGAAGCAGGCCGTAAATGCATAGAAGCAGGACTGGAATTGAGCGAATACTATCTGGTGGGAGCAGGCGGCAGAGCACTTTCTGAAGTTCATGCCAGAGAGAGTGCCCGGGTGCTAAACCGCATAGATCCCGATTTTATCAGGTTTAGAACCTTTATGCCCGTTCCCGGCACTGAGCTGCATCAGGACTATGAAGATGGTGAATTTGAGCTTTTGAGCCCCCATCAGGCTCTGCAGGAGATGAAAATACTGCTGGAGAACCTGGAGGGAATAAGCTCGCAGGTTCTCAGCGATCATATCTCAAATTACCGGGATATTAAGGGCAGTATGCCCGAAGACAGAGACAGTATGCTGGCAGAGGTGGACAAAGCTCTCAGTGTGGATGAGGATAAGTTTCGTGATCCGGCCCGTGTCAATCTATAAAAGGAGGGGGAGATATCATGCAGTATGAACTGATCGAAGCGGAAACATTTCCCAGAGCCTGGGAAAGAGCCCTGAAGAGATGCTGGAATAAAGGTGTCGAGGTGAGGACAGAGCTGGAAAAAGAACTTGACCCGCCTTCCCGCGATCTTATGGCCATGATAGCCGTTGAAAACCCGGAGAAGGAACCGAGGTTTCACCGGGCGGGTTTTCCCATGGGGGCAGAGGACCTGGTCTCCTATATGGAGGATTTTATCTCTCCCTTAAAATCCAGAGAGGGTCCGGCTGCAGAGGATACCTATTCCAACCGCATAATAGGTTATAAGGATAATTATGAAGAAGAAGGGGCAGAGGCAGAAAAGCCCGAAGAGCCTGAGGAGACTGGAGTTGATCAGCTGGAATATATGCTGGAAGAGCTGGAGAGGGATGAAACGAGCAAAAAGGCACAGGCTGTGCTCTGGAATCCAAAAATAGACCCCGGGAATTATAAGACTTCTCCCGATTTCATCAGAGTCTGGGCCAGAATAGTACAGGATGAGCTGAACATGAATGTATATATGTGCAGCAATGATCTCTTCAAAGCGACATTTTCCAATATGATGGCCTTCTTTCAGCTGCAGGAATTGCTGGCTGAAAAGCTGGAGGTAAAGGTGGGCAGTTACTGTCATGTTGCTGACAGCCTGCATATAAATGGCGCCTACCATGAAGAGGTTGAAAACACTCTGGAGGAGCTCAGGCATCGCGACTGGGAGGAAAAGACCTGGACCAGTGAGGATATAAATAAATTTTCTTAAATCTGGGGGTTGATAATTATGGCTGAAGAGATAGAGGTTAGGACACCATCGGAAGAGGAACTGGAGGAGAAAGATGTTAGATCCTGGCCGACCTGGGAGAAGGAGGCCTCAGAGTTTGACTGGTATTATGATGAGAAGGAGATCTGCTATCTTGTGGAGGGAGAAGTTGAAGTGGAAACCGAGACAGGCACAGTGGAATTTGCAGCAGGCGATATGGTGACTTTTCCCCGGGGACTGGAATGCCGCTGGAATATCAAAGAGGATGTGAAAAAACATTATCAGCTGGGTTAAACCAGAAGAAGGGAGAGCTTAATATGCTGGAAGCCGGAGATAGGGCGCCTGATTTTGATCTTCCCGCCCAGGATGGTACAAATTATACACTCCAGGACTTCTCAGATTCGGTCCTGGTTCTTTTCTTCTATATCAAAGACCGAACACCTGGTTGAACCAGTGAGGCTGTCTCTTTTCGAGACAACCTGGAGGCCCTGGAGGGTCTGGGAGCAAAGGTGGCAGGTGTGAGCAAGGACTCTGTGTCATCACACGAAAAATTCGCCCGCAAAAATGATCTCAATTATCCGCTTTTAGCTGACGGTGAAGGGGAGCTGTGCAAAGAATTCGGTGTGCTCAATCTGCTGGGGATAGTAAAAAGGAGCACCTTTTTGATCGAGAATGGTGAGATAATCAAGAGATTTTACAAGCCGGATGTGAAAGAACATGCCATGGATGTTATAGAATTTCTGCGTGAGCATAAGAAATAAAGCTGGATTGAGCGCTGCCATGTGCCAAAGGTTATCCTTTACAAGTGCAGGTTAATATAATATAATATGTAGAGGAAAAGGAAATATGCGGGAATGGCTGAGCCCATGGTGGGCTCCACGGACTTCAAATCCGTCGGCGGGTCGGATAACCGGCCCGCGGTGGGTTCGATTCCCACACATTCCCGCCATTTTTATTTATTTCAAAACCTGTAAATACTTGCGAAAGTTTATGTCGACTTACGTATACACCGGGAGGACATAAAAAAAGTTCGAGTTAAAATTCAATAATATTTTAAAGCCACCCACTCAAAAATTTTTAAAAAGAGTGGGGATTTATTATGTCTGAAGGGATGTAAGAAGTGGAAATGGAAATTGAGTCTGACATCTAAAAATTTCATAACACCTTTAGTGATGTGTCGATAATGGTTTTGAAGGAACGATTGTTCTGTATCAAGGATGAGGAAGAGACACCTTGATTACTTTTAAAGTTAGGTTCCCTTTTTCGTAGTTCCTGGAGGAAAAAGTGGTTAAGTATAGAAATCTAATTTATATAACCCCACAGATACAATATTGCACCTTCACCGGGATCGATCTATACCTCTCTCGCAAGAAGAAGAGCTAAAATTAACGTGCGAAAACTTCAAATTTCTCTAAATAACGAGCTGAATGAAGAAAAAGAGATCAAAAATATCAATAAAAAGCTGGAACTTCAAATAAAGGAGCTGACAAAATGACGAACCAGGAAGAGGTTTTGTTTGAGGATAATCCGAAGATGTTCAGGAATAAGCCGATTATTTTTATTTTGTTTTTAATATTAATCTTAGCATACGGACTGGGTCTTGTTTTCCTTTTAATTTGGTATATAAAAGTAAAAGCAACTAAATTAAAAATAACTGAAGAAAGAGTTGAACTTCGAAAAGGTATTTTGGGAAAAGAAACCAATGAAATTTATAAAGAAAATATCAGAAATATTACTACCAGCCAGTCTTTAATTCAAAGGCTAATGGGGGTGGGAGCTTTAACCATTTCCAGTGCTGCAACCGGCGAAACAGAACTTTCAGTATCAGGCTTTAAAGGCCCTGAAAAATTAAAAAAATTACTCAGAAAATAACAATAACAGGGTGATAAGGTTAAGCATCAACTAATTATTGAGATGGATAAACAGATTATAATAATGGTTCTAAATGCTGGGGGATGATCTCCTCCGGCTTTTTCCATTTAAAATAAAGGACAATCTCAACACATCTTTAATTAAACAAATGATAAAGATTCAAAATTGTTTTATAAAATGGCGTAAAATATTGAACTCTAAGCAATAAAATCTGCTTTTGCAGATAACTTCCCTCCTGCGAGAAGTTGTGTCCTGTGACCTGAATGACAGTGAACCTTTTAAAAATTTGGCGGTGGTAATGTAAGCTATAGCCTGTCATAACCTGTTCAGGCAGAACAACGCTTGCTAGAGCTGGAGCTTACAAAAGGGGGTTAAATTCATGGCAAAATTCCCCACTGATGATGAAAGAGGTTCACTGAGATTTATTGTTTTATTGATTATCCTTTCCATGGTGACTGTGTATGCTGGTTTTAAGATCGGAAATACTTTCATGGCCTGGCAGGCGCGCCCTGCTGAGGAGAGGGGAGCCGGGGATTTATCCATGCCCGCCGAGGAGGACCGGCCGGAAGAGATTCCTGATGAAGAAATAGATCCTGAGGGAGAACAGGAGGATAGAATGGTGGCGGAGGATGAAGTGTTAGAGCAGGACACTGAACCAGCAGATCAACCTGCAGAAGATGCAGAAGAAGAACAGCTGGAAGAAACTGATCTCCCTCAAGATATTGATGAGGGAGAGAAAGAAGTGGATCGGAAGGCAGATTTTCTCGTTCAAGTGGGAGCTTTTGGGTATGAGGAAAACGCGGAAACCCGTGTTTCTGAGCTGCGTGAGCTGAACTATTCTGCCTTTATCACCGGAACTGAGCCTTATAGGGTTCAGGTCGCTGGTGGAGATTCCAGAGCACGGGCAGAAGATGTGGCGGATAGTTTGAGAGAAGATGGATATGAAGTCTTCATCCACACACAGTAAATTTATAAAAATTATTAAAGGAGACTGATATTATTGCAAATGCGGCAGGAGTATCGACAGATCCGGATTATTTTGCATTTGATGAGGAAACCAACACTATTATCGAATATCATGCCCGGGGTCAGGAAGGCAAAAAACCAAAAGTGCTCAATCCTGTTATACCTGCAAAAATAGGCACAGCTGATGTTGAAGTTATTGGCGGAGATGCTTTTAGAGAAAAGGGGCTAAATAAAGTGGAGATGCCTGAGGGTTTAAAAGAGATAGGCAGCAGTGCTTTTAAAAATAATGAACTAACAGAGGTAAATATACCCGATGGTGTGAGATTGATTGGTCATTCTGCCTTTAATTCTAATAAAATATCCAG
>CAYXAK010000021.1:24970-27141 GCA_964462585.1 uncultured Halanaerobiaceae bacterium
TTTTTCAGCCATTTTTGCAGAGAAAAGTTATTTTAATCTTATCCCCCAAACCTCTGTCTTCTGTTTCTCTCATTCCTCTGTTCAAATTCGCCATTTGTTCCCTCTTCTCTTCTCAAATTGCGAAATTCATTTATCTCTCTTCTGATCTGCAGCTGTTCATTCGGGCATTCTCCATCATGCAGCTGACTTCTGGCTGTTTCGGTTCTGACTTCCATTCTCTCCTGAGTGTTTTGATTTTGCACCCCTGCCAGTCCGATGGCTCCAATAGCAAAGACCAGGATGAGGGCAAAAACTGCAATCACGCCAATCCTCTTCATGATAATCATCTCCTTTAATGTTTTATTAGAGATAATAATACACTTCAAATGTTAAGAAATTATGAATATGGCTGCAGGAGCCGTGTTAAATTTTGAAAAAGGTTCTATTTGTAAGAGCAGATAACTTTACAGATAATTGAGAAGGCTTATTTATACAATCTTTTTATGTGAGATTTAATATGGTATAATTATCTTCACCGGTAAATAAACGGTGTTTGAATAAATATCAGCCTTTACAGCACAGGCAGAGGAGTGAGGATAGATGAGTAATAATAATATCCCCACACGAGAGCTGGGAAATACAGGAGAGGAAGTCTCCATACTCGGTATTGGGGGTTACCATATCGGTAAACTTCCGGAGGACGAGTCCATCAGCCTGATAAGGAGGGCCATCGAAGAGGGTATTACTTTTATGGATAATGCCTGGTGTTATCATCAGGGGCTCAGCGAAGAAATTATGGGCAGGGCTCTGGAGGATGGTTACAGGGATAGGGCATTTCTGATGACCAAAAATCATGGCAGAACAAAGCAAAGATTCAATAAGCAGCTGGAGGAGAGCCTAAAGAGACTAAAAACAGACTGCATTGATCTTCTTCAGCTTCATGAAATCGTAAATCAGGGTGAACCCGCTAAAATAAAAAAAGAAGCCGTGCTGGAAGAAGCCCTTGAGGCCAGGAGAGAGGGCAAAATAAAATATATTGGATTCACCGGCCATAGATTTCCCACTCTACATCAGGAGATGCTGGAGCTCGATTTTGCCTGGGATTCAGTCCAGATACCCGTAAATATTTTTGACTATCATTACAGGAGCTTCCAGAATCAGATAATTCCCCAGGCCCGCCAGAAAAATATTGCCATTATCGGGATGAAAAGTCTTGCCAGCAGCCGTCTGCTGGATACAGACATTGACCCAGAAGAGGCCATCAGATATTCACTTTCCCTGCCCATCAGCACACTTGTCAGCGGCATAGATTCATTTGAGGTGCTGGGGAAAAACCTGAAGATTGCACGCGATTTTAAACCATTTTCACAGGAAGAAATGCAGGATATAAGAGAGAAATATAGAGATATCTCTTATCGGGGAGAACATGAATATTACAAAAATGATTGATCGGTAAATCCGCTAATCCGAACCTGGAGGAGGTAGACTTCAATGGTAATAGAGACGGGCAAAAACCCCAATGCCTTTACACTTCCCGACCAGAAGGGCAGAGATCTGGCTGTAAGCGATCTTAAAAACTGCTATAAACTCCTTTCATTTCATCCTCTGGCCTGGACTGAGATTTCTTCCGGTCAGATGAAGGATTTAGAGGATAACTATGACAGGTTTGAAGATTTAAATACTGTGCCGCTGGGAATCAGTGTAGATCCGGTGCCTGCCAAAAGAGCCTGGTCTGAAGATCTGCAGCTGGAAAAGCTGAAAATATTATCTGATTTCTATCCTCTGGGCTTTGCCGCCAGGATGATGGGGATATTCATAGAGTCAGAGGGATTTTCCGGAAGAGCAAATATACTGCTGGATGAAAGAGGGAAGGTGATCTGGACCGAAGATTACGATATCTCTGAACTGCCCGATATTGCGAGGGTTTTGCAGATGATTGAGAAATTTCGCAGATAGCAGGTTAAATTTCTTCTGAGGGGTGGCATTATGAGCTTTAAAAATATCGATCTCTGGCTAATAGCTTCTCTTTTGATCTTCTGTCTTCTGATGGTGTCTGGAGAAGGTGTCACAGCCCCTTTTTTATCCGCCGGGGCAGAGGTGGATGAGCTATATGATTATCTTTTTGAGCTCAGAGAGAATGTTGTGGAGAGAAGGGTGGATCTGGGTCTGACCGATGCTGAAGCCGGGGAGAG
>CAYXAK010000022.1:0-26351 GCA_964462585.1 uncultured Halanaerobiaceae bacterium
TCTCTGATTTGAATAATGAGTTCATAGAGGTTAAAATAAATGGTGAGGGATCCTATCTTCCCCGGAGCGAGATAGTCCTAACTGATGGAGATAATCCTCTGGATCTCGATGAGGAGATCACTTCGGAACAGGAGATTTTTCTGGACCGGAGAGGACCTGTTCTCACAGTCCGTCAGCTGAAAAATTTTCTGCAGGAAAATCGGAAAGGGATCACCATAGAATTTAACAGCAGCAGACTGCAGCTGTCAAAGCCGGTTGAAAATATCAGAGTAAACGGCAGTGAACAGGAGGAGGACTATCAGCTGAAGAGCGGTGATGTGATAGAATATGAGTGCCGGGAGATCACAGTGGATGAAATACTCAAGCATATAAACTATGGCATATCAAGAGATGTGAAGGATGAAGTCAGCATAATCATAAACGGCAGTGAGGCCGATTTTTCCAGCTCGGTCAGCGATAGCGATGAAATAGAAATGAGGTTTTCCTGAGGGGGATAAAGCATGAATCTGACGGGAAATATTATCTTTCTGGGCTGCGAGGATCTGGACCGGATAAGGAATATATACGGCGGATTTCTCGGTTTTCCCCTGGAAAAAGACCAGGGAAAATGTCTGATATACAGCATGCCTGGCGGGGGAATGCTGGGATTCTGTGAACATCTTTCAAAATGCCATCAGGAGAAATCTCCCATTATAACACTTCTCTGTGAGAATAGAGAAGAGGTGGAGAGCACCCATCAAGAATTTGCGGAAGAATCCGGTATAGAGATCGAAAGTTCACCTGAGCTCAACCCCGATTTTAATCTATATCACTTTTTTGCCAGGGACCCGGAGGGCTATCTTCTGGAGGTTCAGACCTTCCTGGATTAGAGGATCATGCTGCCAGAATGGCTATAATGAAGCCCAGCATCATTCCGGCAAGAATTTCAAAGGGAGTATGGCCTATTAACTCTTTAAATTCTCTTTTTATATTGTCCTTTTCCCGGTCAAGTTCTGCTGGATTCACTTCCGTTATAATTCTGTTCAGTATCTTAGCCTGTTCCCCCACTGACCTGCGGACACCACCCGCATCATAGATGGTTATCAGGGAGAAGACTGCCGTGATGGCAAAGAGATCGGAATTGATGCCGTGGATTATTCCAATCTGAGTGGCCAGGCAGGTGACAAAGGCCGCATGTGAGCTGGGCATACCTCCCGAGCCGATTATTCTCGCAGGTCGGGGAGGAGAGACGGTAAATATTTTGATGGCCTGTGCTGTCAATAGAGCCAGTGCCGATATAGCCAGAGAGTTCAAGTGTTTAACACCTCACATTTTTCTTTATCCGTCATCATTGATTTTATTTTAATACATCTACAGGTAATTTATCAAGACATATATAATATTATAGTAGAGGTGTAAAATCCAGATGAATTCATTTGATCCAGTTGAATATTTTAAACAATTTCCGCTTTTTGGCAGTGATGAGGGCTTTAAACCCGGCCTGAAGAGAGTTGGAAGACTGCTGGCAGGGCTGGATTATGATGAGGAAGGCCTGAACTATATTCATGTTGCCGGCAGCAATGGCAAGGGATCCACTGTGGCCATGCTGGAGAGCATATATCTGCAGGCCGGCTATTCGGTGGGCAGATACACATCGCCCCATATAGAGGAGTTCGAGGAGAGGATAAGGGTAGATGGAGAGAACATCTCCCGGGAGGAACTGAGCGAACTGGCGGCTGAAATTGCTGACCTTGTTCAGAAACCAGGTTTCTGGCAGGATACAGGCAGACCGACTTTTTTCGAAGTGGTGACTGCGGCAGCCCTGACACATTTTTCCCGGAAAAAACCGGATATAGCCGTCCTTGAAACAGGCCTGGGAGGCAGGCTCGATGCCACAAATATCATAGAGTCTCCTGTGGCCTGTGTGATAACAAATGTAACCCTGGAACATACCGAATATCTGGGTGATACCCTCAGCGAAATAGCAGCTGAGAAGGCCGGTATAATCAAAAACGGGGCAAAGGTTATCTGCGGCGAGAACAGAGAGGAGCCGGCCGGTGTCATAAGAAAGAAGGCCTTATCTGAGGGGTCCAGCCTTTTTTTCAGCAGGGAATATTTTGATCTGGATGAATGGGAGGAGAAAGCTCACAATCAGAAGTTTACACTGAGCAGAGAGGACTATAAAATTTCCGTGGAGCTGGAGCTTCTGGGTGAACATCAGGTATATAATGCCATAACCGCCAGCACCGCTGCCAGTGTTTTATGTGATGAATTTTTCGTCAGCAGTGATGATATCTCCCGGGGTTTAAATCAGGTCAGCTGGCCGGGAAGGCTGGAAGTGGTGAGGAAAAATCCGCCGGTTATACTCGATGGAAGCCATACGAGTGCAGGCATGAAGTTTTTAAGAGAATATTTAAACAGAAATCACGCTCTTTACGATAAAATCACCTTTATTCTGGCAGTGCTTGAGGGAAAAGACCTTGAGGATATGATAGGTGAATTAAAGTCAGTCGAAGGTGAGGTCGAGATTGTTCTCACTTCAGGAAGCACTGAAAGAGCTTTACATCCCGCGAAGATAGCGGATAGCATAAAAGAGGGATTGACCGTCAGAGACAGAGGAGAGCTTTTGAACGCATTCCGGAATTCTCTCGATAATCAAACTGAGAGGGAATTAATCTGTGTTACGGGTTCTCTCTATAATGTCCTGGAGATCAAAAAAGCTCTGAGAAATTCTGAAATAGTTCTATAGATTGGGGGTTTAATTTATGTCAAAATTCCCCGCAGGTGATGAGAGCGGTTCATTGCGGTTTATTGTTCTATTGATAATCCTTTCCATGGCTGCGGTATATGTGGGTTTTCAGCTCGGCAATACTTTCTTTGCCTGGCAGACTTCACCTGAAGAGGAGATAGAGGTGGAGGAGGCCCCTATGTCCGCTGATGAGGAGCCGCCGGAGGAAATTCCGGATGAACAGATAGAACCGGAGGAGGAAATGGCAGAGCAGGATGATCTGGAAGATCCAGCAGAACAGGTTGCCGGGCCGGAAGAACAGCCTGAAGAAGCAGAAGAAGAGCCGGAAGACATCGAAGATGCTCAGGATGATGATCTACAGACAGATGGTATGGAGGAAGAGGAGATCGATCGCGATGCAGATTTTCTCGTACAGGCAGGAGCCTTTGGTCAGGAGGAAAACGCTGAAGCTTTTGCAGCTGAGCTGAGTGAGATGAACTATCCAGCATTTATCTCGGGAAGTGAACCATATCAGGTGAAGGTTGTCGGAGGGGATACAAGAGAACAGGCAGAAGATGTAGCAGATAGTTTGAGAGAAGATGGTTATGAAGTTTTCGTGCATTCACAGTAAGTTCTATTCAACTTGAGGTGATAAACATTGGTTAAAATTTTTGCCAGCAAAGGGGTACATCCCCCGGAGAACAAAGATCTGAGTTCAGATAAAGAATTACAGCCCCTGTCCCGGGTCTCAGAGTTAAAGATACCAATCCAGCAGCATATCGGTGCTCCCCTGGAACCGACGGTGGAGAAGGGAGATAGGGTGGAAAGATGGGAGAAGATAGCTGACAGTGAAGCATTTGTATCAGCCCCTGTCCATTCCCCTGTCAGCGGTAAAGTAAAGGGGATTGAGAAGATATCCGTGCCGGCGGGGGATAGAGTAGAGGCTGTTATCATCTCTGCCGATGAGGAGGAAACAGCTGGTGCAGAGTCGGATAAGAAAAGAAATTGGGATAGCTCACTGAATAATCTATCTGCGGATGAAATAAGGAATGCGGTCAGGGAAGCTGGCATTGCAGGTATGGGCGGAGCCATGTTCCCCACACATGTTAAGTTATCGGTGCCGGAGGAAAAAAATATCGATTATTTTATTCTCAATGGAGCTGAATGTGAACCCTATCTAACCGTTGACCATCGTCTCATGGTGGAGAGGACCGCAAAGCTCCTGCGGGGATTTAAGCTTCTCATGCAGGCAGCAGAGGTTGAAGACGGTATAATTGCCATCGAGGAGAACAAACCCGATGCCATCGATAAGATGAAAAAGATAGTCGAGGATGAGGATAATATAGAGGTTGAAGTTCTGCCCTCGAGGTATCCCCAGGGTGGAGAAACCGTTCTGATTAAATCCCTTCTCGATAGAGAAGTGCCCGTGGGAGGTCTTCCCCTTGATGTGGGGGTTATCGTGAATAATGTGGCAACTGCTGCTGCAGTTGCAGATGCCGTGGATAGAGGGAAACCGCTCGTAGATCGTCCTCTCACCATCTCCGGCGGCGGAATTAATGAACCCGGTAACTATATTGTTCCCATTGGCACCCCCATTGAAAGGGTTATCGAGGAGGCGGGAGGTTTCTCCGGTGAGATAGGCAAAGTTGTGGCAGGAGGCCCCATGCTGGGCAAGGCTCAGGCTTCACTTTCTGCCCCGGTTGTGAAGGGCACCAGCGGCATTCTGGTAATGAGAAAGGATGAGGTGGAAAAATTTGAACCTGATCCCTGCATCAAATGTGCCCGCTGTGTGGATGTCTGCCCCGTTGATCTAATGCCTACCAGCCTGGAAGAATATGCTAAAGAGGAGAAGCTGGATTTTCTGGAAGAGTACAGGGTGACTAACTGTATTGAATGTGGCTCCTGTTCCTATATATGCCCCTCCCAGCGTCCTCTTGTCCATTATATCAGGCTCGGCAAAAGAAAATTGAATGCCAGTCAACAGTCAGAATAGAAGGAGGATATGGATATATGAACTCAGAAGAGCTGGTAGTCTCCTCCTCCCCGCATGTGCGGGAGGAGAGCAGTGTGGAAGGGATTATGTGGTCTGTAGTTCTGGCTTTACTTCCTGCTGTAGCGGGATCTGTATACTTTTTTGGACTCAGGTCTTTAATCATAATGGCTGTAAGTATAGGTGTCTGCTGTTTGACAGAATACATATTTCTGCGGGTTCGCGGCAAGAAGATAGCTCTTGGGGATGGGAGCGCTGTACTGACCGGACTGCTTATGGCTTTAACACTTCCCCCGGCAGTTCCTTACTGGACTGTGGCCATCGGGGCGCTGGTTGCCATCACACTGGGCAAGCAGGTATTTGGAGGGCTTGGTTACAATCCTTTTAATCCCGCTCTGGTGGGCAGGGCTTTTATCACTGCCTCCTATCCTGTTATAATGACAACCTGGACTATCGACGGTGAAACTGCCGCCACACCTCTGGCGCTTTATTCTGATGGTGTTACCACCGATTACTGGGATCTTTTCATCGGAAATATCGCCGGTTCACTGGGAGAAACATCGGCATTTCTGCTTCTGCTGGGAGCCGCCTATCTTATCTATAAGGGCATATTGAACTGGCGGATTCCTGCCGGTATGATTTCAACTGTTGTTATTCTGACATTTATTCTGGGTCATGATCCGGTCTTTCACTTTCTTGCCGGCAGTTTGATTCTGGGAGCTTTTTATATGGCCACAGATATGGTGACTTCACCGATCACCCCCCTGGGCAGATGGATTTTTGGTATCGGGGCTGGGCTGCTGGTGGTCTTGATAAGATTTTGGGGCGGATATGAAGAAGGAGTTATGTATGCTATTCTGTTGATGAACATGACTGTACCTCTGCTGGATAGATATACAAGGCCTAGAAGTCTGGGCGAGGTGAAAAATAATGGCTGAAAGTGATAGAGATTCTGTTAAAAGGCTGATTTTGACACTTACAGTGATAGGTGCTTTTGGCTCACTTTTTCTTGCTTTTGTATTCACCTGGACAAATCCTCATATCCTCGAGCATGAAGCCCGGGCCAGAGAAGAGGCGATAATGACTGTTCTGCCTGATGCGGCAACATATGAAGAAGAGGTCAGGAATGACCAGACCTTCTATATCGGATATGATGAGAATGAGAATAGAGCAGGTGTGGCACTGACAGTTATACAGGGCGGATATCAGGGAATGATCGAGGTTATGGTGGGGGTTGATCCCAACCGGGAAGAGATAATCTATATTTCCATACTCGATCACGAGGAAACGCCGGGGCTGGGAGCCCGGATAACTGAAGAGAGCTTCAAAGAAAACTTCCGCAACAAACCCATCGATGATTATGAACTGGTAAACAGAACCCCAGAAGAACCCTATGAGGTTGAGGGTATTGCCGGGGCGACCATATCGGCTGAGACGGTCAAAGAAATAGTTATGGAGGCTGGCAGCATAGCCTTAGAACACTTCGGGGGTGGGAGCTGATGAAAAACCTGCTGGCGATTTTTCGCAACGGTCTCTGGGCAGAAAATCCCATATTCAAGCTCATAATAGGGCTCTGTCCCACACTTGCAGTAACCAATACGGTTGAAAATGGTCTGGCAATGGGGCTGGCCACCAGTTTTGTTCTGATATCCTCTGAGATAGTAATATCGATAATCAAAAAGTGGATACCCAATGACGTGAGAATCCCCAGCTTTATTCTGGTAATAGTGACTTTTGTAACCTTTACCGACTACTTTCTGGCAGCATTTTTCCCGCAGATCTCCGATCAGCTGGCTCTTTTTGTGCCTCTGATTGTTGTTAACTGTCTTATTTTAGGCCGCCAGGAAGCTTTTGCTTCAAAAAACCCAACTCACAGGGCTATATTCGATGCTGTGGGTATGGGAGTTGGATTTACCTGGGTTCTGGTTGTGCTCAGCCTGATAAGGGAGCTGCTGGGTATGGGCACAATTTTTGGTGTTGAAGTTTTTGGAGCCGCCTATCCGGAGATGATCGTTATGATACTGCCCAGCGGTGCTTTTCTGACCTTAGGAGTGATGGTAGGGGTTATAAATGTCATAGATAAAAAGGTGGGATCAGATAATGATTGAATTTGAACACCTGCTGCTGTTATTTATAGCGACTGTTCTGGTAAATAATTTCGTTCTGATCAGGTTTTTGGGCATCTGTCCCTTTCTGGGGGTTTCCAGACATGTTGATACTGCTTTCAGCATGGGGCTGGCCACGACCTTTGTCATGACCATGACAGCCTTTATAGTGTATTTTGTTAATACATATATTCTGGTAGCCCTAAACCTGGAGTTTTTGAGGTATATGGCATTTATAATTGTTATAGCCTCACTCGTTCAGCTGGTGGAGATGTTTATCAGATACGCCAGTCCTGTTTTATATAAGGCTCTGGGCATCTACCTCCCTCTGATCACGACAAACTGCGCTATAATGGGTATGGCTTTGATGATTCCTCTGGAAGGCTATAATTTTATTGAGAGCCTGGTCTTTGGCTTTGGAGCCGGCGTCGGTTTTACCATAGCTATCGTGCTCATTGCCGGCCTGAGGGAAAAACTTGAATTTGGAGATGTGCCGGAGAGTTTACAGGGTGTGCCTATAACTCTTATTCTGGCGGGAATAATGGCTCTGGCTTTTATGGGTTTTGCAGGAATGATCACCGTATAAATTAAGGAGGTTTATCTGTATGGAATCTCTCTTTTTATATGCTGTAGTGAGCATGGGAGGAATTGCGGCAATACTGGCAGCAGGTCTGGGTATAGCCTCCCGGACATTTGAGGTGGAGACCGATCCCCGGGTTGATGAGGTGACTGATACCCTGCCGGGCGCTAACTGCGGTGCCTGTGGATATGCTGGCTGTGATGCCTTTGCAGAAGCAGTTGTGGAAGGAGAAGCTCCGGTATCGGGCTGTCCTGTAGGTGGGGAGGAAGTGTCAGAATCGATTGCTGATATCCTTGATCTGGAAGCCGGCACCACAGAAGAAGAGGTTGCCCAGCTTCTCTGCCAGGGAGGCGAGGAAGAGACTGTCAGTATCGCCCATTACGAAGGAGTAAAAAGCTGTAATGCTGCCAGCAATGTCGGTATGCTGGAAAAAGAATGTAAATATGGCTGTATAGGTTTCGGGGACTGTGAAGCTGTCTGTCCCTTCGATGCCATTGAAATGAATGAAAACGGACTGCCCGTGGTGGACGAAGATGCCTGCACGGCCTGCAACAGCTGTGTGGAAGAATGTCCGCATGATCTCTTCGTGCTCGCCCCTCTCTCGGGCAAAAATCACATAAGGTGCTGTTCTCATGATGAGGGCAAGTTCGCCAGAGGAGCCTGTGATGTGGGCTGTATAGCCTGCAGACAGTGTGTAAAAGTCTGCCCGGTAGATGCCATTGAGATGGAGGATAATCTGGCTGTCCTCGATTACGACACCTGTATTAACTGCGGTCTCTGTGCGGAAAAATGCCCCATGAATACCATAGATTTTTATGGTGAGAGGGTTATTGAGATTGAAATCACCGAAGAATGCATAGGATGTACCCGCTGTGCCCGGGAATGTCCTGTTGATGCTATCAGCGGTGAGGCTAAAGAGCAGCATGAAATAGATCCGGATATATGTGTGAAATGCGGTCTCTGCTATGAAGTCTGTCCTGCCGAAGGCGCTATAGTCAAGGAGACAGAGGACAAAAGCCAGACCTGAGCCTGATGGACAAACAGGGCAATTGATGATACAATAAAAATGATTGGAAAATGATGTTTTTGTAATCGAGATAATTTCAGCGTAAGGTGACAGGATGTGATAATCTATGCCAGAGAGCAGAACAAAATTTGTCTGCACAGTGGGCCTTCTCATATCAATAGGGTTGATACTTCATATAGTTGAGAGCTTAATTCCCATGAGTTATATTGTCCCCGGGGCCAAGATTGGCCTGGCCAATATAGCCAGTCTGCTGGGACTGGTTATTTTTGGTTTTAAGATAGGTTTTTTAATACTTATCTTCAGAATAATGCTTGGTTCGGTTCTGGCCGGAACCTTTCTCTCCTTTAATTTCTTTATGAGTCTGAGCGGAGGAGGACTGGGATTTATAGTGATGGGGCTGGCTTTTTATCTGGCCTCAGATCATTTCAGCCTGATCGGCATAAGTGTTCTGGGGGCACTATTTCATAATATAGGTCAGATCATGACAGCGATGTTCATAATCAGCAATTTCGGACTTTTATACTATCTGCCCTATCTGGCTCTGCTGGCTCTCCCTGCCGGAATTGGAATTGGGCTTACGGTTGATTTTACCCGTAATTATCTCTCCCGGGGAGCTGTGGGAGGGAGAGCGATATGAGCTCCGAAATAATCCTCGCTTCGGCCTCCAGCAGAAGAAAAAACCTGCTGGAGAGAATCGGGCTTGAATTCAGTGTTCATCCCAGCGGTCTCAATGAAGACAAAATAACAGCGGAAAAGCCTGAGGATCTTACAATCAAACTCGCCCGCCAAAAAGCGGAAGCTGTAGCCGGAGAATACAACAGAGGTATTTTTATCGGTGCCGATACCATCGTGGTAAATAATGGGGAGATACTGGGAAAGCCCGCTTCACCTGCAGAAGCAGAGAAGATGCTGGAATTTTTGCGGGGCAGCTCCCACAGCGTCATCACCGGGGTATGTATAATCCGTAAAAACGTAGCCGGGAATGATCTCCGGGAGGATTATGATATAACCGAAGTGGAAATGAGGGATTACAGGCAGGAAGAATTAGAGGGCTATGTCAGCTCACAGGAACCTCTGGGAAAAGCCGGAGCATATGCCATTCAGGGTCTGGGCGGTCTTCTGGTGAGGAAGATAGAAGGCTCATATTTTAATGTGGTTGGACTTCCGCTGCATCTGCTGGGTGAACTTCTCTATGAATTCGGTGTGGATATTCTGGGAAACCGGGCTTTTTGAGGATAGGAGGAGAAAGTGAAAAATAAAATCAAATACACCTTAAAGGAGCTGCCGGCGAAGGAAAGACCCCGGGAGAAGCTGAGAGAAACCGGCAGGGGTAAACTTGCCAATATTGAGCTTCTGGCTTTATTGCTGGGAAGCGGTGGAAAAGACAGAACAGCACTTGAATTGAGTCAGGATCTCATATACCATATCGGGGGCATTAAAAATTTAGAGGATGCAACAGTGCAGGAGCTGGAGGAGTTATCCGGCATCGGTCTGGCTAAATCCTGCAGAGTTCTGGCGGCTGTAGAGCTGGGAAGAAGAATACAGTCTGAATCAAAGGATGAAGATCTATCTTTTTCCAGTCCCGCCCGGGTTGCCAGCTATCTAATTCCCCGTCTGCAGCATTTAAGCCAGGAAATCTGCCTGCTGTTGCTTCTCAATGCACAACATAAGCTTATAACCTCTCAGGAGGTTAGCCGGGGCAGCCTGACAAGATCGATACTTCATCCACGGGAGGTATTTAAACCTGCCATCAAGACCAGTTCAGCCGGAATAATTCTTGCCCATAACCATCCCAGCGGTGATATCAATCCCAGCAGTGATGATATTGAACTCACAAATAAACTGGTAGAGGCCGGTGAACTGATAGGAATACCCCTTCTGGATCACATAATAATTGGCGGAAATGACTTTTTTAGCATGCGAGAAAGAGACCTAATAGGAAAGCAGTAAATTTGGTAAGTGTAAATAAAGAGAGGTGTAATGAAAATGGCTTTTAACTTTCTGGGGGCCCCTTTTTCACGTGATATGGGGGTGGACCTGGGAACGGCAAATACACTGGTATTTGTCAAAGGCAAGGGAATTATTATAAGGGAACCTTCTGTTGTTGCCCTGAGAACAAACAGCAACGAGGTTCTGGCGGTGGGTGAAGAGGCCAAGAATATGATAGGCCGCACCCCCGGCAATATTGTGGCTGTCAGGCCTATGAAGAATGGAGTAATAGCTGATTTTGATGTGACTCAATCGATGCTCAGATATTTTATCACGAAAGCCCATCAGAGAAGCCGTCTGGTCAGGCCGAGGATTATCGTATGTGTACCCTCCGGTGTTACCGAGGTGGAGAAAAGGGCTGTGCTCGATGCAGCCCAGCAGGCCGGTGCCAGAAAAGCTTTTCTGATAGAAGAACCCATGGCAGCTGCCATAGGAGCAGATCTGCCGGTAAACGAACCGGCCGGGAACATGATCGTAGATATCGGCGGGGGAACAACCGAGGTCGCTGTGATAAGTCTGGGTGGTATAGTCAGCAGCGAGTCTATCCGCATAGGTGGAGATGAGATGGACGAGGCTATAGTTCAGCATATAAAGAAAAAATACAATGTTATGATCGGGGAGAGAACTGCGGAAAATGTCAAAACCGATATTGCTTCTGCTTATGCTGAAGGAGAGAGACTGGATAAGGAAGTCAGAGGCAGAGATCTTGTCAGCGGGCTGCCCCGCAATGTAGAGGTTACAACAGAAGAGATTAGAAATGCCATAAAAGAACCTATTACCAGCATAATGGAAGCGGTGAAGATAACACTGGAGCGAACTCCGCCGGAGCTCTCATCTGATATTATGGATTTTGGCATCATACTCACCGGAGGGGGAGCTCTGCTCAAGGGCATGAACAGGCTGATTGCTGACGAAACTGATATTCCCGTTCACCTTGCCGATGAACCTCTTGATTGCGTGGTTAAGGGCACGGGTAAAGCGCTGGAGGAGATCGATTCACTGCAGAACGTTTTGATCTCACCCAAGAAGATATCGTAAACTTATATCGCTTTTTTTGTGCGGGAGGAGTGAGCGGTGAAGAATATAAACAAAGACAGCTATAAAATTTTAATCCTGGTTTTACTGCTGGGATTTATCTTCTTAAGTATCGGTGTTTTCGATATAGACCTGTATCTCTTTAACTGGCTGGAAGATGGCATCTACAATCTGCTCGCTCCTTTTTTTAATATTGTTGAGGGCACAGTCACAGGTGTCGATAATTTTTTTACCGCCTTCTTCAGTGCTCAGGAGCTCATAGAGGAAAATCAAAAGCTGCGCAGCAGAATAGCAGAACTTTCGGCCGGCAATGAGATGATGGAGGAGATCAGAAAAGAGAATGAACGCCTGAGGGAGATGCTTAATCACAGGGGCAGTGTTCCTGACAATCCGGAAATATTAACCGGGAGTGTAGTGGGATACAGCCCTGCCACCTGGCAGAGGAAAGTCATGATAAATATTGGCCGCAATGAGGGAATAGAGAACGATATGCCTGCTATCGGCTATAATGGTTATCTTCTGGGCCGGGTCAAGGAGGCCGGAATGAACTCCTCCCGGGTTATAATGCTTCCGGACCCTGAATTTGTGGTGGGGGGCCAGGTTGCCCGCGAGGATTCAAGGGCTCTGGGATTGATCAGCGGTCTGCCCGAGACTGATGACAGGGTTGTCATGGAAAATATTCCCTGGGATGCCGATATAGCTGAAGGGGACAGGATAGTTACCTCGGGAGTATCGGATAATTATCCGCCAGGTCTGCCGATTGGAGAAGTAAAAGAGGTGGAATCGGGCAAGCACGGGCTTTCACAGGTGGCCTATATAGGCATTCCCAATCGCCACCGGAGTATTGAGGAGATTATGATAATAGAGGACTGGTAGGTTTGTTTTAAAATATCAGGGTCTGGAGGACTGGCAGCGATGAGAGATACTTTTCAATATATTATAGTTCTTCTGATAGTTGTAATCCTGCAGGTCAGCTTTTTTTCCCGGCTGCCGGCGGCTGATTACGGGCCTGATCTCTTCCTGGTGGTTGTCTTCAGCGCCGGTTTTTTAAACGGTATACGGAAGGGCAGTCTTGTGGGACTGGCCGCAGGCCTAATTCAGGATGTGCTGCTTGGAGGTGGCCTGGGTGTTTACACCATCTCCCGCATAATTATTGGGGCCACAGCAGGTAAAATCAGGGGCAATTTTTATCCTCATAATTTACCGCTGCTTGCCGGTGTAATTTTTGTCTTTTCGGTTCTGCATGAAATTTTGATCTTCCTGCTCTCCGAAAGCGTAATTTTCAGTGTGGGATTTGGTGTTCTGGTTCTGGAGAAGATCATTCCCATAGCCCTCTACACCATGCTGGTGGGCACACTGCTCTATCTACTGATAAATTATCTCCAGATCGGTGGAGGAGTGCAGTATGAAGAAGAGAATTAAAATTGTGAAAATAATTGTTATATTGATGGCGGTGGCCTTTATTGCCAGGGCTCTCCAGCTGCAGATATTACAGGGTGAGGAGTATTACAGGCTGGCAGAGAACAACAGAATATCTATTCGCCCTGTATCCGCTCCCCGGGGCAGAATATATTCCCGGGAGGGAGATATACTGGTCTCCAACAGGCTGGCATTCGACATCTATTTTATGCCCAATGAGCTGGGCAGGACTCTGAGCAGAGGTGAATTATTCGACAGGATGGCAGCAACACTCGATTATGATGTCGAGCTTTTGCAGGAAAATTATTACAGGAACAGGGAGCTGAGCAGACCGGGAGAAGGAGTTTTAATAAAAAGAAATATATCGATAGATTCCATGATCAGAGTCCAGGAAAATGGCAACAATCTTCCGGGGATAATTATCAGGGAATCTTCGATGAGGGATTATGTATATGATGATCTTGCCTCACATGTGCTGGGTTATGTAGGGGAAATAGGCAGGGAAGATCTCAGGAGGTTTGTAAGTGAGGGCAGAGATTATCACGGTGGAGATATAATAGGCATTACAGGTCTGGAGAGAGAATATGAGGAATATCTCAAGGGAGAAAAGGGCGAGCAGATCATCGAGATCGATCACCGGGGCTATCAGGAGTCCATATTGCTGGAAGAGGAACCCAGCCCGGGTTATGATCTCCAGTTAAACCTAAAGAGAGAACTTCAGGCTTACACTGAAGAGGTGCTGGAAGAAGCTTTTGTGAATTTACAGGAAGAAGCAGAAGAGGACGAGGATATGGAAAGCCCCAGAGCAATTTCTTCGATGATGATGGAGGTTGACAGTGGAGCACTAATCAGCATGGCAAGCTATCCTGATTTTAATCCCAATAAATTTGCCCTTGGTTTCAGCAGAGAAGAATATGAGAAGTTGAGCAATGACCCTCACCAGCCCCTGCTCAATAGAAATATCATGGTTTCAGTTCCCCCGGGGTCTGTATTTAAGCCTATTACGGGTACAGCAGGTATAGAACACCTGGATATTTCCGCCGATACAGAATTTTATGACGCCAGCGGAGAGTTCAGAATTCCAGGCTGGGATGTTCCCTATAAAAACTGGCTCAATTATGGTGAGGGTGAGATAGACTTCACCAGGGCTATGGCCCGCTCCAATAACATAATCTTTTATGAAATCGGTTATGAGTTATATGAAGAATATAGGGGTCGGAGGCTGGTGGAGACGGCCAGAGAATTTGGGCTGGGCGAGAAAACCGGAATTGATCTTCCCCAGGAGAGATCGGGCAGGGTCCCTGATGGTGAATGGAAGAGGGAGAATCTGGGAGAGGGCTGGTATCCCGGTGATTCTGTTAATTTTGCTATAGGACAGGGGGATCTCATAACCACTCCAATTCAGATGCTGCAGATGACTTCTGCCATTGCCAATCGGGGGAAAATATATGAACCCCGTCTTTTGAGAAGAGCTGCTGATCCTGAGGGAGGCATCAAGGAAGACTTTTATCCCCGAGTTGCTCACGAGCTTCCTTACAGAGAGGATACCTATGAAACGATAGAGCAGGGTATGATAGAAGCTGTCATGGAACAATATGGCACCGGAAGCGAGGGCTTTGAGGATTTTCCCGTAAATGTAGCCGGCAAAACCGGTACCGCTCAGATGGGAAATGATACAAGTCATGCCTGGTTTGTGGCCTATGCACCTGTGCAGGATCCCGAGATAGCTCTGGTGGTTTTTATCGAAGAGGGTGATACAAGCCGCAATGCCGTGCCTGTGGCAGCAGACCTGCTGGAACATTATCTGGAAATAAATCAGCAGGAAGGTGATATACAAAATGAATGAGCCTTTCACCACTGAAATGATTGCAGAAGGCGTTCTTTTAAATATCAACCCCGAGATTCCTCTGGATAGCGTAAAGAAAAGCTTGGAATCACATCTGGAGGATGCAGGAGATTTTTACCGGGGGGCTGACCTCTATTTGAACCTGAAAGGAATGTCCATTGAATCTGCTGATCTTGATGACCTGATAGATTTTCTCTCACAGAGTGTCAGTTCCGAAACGAGTGTGTATTTTTCCAGCCATCCCCGTGAAGACGATCAAAAAGGGCTCAACAGCCGCCTGCTTAAGAAGGATAGAACCCGGGATAATGAAGAGGTCTCCTTCAAGGATGACACCCGCCTGGTCAGGGGCACACTCCGTTCAGGTCAGGCAGTGGAACATCCACATAACGTTGTTATTATGGGCGATGTCAATCCGGGGGCAGAGGTTAGAGCGGGAGGGGATATTCTCGTTTTCGGGAAACTCATGGGGCTGGTACATGCCGGTGTCAGAGGGGATGAAAATGCCGAGATTGCCGCTTTGAGACTAACACCGACCCAGATTAGAATAGCCAGTAAAATTTCCAGACCCCCCGAAAATGAAACGGAAGAGTTTGAGCCCCGCCCCGAGAAAGCTTTTATTGAGACGGGAAGAATTATTGTGGAAGATATTGATTTTTAAAAATTTGCTTAGGATGGAAAGATGTTAATGGGAGGGATAAATTTTGCAGGGGAAATCCATAGTTATAACTTCCGGTAAGGGTGGTGTAGGCAAGACGACAACCACTGCCAATATCGGTGCTGCACTGGCCCTGGACGGAAGCAAAACCTGTCTGATCGATGCCGATATAGGCCTGAGAAATCTGGATGTGGTGCTGGGGCTTGAGAATAGAATAGTATATGATCTCGTTGATGTCGTTGAGGATAGATGCCGGCTGGAACAGGCACTCATTCGGGATAAAAAAACTGATAATCTGCATCTTCTGCCCGCGGCCCAGACCAGGGATAAAGAGGCTGTGGATGAGGAGCAGATCAATGAGGTCATAGAGGAGCTGCGTGAGGAGATGGATTATATTCTCGTTGATTCTCCCGCAGGTATAGAGCAGGGCTTTCGCAATGCCATTGCCGGAGCCGACAGGGCGATTATCATTGCCACCCCAGAAGTCTCAGCCGTTAGGGATGCTGATCGGATCATAGGTCTGCTGGAGGCAGAGGGTGTCAATAATCCTGATCTCATAATCAACCGCATCAAAAAAGAGATGGTAGACCGGGGAGATATGATGGACATAGACGATATGATGGAGATTTTAGCAATTGATATTCTGGGTGTTGTGCCGGAAGAGGAGAAGATCGTTGTATCCACAAATAGAGGTGAGCCGATTGTGCACAGCAATAACAGCAGAGCAGGTCAGGCCTTCAGGAACATAGCCAGGCGCCTTGAGGGTGAAGAACTGCCTCTGATGAAGCTGGAGAAGGATTCGCTCTTATCCCGGTTTAAAAAGTTCGTCGGGCTCTCTTAAGGGGGGATTATTATGAGCATACTGGATAAGATAATGAAATTTTTTAGTGATGAAGAGGATCAAGAGGAAGGAAGCAAAAATGTAGCCAAGGATAGGCTGCAGTTTATTCTTGTGCAGGATAGAATAAAGCTGACCCCGGATCAGATGGAAGATCTCAAGGGAGAGCTGCTTGAGGTCATGCAGAAATATATCGATGTTGAGGATGACAGAGTCGACATGGAGATATCTCGGGAAGATGAGAGAATGGCCATGGTGGCCAATTTTCCCCTGGAAAACAAAAAGGATTAAGGTGAGTGCCGATGCACTGGGAGCGCAAACTGCTTAAAAATTTAAATCTGACGATCCCCCTTATTGTTATAGTACTTATAATTTGCGGGTTCGTCGCTGTGGCTACGGCCACAAGTGGAAATACCGGGGATTATACCGGCTATCTGCGCACCCAGTTTGTAGCCACAGTTCTGGGTGTTCTCATGGTTATATTACTGCAGTTTTTTGACTACAGAGTCTTTAGAGAGTATGACATCATACTCTATATTCTCACACTGGTCATGCTCTCCAGCCTGCTTTTAATGGGTTCAACTGTTGGAGGGGGAAGGCGCTGGCTGGCACTGGGGCCGGTGACCTTTCAACCTTCCGAAGTAGCTAAAATACTGATGATATTGTTCATGGCCAGCTGGCTGGATAGAAATGATGATAGGATTGAGACATTCAAGGGGTTTCTGAAGCACTTTGCCTTCATTTTACCTCCTTTTATACTGATCGTTTTTCAGAATGATCTGGGGACAGCGCTTGTGCTGATCTTTCTGTTCATCGTCATGTTCTATACAGCCGGGGGCAGAATAAAACATCTCCTGATTGTTTTTGGCGGTGGTTTTTTAGCTGTAATATCCATGATAGTATCTCATCTGGCCTTTTCCACACCCCTTATTCTGCTTCAGCCCTATCAGCTCAACCGGCTGATCGGCTTTATCGATCCCGGAATAGACCCCCAGGGTATAGGTTATAATATAATTCAGGCCACAATTGCCATAGGATCAGGCCAGCTGACAGGCCGGGGATTTATGTCAGGCCCCCAGAACCAGCTCAATTTTTTGCCTGAGCAGCACACTGATTTTATATTTGCTGTAATTGGAGAGGAGTTTGGCTTCATAGGGGCAGCGGCTGTGATTCTCCTCTTTACATTCCTTATTCTGCAGCTGCTCAGCGTCGCCCTCAAAGCCAAGGACAATTTCGGCAGGTTGATCACAGTGGGTGTAAGTGCTATGTTCCTTTTTCATGTGCTGGAAAATGTGGGTATGTCACTCGGCATGATGCCCATAACAGGCATTCCCCTTCCTTTTATAAGTTATGGCGGCAGCTCTATGGTAACCTCATTGATTGCTGTTGGGCTGGTGCTGAATATCAACATGAGGCGCAAAAAAATTAATTTTTAGTATTAGCTTGAGGTGATCTCTAAAAAGATGGCAAGGGTTTTTGAGGAAATCGATGATAAATTGCACGAAGTGAGCAGCCCGGAAAGATATATAGGCCGAGAATGGAATATGAAGAAAAAAGACTGGGATATGATAGAGCACAGAATATGTCTGGCCTTTCCCGATGTCTATGAAATCGGCATGTCCCATCTGGGTATAAGCATACTCTATCATCTCTTAAATTCAAGGGATGATATTCTCTGTGAGAGGGTCTTCTCCCCCTGGAAAGATATGGAACAGCTCCTGCGGGATGAAGATATCGGGCTCTTTTCGCTGGAAAACAAAAGAGAGCTTTCCGATTTTGATATAGTCGGTTTTACACTGCAGTATGAGCTAAGCTATACCACCATTTTGAATATGCTGGATCTGGGAGGGATACCGGTTAAATCTGAGGAGAGAAGCGGTGAAGACCCCCTGGTTATCGGCGGTGGATCCACAGTTTTTAATCCGGAGCCCCTGACCGATTTCTTTGATCTCTTTTTCATCGGGGAAGCTGAAGCCGGTATAATACCGCTGGTGAGAAGATATAAGGAACTTAAGAAGCAGGGAATGCCCCGGGTTGAGATTTTGCAGAGATTGTCCGGTATTGCCGGAGTCTATGTTCCCTCCCTCTATGAGGCTGAGTATGATGGAGGAGAATATTTAAACCTTTCCCCGGTAAAACCCGGTGTGAAAGAGAATATCAGAAGACAGTTCATTGAGGACCTCGATGAGGCTTTTTATCCCACAGACCCAATAGTTCCCTATATGGATATTGTTCACAACAGGGCGGCTTTAGAAATATCCCGGGGATGCCAGCGGGGCTGTAGATTTTGTGCTGCCGGAATATCCTACAGACCGGCCCGGGAGAAGAGCAAGGAGACGATTTTGAAACAGGCGGGGCGGATAATCGAGAGCACAGGCTATGATGAGATTTCTCTGACCTCTCTCAACACCGTAGATCATACTCAGATCGAGGAGATTGTTTCTGACCTTAACGAGATGTACCGGGATGAGAAGATAAGCATCTCCCTCCCCTCTCTGCGCGTCAATGACTTTTCTGTTAATCTGGCCCGGAGTGTGCAGAGAGTAAGGCGTTCGGGTCTCACTTTTGCTCCGGAAGCCGGCACCCAGAGGCTGCGTGATATAATAAACAAGGGGGTCACTGAGGAGGATTATCTCGCTGCTGTCAGGGCGGCCTTTGAAAATGGCTGGCACCGGATCAAGCTTTACTTTATGATCGATCTCCCCGGAGAGAGAAAAGAGGATCTGGAGGGGATGGTAGATTTAGTCCAGAAGACAGCTGAAATCGGCAGGGAGATCAGAAAGCAGAACAGAAAAGATATGAAACCAGTTGAGGTCCAGGTAAATGTGACAACTTTTGTGCCCAAACCCTTCACACCCTTTCAGTGGACAGCGATATCCTCCCGGGAAGAGATCGAGAAGAAAATTGAATACCTGCAGAGCGAGCTGCGCGGAAGGGGAATATCCTTTGACTGGAATGACCCCGCTTTGAGCCATCTGGAGGGCATGCTGGCCAGGGGTGATCGCAGATTAAACGAGGTAATCTACAATGTCTGGCATGAGGGGGGGCGCCTGGAGGGCTGGAGTGAGGAGATCGATTATGAGCTCTGGCAGAGGGCTCTGGATAAAAGCGGTCTCAGTCCGGATCAATTCATTTCTGAAAGGGAGACTGAAGAGAGACTGCCCTGGGATCATCTGCTCCCGGGTGTGGAAAAACAATTTTTGCAGGAAGAATTTGAAAAATCATTTGAGGGCATTACCACACCTGACTGCCGCTGGTCAGAGTGCAGTTTCTGCGGTGTCTGTGACACCCCTCACAGTATGATTCAGCTTGCGGAGCAGCAGGTGATGCGGGATGATGATTAGAGCTAGCTTTGCCAAGAAAAAAAGACTTAGATATATATCTCATCTCGAGCTTTTAGATACCATGCGCAGAGCAATAAGAAGAGCTGATATACCCGGAGAATACAGCAGAGGATATAATCCCACACTCAATCTGTCCCTGTCACAGCCGCTTCCGGTTGGCATGCCGGGCGGGAGTGAGTACCTTGATTTAAATTTAAGGGAGAGGATTGGGGCAGAAAAATTTGTGCAGAATTTAAATCTCTGCCTGCCTGCAGGCATTGAGATTCTCAGGGCTAAATTTGTGGGGCATGACAACCTTAAATCACTTCAGGCCCTTGTGGATAGAGCCCGTTATATAATTGAACCACCCCTGGAAGATGAGGATCGGGGCAGAGAGCTCTTGCAGGCTTTTGCTGAAAAAGATGAGCTGATTATCACCAGAAAGAGAAGGAACAAAGAGGACAGAGATTATGATCTAAGATCTATGGTGCATGATATTAAAATGACCACTGAGGGCAGATGGTCTTTTCTGGTCAGCACCGGCAGCCGCGGTCATGTGCGTCCTCAGGAGATACTGCAGGGTTTGAGAAAAATAGAATCCGAACTGCCGGAAGTTCCCATAGTAAATTTTTATCGTGAGGGTATGTATGTAAGCCATATGAGTCAGGATGATGAATTACTAACTCCACTGGCCGAGGAAATTTTGGAGGAGAGATAAATGTGAGTAAAAACAGCAAAAAGATAATAATAAATTCTGGAATTAGAGAAAAGAGAGCTGCTGTTCTGGTCAATGACAATCTGGAGAATGTTTTCTTTGAGCGTGATACCTATGACCGCGATGCCGGCAGCATATACAGGGGCAAGGTGAAAGATGTTCTGCAGGGTATGCAGGCTGCTTTTGTCGATATCGGCAGTGAAAAAAATGCTTTTTTGCACCTGAGTGATGCCTATCCTCTCTTCAACAGCAAGCAGAGACATCTATTTTCCCAGAAAAAATTGAAAATCAATCAGGTTTTGAGCCCGGGACAGGAGATCATGGTTCAGGTGACCAAGGAGCCCATAGGCAGCAAGGGTGCTAAAATCACCTGCCGTGTCAGCCTCCCCGGCAGATATTATGTTTTTCTGCCCTACGATTCCCGCATCAATATTTCCCGCAGAATAAATGATCAGAAAGCCAGGAACAGGCTGCGCGATATCACCAAAGGAGTTATCCATGATAAGCACGGTGTGATCATCAGAACGAATGCCAGGGGTAAGGAGAGGGATCTTCTGGAGAAGGATTATAATTTTCTCTACTCCCTCTGGCAGCGGATCAAGAATAGATACCATCGCTCCCGGGCGCCCAAATTGCTCCACAGCGATATAAATTTGATACACCAGGTGGTCAGGGATCACCTCTCATCTGATATTGATAGAGTTGTGATAGATGACAGGGATGACTATAAAAACCTTTCCGAATTTGCGGAAAAACTGGCACCTGATATAAACTCGCGCATATTTTTCTATCAGCGCAACAGGCCAATCTTTGAAACCTACGGAATAGAACAGGAACTGAAATCATTGATGCAGAGAAAGGTCTGGCTAAATTCCGGAGGTTATATAACCTTTGATTCCACTGAGGCCCTGGTGGCAGTGGATGTAAATACTGGCAAATTCACCGGCAAGAAAAATTTGCAGGATACCGTTTTTAAAACCAATCTGGAGGCCGCCAAGGAGATAGCCAGACAGCTGAGATTGAGGGATATAGGCGGCATAATCATCATAGATTTCATAGATATGGAGATAAGGTCAAACCAGAAGAAGGTGCTGGAGGTTCTGGAAAGGGAGCTCGAACGGGACAGAACCAAGACCTCTCTGCTGGGTTTGACCGAGCTGGGCCTGGTCGAACTCACCCGCAAGAAGGTGAGGGAACGACTGGGTGAGCTAATTCAAAAAGAATGCCCCTACTGTGAGGGCACGGGTCGTATTATCGCTGAGACAACCATGGCCTTCAGGGTTATCAGGAAGCTATCTTCGCTGGCCTCCCGCGAGAACTTCGAAGCGATACTCTTCGAGGTGCATCCGGATGTGGCCTCAGTTTTAATCGGCAACAGAGGTGAGAAACTAAATCAGCTGGAGGATGAACTGGAGAAGGATATCTATATAAGGGGAAATAATGACCTGCATATGGAGGATTTCAAAATAATAGATAAGGGCAGCAGAGAAAGGCTCAAGGATATGGCCCTGCCGGTAAAAGAGGGCTGCAAATACAGGTTTACCGTGGAGGAAAAACACTCGGAAAACGAGTCTTCCGGCATCACCCGCAAAAAAGGTTATATAATCATCATAGAAGATGCCGGAGATAAGGTCGGGGAGGAAGTCAGAGTTAAAATAACATCGGTGCACAGGACCTATGCCCAGGCGGAGCTGGTTTAAGCCTTGACTTTTAGCTGATTGTGTGCTAAAATCTACATCGTGTAGAAAAGGTATTATCTATAATTTTTGGCTGTAGTTCTGGGAAATATATTTCCCACACCAAAACCGCTCGGAAGGGGCTGCAAAATGAGATTGCGGGAGTGAATGTTCGCAGTTTCTGCCTGCTTACCGGCGAGTCTGAGGTTAGGGAGGTGGAAGTAATGTATGCAGTAATTAAAACCGGAGGCAAGCAGTACCGGGTCAGTGAAGGCGATATGCTCAAAGTAGAAAAACTGGATTGTGCAGAAGGTGAAGAGATAACTTTTGACCGCGTGCTGGCTGTTTCTGACGATGATAGCTTTGATGTGGGCAGACCTGTTCTGGAAGATGCCCGGGTAAAAGCTGAAGTTGTTGAACACGGCAAGAACAAAAAAGTTGAGGTCTTCAAGTTCAAGCCCAAGAAGCGATACAAGAAGAAGACCGGTCATCGTCAGCCCTTTACCAGAGTTAAAATCGACGAAATTGCCAGGTAATTAATAATGCAGAAATCTGTTTAATTAAATTTTTTGCAGGGGGTGAGGAAAAATGGCCCAAAAGAAGGCTGTAAGCAGTACGCAGAACGGCAGAGATAGTATTTCTAAAAGACTGGGTGCCAAGGAATTCGACGGTGAATTCGTTACCGCAGGCAGCATACTCGTGCGTCAGCGCGGCACAAAGTTCCACCCTGGTTACAATGTGGGCCGGGGCAGTGATGATACGCTCTTTGCCAAAACTGATGGTTATGTGAACTATGAGAGATCCGGGAAATCCACCCGCAAAATCAGTGTATATGAACCTGAACACTATGCGGTGGTGCAGAAGGCTGCCAACTGATAGGATTTCAGGCCAAAGGCAGTACTGATAATCTATATCTGTGCAGAAAAACCCTCAGTACTGAGTGCTGGGGGATTTTTTATTGAGGTGATCTATATGTTTTTAGATGAGATCGAAATAGAGGTAAAAGGTGGAGATGGGGGCGATGGGGCTGTGAGCTTTCACCGGGAAAAATATAAGCCCCGCGGAGGCCCTGATGGTGGTGATGGCGGTGACGGTGGTGACGTTATACTCAAAGTTGATCCCGGACTGACAACGTTAAATCATCTCCGCTATGAAAATTCTTATGCTGCCGGGGATGGAAAAAATGGTCAGGAGAGTAATAAGAAGGGCAAAAGCGGTGAAGATAGAGTTATAAAGGTGGCACCTGGCACTATAATCTATGATCAGAAGGGCAAAAAATTGGCTGATCTCACCGAAGAAGGAGAAACCTTCACCACAGCCAGGGGTGGAGAGGGCGGACGCGGCAATGCCCGCTTTAAATCCTCTTCCCGGCAGGCCCCACGCTTTGCTGAACAGGGAGAAAAAGGTGAAGTGAGGCAGATAAAGCTGGAGCTGAAACTGCTGGCCGATGTGGGATTGGTGGGTTTTCCCAATGTGGGCAAGTCCACTCTCATCTCACATATATCGGCGGCCAAACCCAAAATAGACAGCTATCACTTCACCACACTCTCACCCAATCTCGGCGTGGTGGGATACGGAGATTATGATTCCTATGTTGTCGCTGATATACCGGGGCTGATAGAGGGAGCACATCGGGGTGAAGGCCTGGGTGATAGGTTTTTAAAACACCTGGAAAGGACCAAGCTGCTGGTTCATATGCTCGATGCTTCAGGGCTGGAGGGCAGGGATCCCCGCCAGGATTTTGAGATTATCAATGAAGAGCTGAAAAGTTTCAGCCCGGAGCTGGCCGATCTCACCCAGCTGGTGGCTCTGAATAAGATCGATCTCACAGCAGGCCGGGAGAATACGGCGAAGCTGATGCAGTATTTTCAGGAGCTGGATTATGAAGTTTATCCTATTTCGGCAGCCACCGGTGAAGGTGTTGAAGTTTTGAAAAAGGATATTGGCAAAAAGGTCAAAGAGCTGAGAGATGAGCCCGCTCCTGCTGATAAAAAAGAGAGAAGAGAAGAAGAGGAGGAGGTTGTCATTACTCCCGATCAGGATCAAGGCCAGAGAAGAGATGATATAACAGTAAGCAGAGTTGCTCCTGATAGGTTTGAGGTTTCAGGGACACTTGTGGAAAGACTGGTGGAGAGGACCGATCTCAACAGTGAAGCTGCTATGAGCAGAATGCTTACGATTCTGCGCCAGGAAGGTCTGCATGAAAAGCTGGAGAGAGCCGGTGTCCAGGAGGGAATGACGGTTATTATCGGTGATATGGAGTTTGATTATATAGAATAGATCTGAAGTTTGAGATATCAATAAAGGAGGTGTTAAGATGGAGCTAAACAGCGGGCAGCGCAGTTATCTGACCGGAGAAAGCCATGAGCTGGACCCCCTTGTACATGTGGGCAAGGATGGTCTCAGTGAGGGTGTTCTGGAGCAGACGGATAAGACACTGGAAGACCATGAGCTGATTAAAATTAAAGTCAATGATAACGCCCCCCTTGAGGTGGAAGAATGTGCAGAAGAGCTGGCAGAGAATACCGGGGCCGCAGTTGTTCAGACCATAGGCAGTGTGGCGGTCCTCTACCGGGAAAATCCGGAAATCTCCGATTATAACCTGCCTGATTGATATCTGTAAAGAGGAGAAGTGCCCTTTTCTCTTGAATTTATTATGACAGTGAGACAAATATAAGCATGAACAGATGGGAGTTGAAATTATGTCAGAGGTAACCATTATCACCGATAGCTGCTGCGATCTTAACTCATCTATGGCCCGGGATAACGGCATCAGGATCATTCCCACCCCGGTCCATTTTGGCGAAGAGACTTACAGGGATCGGGATACAATCTCACTCTCTGAATTTTACAGCCGCCTTGCAGATGGAGCCAGCCCCACAACTTCACAGATTTCTCCCGCAGATTTCCGCTCTCTTTTCTCTGAGGAGCTGGAGAAGGGTAATAAGGTTATCGCCATCTGCTTTTCCGGCGAGCTGAGCGGCATCTTCAAATCAGCTCTTATGGCCAAAGAGGAACTGGATAGTGATGATATCGCCGTCGTTGATTCTCGCTCTGCTTCCATAGGTCAGGGGCTAAGTGTAATGAGAGCGGCAGAAGCCGCTGGATCAGGTCAGAGCTGGCAGGAGATACTGGATGATATTAAAAAAGACTGCTCTCATATGGAACATATCTTCGCCGTGGGCTCACTGGAAATGCTGAAAAGAGGCGGGCGCATCTCCGGGGGCAAAGCCCTGATCGGCAACATACTCAATATAAAACCCATTCTTCACTTTGACGAAGGGAAAATTTTGCCGCTATCCAAGGTCAGGGGCAGGTCCAGCATGATCGATTTTCTTGTCGATGAGATGGAGAAAAGATGTGATGGGGCAAATAATGATCTCGTGGGTATAAGCCATTCTCACAGCAGAGAACTTGCCGGGGAGCTTAAGAGCAGTGTGGAGGAAAGATTCACAGATGTGAATAGAATTGTGGTGGGAGAGATTGGTGCTGCCATAGGTTCTCATGTGGGCAGTGGAACTGTATCACTGTTTTTCCGGGGCAAAGAGCCGGTAGCATCTCCCAGAGTTGTGGTTTAACATAAAAGAGCTCTGTAATGGAAGAGTGAAATGACACACAATTAAAGCAGTTAGGAAAAAGAAATTGACTGTTGACAGCAGTGTAAATAGCTGGTAGAATAGTAATCGTGCTGAGATAGAGAGGGGCGCAGAAGGGTCATAAAAGCGTCCTTTTCAGCACTGGAAGCAGCCGGCAGAGGAGTCGAGGGAGAATTTTCGGGAAAAGAGAGATTAGCTCTTGACAGAATCGCTAAAGGCTGTTAGAATGTATAAGTGCGTCGTTGTGAGGCGGCGCCGAAAAGCCCTGAGATAAGAGCATCCGCCCCTTAAGCCGGCCGGAAAAAAAAGAGCCGGAGCGGGCGGAAAAGAAGAAAAAAAGCTCTTGACAAAACCGGGTGAGAATGCTAATATATAATATGCGCCTTGAAAAAAGGCGGGGACAAATCCGCAGAAAAGATTGAGGATTTGAAATTTTGTGACCGGGAAATCAGCCGGTCAGACTCGAACCTTGAAAAGTAAATCAGCAGTAAGCACATGCCCTCGTTCAGTTTTTTAAGACCCGCCAGGGTCTTATCCCGTCTTCACTCGAGAGGGTGGAGGCAGAGTTGAAGTTTTTCAACTTCAAAGAAGAGTTTGATCCTGGCTCAGGACGAACGCTGGCGGCGCGCTTAACACATGCGAGTTGTACGCTCCGCCCTCTTCTGCCCTTCGGGGCAGAGAGGATTACGGAGAGTAGCGAACGGGTGAGTAACGCGTAGGCAACCTGCCCTGAGGCGGAGGATAACCCTGCGAAAGCGGGGCTAATCCTCCATATGTTAGGGGATGAAGAACATCCCTTAATGAAAGGCGGCATTAAGCCGTCGTTTCAGGATGGGCCTGCGTCGGATTA
>CAYXAK010000023.1:0-5829 GCA_964462585.1 uncultured Halanaerobiaceae bacterium
AGAGCGATGGTGGCCGGTATGGCTCCTTCAGCGGCGATTATCTCCTCCATCTTCAGTGCCAGCTCCACATTTTCCGGATAGGGAAGACCGTGTGTTATCACAGTTGATTCCAGAGCCACAATGGGCTTCAGTTCTCTTCGGCTCTGATCCTCGATCTCCGGGGCTATTACCGTTTCAGACATCATATTACACCCCCTGTCTAAATTTATTATTCCAGAATAAGAGCCTATCTCCTCTTTTACAGGCCCAAAACAATAAAAAAATAGCCCGGCTAAAAGCCGGGCCGGTCACGCTAACTCGCTTCAGATCAGCAGGAAAGATACACTTATTTTTAAGTTATTCCTCTACAGTTATCTCCTTTTCAGCCTCCCACTGGCCGTGCAGATTGCAGTATTCAAAAGCTCGCAGTGTACAGGATTCCTCCAGTTTGATCTGCAGAGTGGCCTTGGCCGCAACCTCATGTGTGAAGTTCACCCGGGCCAGCTGGAAATAGTCGGCATAGAGCTCAACATACTGAATGAAATGCCCTTCCTCCATGGGATGGTCAATCTCCTCGCCCATTTCCACGGTAACCTCGAAGATCTCACCTTTTTTGACTGTGTCGGGAGCGATTATGTGCGGGACGTGCTTCTTCTCCAGTGTGGTCTTGTCAGAAGGATCGTTTAGCTGTTTGAGATCATAATAGGCCATATTTAGCCCTCCTTATAGGGGTTGGGATTTTATTTATAGAGCTCTTTTCAGAAGTCCGCTGCCGGCAGCAGCTTCGTTCAAAATATCATTCCTGTCATTCAAACCTCCTGAAATCCTCTCCGGCCTCACCGCAGACCGGACAGTATTCAGGGGTCTCATCCTGAACAGTATAGCCGCAAACCTCACAGACATCCACATAGTCCATCTCAAAATCTGAGCCGCGCTCGACTGATTTCCGGGCATCCTTAAAGAGATCGGCATGAGTCTTTTCCGCTTCAACAGCATAGTGAAAGGCCCTCACGGCTTCATTCTCCTGCTGATCCTTGGCCACCAGAGAAAAGCTGGGATACATCTCCTCAATCTCGTGTTTTTCACCTGCAATGGCCCGGGCCAGGTTTTCGGCTGTGGAATCGAGGCCGAAGGCTGCACCTGAGGCCACGGTGAACTCACCACCGGCATTCTCCAGAGCCTGAAAGTGATTGCGGGCATGAACCTGCTCGGCATAGGCGACCGCCCGGAAGAGTGTGGCAACTCCTGGAAAACCATCCTCCCCGGCTTTTTCCGCCCAGACCTGATAGCGCTGATAGGCCTGACTCTCGCCGCCAAAGGCCGAACGCAGGTTTTCTGCCGTCATATCGCTCTCCACTGTCATATTTTTCACCACATCCTTTGCTGTAATTGTTAAAATTTTATTTAGATACGATTAATTATTATTCTATCAAATGTATAATATCACCAGAATGCCCCCATGTCAAGGCAGATCGAGAATAAGTCGGGCCTTATGATCCAGGGGAAAGCTGAAGATGAGCTCATCCTCGCACAGATCATAATCCCCCGGAGAGAGGCTCTTCTCTCCAATCTTTATCTCCCGGGGAGCAGATGTGAGCCCTGCCACAGCTATCTCAACCCTGTCAGGAGAATGAGAAAAGCCGGCATGTTCGGCCTCTACAGCCAGCCGAACATCCTCACTGCTGCTCTCCAGACTGTATCTGTACAGGTCATATTCACCCTGCTGGAAGGAATAGCTGATACCATCGTCGAGATATAAGCTGCCCTCTCTCTCCGATCCTGTCCGGCCGGGATATAGCTTTATCCGGAGATCCTCAAACCCCTTCTCAGGCGCTTCAGTTCCGGGCTCGGGCTGTGTGAAAATAAGCGAGTTCTCCCGCACAAAAAGAGGCATCCTCTCCAGGGGGGCCTCCACGATCCAGCTCTGACCGCCCCGGTAATAATCCCCGCTCCAGTAATCATACCAGCCTCCTGCTGGAAGATATACCCTTCGCTCCCTTTTATCAGGTCTTAAGACCGGAGCTGCAAGCAGGTTATCGCCGATCATGATCTGGTCGTTTATATTCTGCACACTGCCATCCTGCGGATAATGCCAGACGAGAGGACGCCAGATCGGGGCACCTGTCTGGCTCATCTCGTAGAAGAGATTGTAGATATGGGGCAGAAGCTCATATCTGAGCTTGATATAGCGGCGATTTATTGAAGTATAGGGTTCGCCAAAAGCCCAGGGCTCCTGAGATTTTGTGCCCACACAGGTGTGGTTGCGGAAAAAGGGCATCAGCGCTCCCAGCTGAGTCCAGCGGGCCAGAAGCTCTCCCCGGCAGTCATCGGAAAAGCCGCCCACATCGCTGCCGCAGAATCCTATACCGCTAAGTCCCATATTGGCCAGCATCGGCACATTCATCTCCAGATGCTGCCAGAAGCTGCGGTTGTCACCGGTCCAGACCGCGGAATAGCGCTGGATGCCGGCAAAGCCGGCCCTGCTCAGCACGAAGGGGCGCTCCTGGCGGTATTCGCGGATGGCCTCTCTTGTGGCCCGGGCTTCATGCAGGGCATAGAGGTTGTGAAAACGCCTGTGTGTACCGGGGTCACCGTCATTTCCGTGCATGACCTCATCCGGAAGAGTGCGCCTGTCGTTGAAATCAGCCGGCTCATTCATATCGTTCCATATTCCCCGGATGCCGGCCTCAAAATAGTCCTCATGCAGCTCCTTCCACCATTTTCTCACTTCGGGTTCGGTAAAATCGGGAAATACGCTCTCACCCGGCCATACTTCACCGGTGTAGAGCTCACCGCTGGCAAACCGGCAGAAATAATCGCCCGCGATGCCCTCCCTGTAGACATCATATTCGGGGTCCTTTTTAACACCGGGATCCATGATCGTTATCAGATCTATTCCCAGCTCACTTAAGTCTCCGGCCAGTGCCCCGGGATCGGGGAAGCGCTGGGAATCCCAGGCAAAGACCCTGTATTCATCCATATAGTGAATATCCAGGTGGATGGCATCACAGGGTATATCCTCATCTGCGAATTTCTCCGCCACCTCACTGACCCGGGAATCAG
This sequence comes from uncultured Halanaerobiaceae bacterium, assembly GCA_964462585.1. Classification (GTDB taxonomy): domain Bacteria; phylum Bacillota; class Halanaerobiia; order Halanaerobiales; family Halarsenatibacteraceae; genus Halarsenatibacter. The sequence continues at coordinate 3,043 of CAYXAK010000023.1, forward strand.
GAAAATAGCTGTAGCGGGACTGATGGAAGCCAAGCGACCACAGCGGTGGCAGAGGATGGCGTCCGGTCAGCTCCGTATGCCTCTCCACAACATCGGAAAGCTCCGGGCCACCGTAGAAATAGTAATCCAGGCCTCCGCCTTCAGCCGTGTAGATGAGCTGACCCGGGCTGGAATCTGCCACGTCAAAATGGCTTCTGTAGCTGTTATCGAAGAAGATTCCATAGCTGTAATCCGGCCTGAAACCGATATAAAAAGGCACAGATATATAGAGAGGGTCTGTGGAGGGCACATGGGGGCGGGCTTCATCGGTATTCCACATGGTATAGGTCCTGCCCCTCTTATCCATAAAACCGGTCTTCTCACCGAGGCCGTAGATGCGCTCACCCGACCTCAGCTCCTTACAGCATCTTATTTCCTGGCGGCGCCTGCCCAGAGCTTCGCCGGGCATATCGGCATGTATGAGTTCTCCCTCCTCTCCATAGAAGAGAATACGAAAAGGGGAGCGGATTACCTTCACCTCAAGCTCCGGACCCTGCAGCAGAATTCCCTCCTCCTTTTCCCGATATCTGACCTCGACAGGCTCCTGCTCACACTGAACGGCCGGTGTGGAGCTGGGAGAGAAGCGCTCCTCCCTGTCAGCGATAACCCTGACTATTCCTTTCTGCTGCCAGACTATCTCCAGGCGCCAGCCGGACAGCTTCACAGCCGCACCGCGTGATATCCGGGAGAAATCGCTGACTTCATAGAGATAATCGAAAGGTCTTCCGTCCCCTTTTCTTCCCTTCAGAAATTCCTGGCTGTTCATATCTCTTACCGCCTCCTCAATTATCTCAATTCTTTGATGTTGGCGCTCTCATCACTGACAGGTTCGAGTATATTATCGCGGGCGGACATGATGACAGTGATGCCCGGTCCGTGGCCCATCTTGATGCAATCACTGTGAGCAACAACACCTATGCTGCCGGCATCACCGCGGTATTCACGTCCATAGGTGTTATCACAGTCCTCGAGATAGACAATATCTCCCAGTCTGAGGTCTGTGAGGCCGTGCTCTTCCAGCTCCTTCTCATCACCTGTGGTGATATCATAATCACCCATGGCCGCGCTGGCCGAACCTATGCCCGAACCCATCAGATGTCCGGGAACCTCTGCGGCCACCGGCACTTTGAGCCTATCTCCATCTTGCTCAAGACCCATATTTTCCAGCAGATCGGGGTCAATATTAAAGACACTGACATCGGGGTAATTCTCCAGCTCCAGACCCTGGCCCCGGGCTCTGATGAGAATATCATCACCTATTTTCATCTCCTCCATCACATCAGGGTCAAAGTCCAGCAGCACATGGTAGATGCCGCCGTGCAGACCTGTGACATAGCCCTCTTCACCCTCTGCTTCACCGCTTACAACCCGGGCTCTATTGCCCACACAGGCCAGAAGACCCAGACCCATATTGTTGCGTCTGGAGCTGCCATCACCCTCAATCTTTATGCTCACACCGGGTTCTATGTGATCACCGGCCCAGCCGAAGGCGGGATCTCCCACCCTCACATTGTATGTAATGCCGCCCGTGCCGGGAATTGTATGGCCCTCACCGTCGCGGTCCAGCCTGTAGGGTGTGCGGCCGCTTTTGGGATGTGATATGCTCCCCTGCACGGATTGAACAACCAGTTTATCTCTATTTGTATCCATTTATCTCACCTCATTATTTTTATATTTGTTTTGATATATCCGGATTTCTACTGTTGTCCGTAAAATTTCATATTCTCAATCTCCACTTCCTCCAGGAATATCTCCACAAGTCTCTCAAGCTGTCTGGCATCATGTTCCGAAAAGCGGGCCAGATTGGGACTGTCCAGATCAAGTACACCTATGACATTATCTTTATATTTTAAGGGCAGCACCAGTTCCGAACGCGAGCGGGGATCACAGGCAATATGACCGGGGAATTCATGCACATCTGCCACCAGCTGAATCCTCCCGCGCTCCAGCGCTGTGCCGCAGACACCCTCACCGGGAGGTATTCTCACACAGGCGGTTCTGCCCTGAAAGGGGCCCAGAACCAGATCACCATCCTCCCGGCGCAGATAGAATCCGGCCCAGTTTATGTCAGGCAGCTGTTCGTAGAGCAGAGCGGCCATGTTGGCCATTCCCGCCAGCCAGTCATTCTCCTCGGCCAGCAGAGATCTGAGTTTTTCTCTCATCTCGCTGTAGAGTTCTCGTCTGTAATCATAATCTCCTGCCTCATCCAGGCCATCTATTTCGATTTTTCCCATCATAATCACCTCCCACAAAAAGGATTTTAAAGTTCAAAAAAGAATATAACAAATAGAAAGGAGGGATTTATATGTCCTCTGATCAGGAATCCGCTCAGGAAACATTTGACAGGGAACGGCTCCAGTCCGATCTCCATAACTACACCGAGGATTTTGTGCTCGATAAAATGGAGGAGCTGATCATAGAGAGCGATGAATTCGAAGATATCTGCACCTGCCAGAACTGCCTTCTGGACATAGCCTCCTACACGCTCAATAGAATTCCGGCCAAATATATAGCAAGCCCCCGCGGCAGTCTCCATGCCAAGCTCATTGAATTTGAACACCAGGTAAATGTAGATATAGTCTCGGTTCTGACCAAAGCCATACGCATAGTCTCCAAAAACCCCCGCCACGATGACGAAAATGATGCCGGGTCAGACTAGATACTGTGAGTTTGAGCCTTCCACTGCCCCCATATGGGGGCAGAAGTTTTTTGGCTTTAATCGGGAAAGCTCATGCGTGCTGTGAATTC
>CAYXAK010000023.1:5929-25645 GCA_964462585.1 uncultured Halanaerobiaceae bacterium
TGGGGGCAGAAGTTTTTTGGCTTTAATCGGGAAAGCTCATGCGTGCTGTGAATTCCTGCTGGAACTCAGCCGAGGTGGAGAGTTCCAGGTATTCGGTTATATCTCTATATTCACCGGCCTGTGAGTTAAGATCCCGGTTGATCAACATCATTCTGGCCCCGGCGCCGGCACCATTGCCGGCCTGATGGATCCTGTCTGACATCTCATCAGGTATCATGCCTATCCTGCAGGCATTATCTCTGTCGAGATAATTGGCAAAACCTCCCACCAGGTAGACATCTTCTACCTCCTCACCGCCAATTCCGGCCCTGTCCATGAGTATCTCTATACCGGCTCTGATCGCTCCCTTGGCCAGCTGCAGCTGGCGGATATCCTTCTGGGTGAAATAAAGAGGCCGATCAAGCGCCGTCTCCTCTGCCGGTATCAGCATGAGGCGGGCTCCATCCTCATTGCGCTCATACCTCTCCCGCCAGAAGGGAGGCATCTTCTCTCTATCCTCAAGTGCCCCCGAACGGTCTATCACACCTGCCTTGAGCAGACCGGCTCCCAGATCCAGCAGGCCGGAGCCGCAGATGCCCCGGGGAGGACTGGAGTCTATCGTGCTGTATTCAAAGCCATCTTCCTCGATGCTGAAGCTGTCGAGGGCGCCGGGCAGAGCGGCCATACCCTCTCTGATATTGCCTCCTTCAAAAGAGGGCCCAGCTGCCACGGAGCAGGCGTAGATCTTATCCCTGCGCCCCAGAGCCACCTCACCATTTGTGCCTATATCGACCAGCAGGCGGAAGTCATCATCCCGGGCCAGATCGACTGCCAGCATATCGGCCACTATATCTCCTCCCACATATCCTGATATGGCGGGGAAAACCTCCACCTCAGCATGGGGGCTGACCTCCAGGCCCAGCTCATCGGCCTTCAGCCGCAGCTGTTCGGTGAAGATGGGCACAAAAGGTGAATTTGCAATATCCTCGCTGCTGACACCCAGCAGGCCGTGCTGCATTACCGTATTGCCGGCAAATACCAGCCGATATATATCTCTTCTATTCAGGTCGACTCTACCGGCCAGCTCAGTCAGGCTTTCGTTGAGCCTGTCAACGAGCTTCTCCTGCATCTCCTGCCAGCCGTCCTCTCCGTCGCGGGCGGTCTGGATTCTGCTGATCACATCTGCCCCCATCTCCTTCTGGGGGTTGTAAAATGAATCGACCTCCAGCTGTCTGCCGGTCTCCAGATCGAGCAGATAGACCACCACAGTCGTGGTGCCTATATCCACCGCTGCCCCCAGTGTCCTGGTCAGCTCTCCCACACTGCCGACACGGACCAGCTCACCGTCCCTGCTGATGCCGACCAGCTCCTTCTCCTGGCGGCGCCGGGAAAGATCCTCAATTGCCTCCAGAGCGGCCTCCCGGATTTCGCCGGAAGATATAAGCCGGGTCAGATAGCTGCGCTGATCCTCCAGGCTGGGAGGTGCCGGATTGAAGTATTTGCGCTGCCAGCCATTATCCACATCGGTGCTGACCTCTTCCTCGCCGGCCAGGATGCTTATTTTGCCCCCCGCCATAATCTCCACCTGCATATCCCCTTCGACACCGTGCAGGCAGATAAGCCTCATGCCCTCTTCAATTTCATTCTTCTCCAGAAGTTTTCTCTCCCTGTCCCGCACAGCCGGAGCCGGTCTGAGCACAGCCCTGCATTTTCCGCAGGTGCCCCGGCCGCCACAGTAACTCTCAAGCTCCATTCCAGTCCTGGAGACCGCCTCCAGCAGCGGTGTGCCCTCCTCTGCCGTAACCGTCTCCTCGTGCTCTCCCTGGCTCACTTTAACCTCATACTTCATCTCTGACATTTCCTCCTTCAGCTGATTGTGGTTGTTTTATTCGACATATTTGCTCGCCTGTTTTATTATATCACAGGAGGAATAGTGAACAGTAAAATAAACACATAGATCTTCACATATAGTTAAAGCCGGGCAGCAGAGACACTGCCCGGCAGTCTGGCTTTGTTTTATTGATTATCTCCTCTTTTAGAAGAGACCGCTTATTTTGCCATCTTCATCTATATCTATATCTTCGGCAGAGGGCCTTTTGGGCAGACCGGGCATGGTCATAACAGGGCCTGTTATCGGTATGATGAACCCGGCACCTGCGGATACATTTACCTCGCGAACGCTGAGGTTGAATCCTTCGGGTCTGCCTTTGAGTTCTGGCTTATCGGAGATGGAGTTCTGGGTTTTGGCCATGCAGATGGGAAGATCTCCATAGCCTGATTCGGTATACTGCTCTATCTGCTCTTCAGCCTGATCGCTGTATTCGACTCCATCAGCACCGTAAACCTCGCGGGCTATAGTCTCTATCTTATCCTTGATGGATTTTTCGGCATCATAGAGGAAATCGAATTCGCTCTCCTCATTTTTAACCAGATCGAGAACCTTCTTGCCCAGCTCTTCCCCGCCTTTGCCGCCATCAGCAAAGACCTCTGAGAGGGCAACATTGACACCCATATCCTCACAGCGCTCTCTGATGAGAGCAAGCTCGGCCTCGGTGTCCTGGGGGAAGCGGTTGATGGCTACAACCATCGGTGTGCCGAACTTCTGGATATTTTCTATATGCTTCTCCAGATTTTCTATGCCGTCGCTCAGGGCATCCAGATCCTCTTCTTCCAGCTCGTCCACATCTTTGCCGCCGTGCATCTTCAGTGCTCTGGCAGTGGCCACAAGCACAGTGGCATCGGGCTTGAGATCACCGTAGCGGCATTTGATGTTGAAGAACTTCTCAGCGCCGAGATCGGCTCCGAATCCGGCCTCGGTGATGGTGATATCGCTCACGGCCATGGCCATCTTGGTGGCGGTGAGGCTGTTACAGCCGTGGGCTATATTGGCAAAGGGACCACCATGTACAAAGGCGGGTGTGTTCTCAAGCGTCTGCACAAGGTTGGGCTTGATGGCATCTTTGAGGAGTGCAGCCATGGCTCCGTGTACATTGAGCTCCTTGGCGGCGATCGGTTCATCATCGAAGCTGTAACCAACAACAATCTCACCCAGGCGCTCCTTGAGCTCACTAATGTTGTTGGCCAGACAGAGTATGGCCATGATCTCAGAGGCAACGGTTATCATAAAGTTATCTTCCCGGGGCTGGCCGTAGCCGCCCAGGCCGACCACAATATTTCTGAGAGCTCTATCGTTCATGTCGACCACACGGGAGAAGAGAACATCGTTGGGATTTATACCCAGCTCATTGCCCTTGAATATGTGATTGTCGATAACAGCCGAGAGCAGATTATGGGCAACGCCTATGGCGTGAAGGTCTCCGGTGAAGTGGAGGTTGATATCTTCCATTGGTATTACCTGGGAATATCCACCACCGGCAGCACCGCCTTTGATGCCCATGGTCGGGCCCAGTGAGGGTTCCCTGATGGCGATGGCACAATTCTCTCCCAGACGGTTGAGCGCCTGACCGAGACCGACGGTTGTGGTGGTCTTGCCCTCACCGGCTGCGGTGGGGGTCATGGCTGTAACCAGCACCAGGTCACTGTCCAGCTCTCTCTCTTCCAGCACGTCCATATTGACTTTAGCCTTGTTGTCACCGTAGAGCTCGAGCTCATCTTCAGTGAGACCCACTTTCTCTGCTATCTTCGTTATGTGTTCCTGTTCTGCTTCCTGGGCAATTTCAATATCACTTTTCATCTTCTCGAATTCCTCCTTATTTTTGGATTTAGGAAATTTTTAATTCCCGGGGCTGACCTCCAGAAGACTTCACTCACCCAGCCCTTTAATATAGTTCTTGAGTTCTTTCTCAATTCCTTCCGGCAATTCCGGAGAAGAGAACTGCTCCAGAATTTCCCCCACTTTTTTGTGGGCTCTTGCGGCAGCATCGGGCTGTTCCCGGTCGCTGAAGTATTTGCTGCGGGAACTGAGAACAGGCTGGCGCATATCCTTCATATGCTGGAAGGTGTGCTCATGTGAGATATAATTGCCGCCGGGACCGACTTCATTTATGACACTGGATGCCAGTGTGTCCTCATTGACCTCCAGACCTTCCAGATAGTTTTTAACCATGCCGCATATCTCGGTGTCTATGACGAATTTTTCGTAGGACATGCACATGTAATTCTCCAGCAGCCCGGCCGAGTGGAGCATGAACTGAAATCCTCCCATAACACCGGTGAGAATGTTCATCATCGCCTCGTAGCCGGCCTGGGCATCCGGGAAGAGCGAATCGGTCAGTGCACCTCCACCCCGGGAAGGAACACCATATCTTCTCGCCATCTGAGCCGTCCCGTTGAACATCTTGGCCGTCTCGGGACTGCCCAGGGCCAGATCGGCATTCCTCAGATCCACCACACTTGAGGCCGAACCATATATGACAGGTGTCCCGGGGTTGATTATCTGTGTCAGGAGTATACCGGTGAGTATTTCGGCATTCTGCTGCACGAGAGCGGCCGGCATGGTGGTCGGGGATGTTGTGCCCGTCATGGCCAGAGATGCTATGCACATGGCCTGCTTGTTCTCAGAATATACCATGAGGGCATCTGTCATGCGCTCATCAAGCTGGAGGGGACTGTTGGTATTTATGAGCGAGACCAGCACGATATTTTCCCGGACAAATTTCTCGCCCTCAAAGACTATGGCCGCCATATCAAGACACTCTCTGGCTTTCCGGGCTCCCATAGCACTGCCCATAAGGCACTTATCACTCAGTGTTACGGCGGCCTCCATCATACGGCCGTGCCTGATCCTGTCAGGGACATCTGTGGGCTCAACCAGCACACCTCCGACCACATCGATGACATCGCTCCACTGGGCCAGGCGCGTGAAATTCCGGTAGTCCTCAAAGGTGGAATCCCTTCTCTCCCCCTCATATTCCATGACAAAGGGAGGGCCATAACCCGGCACCATAACCGTGTTCTCTCCACCAACAGTGACATTGTTCCGGGGATTGCGGGCCTTCATCTCAAACTCCTCGGGTGCCATCTCCAGATATTTGTCCAGATCCTGCTGATCGGGATATACTCTGCCACCTGATACGTCAACTCCTGCCCCATCAAAGTACTCCCTGGCCTTTTCCGAGACAACCTCCACACCGGATTCTTTCAGCACCTCAAGTGTCGCCTCATGAATGGCGTCCTCATCCTGAGGAGAGAAAATATCATGCCCCCCCAGCTTTCTCTTTAACATAAAACTTCACCCCCTAATATTCATCCGGCATCTCCTCGAGCTGCCGGTAGCTAAATACAGGCCCATCCCGACAGACATAGTGGTGACCGATATTGCATTTGCCGCATTTGCCCATACCACAGGACATGCGCATCTCCAGTGTGGTTATGATATTCTCCGGCTCGATGCCGAAATCGGTGAGCCTGTCGATGACGGCTTTGATCATGATCGGAGGACCGCAGGTATAATATATCGTATCCTCCATGGGACATTTGAGCTCATCTTCGATGAGATTATGGGGAAAACCAACACAGCCATCCCAGCCCTCACAGTGCTCATCGATCGTGAACTTGACCAGTGTATTGGGAGCATCCTCCCAGCGCCTGTGGTCATAGGTGTAGAGCATATCGTCAGGTGAGCGGAACCCGTGCAGCATCTGAACATGGCCAAATTCTTCGCGGTGTTCGGGATCGAGCACATACTCCATCAGAGACCTGAGGGGAGCAACACCGATACCACCGCCTATGAAGACAATATTCCTGCCCCGGGTTTTCTCCACCGGAAAGCTGTTGCCGTAGGGTCCGCGGACCCCCACCACATCGCCCTCCTTCATATCATGCAGGGCTGTGGTGACCTTACCCACCTTTTTGACCGAGACCTTTATATATTCGTCATTAACCGGTGAGGAGGCAAAACCATAGGGAGCCTCTCCCACACCATAGGCAGTAAGCATCAGAAACTGGCCGGGCTCAAATTCCAGAACATTTTTGTCATCATCCTGCAGACGCAGGTGAAATGTTTTGATATTTAGGTTTTTACCCGTCTCCTGAATTATATCCACTATCTCCGCCCGGTGGGGCATATAATTTTCCGTCTTCAACTATTTACCTCCTTTCTCGGCCAGCGTGGTCTCAACCTCGTCCAGCACACTGCGTATATCGAGATTGACAGGACATTTCTGCACACAGCGCCCACAGCCCACACACCCGGGTGAACCGTCGTAGTGGTGGGGATGGTAGGAAAATTTATGCATGAGACGCTGTCTCCAGCGCTGGTCCTGTTCCTCCCGGGGATTGTGCCCTGAGGCATGTGCTGTGAAGAGCGAGAACATACAGGAATCCCAGGCCCTGCTCTTCTCCACACCCTCCCAGAAGAATTTAAAGCAAAAGCAGGTGGGACAGTAAAATGTGCAGACACCGCAGCCCAGACAGCTGGCGGTGGGCTTTTCCCAGTCCACGGCCTCGAATATCTCATCTTCGGGATAGGGGAGATCATAATCGAGGCTAAATTCACTTTCGGAATCAAATTCCTCCCGGCGGGAGGATACCAGCTCCTGCCAGGATATCTCGGCGGCAGGCAGTTCCTCCGCCCTCTGCAGAAATTCTTCATCCACACCATCCTCATCTATATTCAAATAGTATGAACCCCCGGATTCCAGCAGATATACGGGAACATCTTCATTTTCTACGGGATCGATATCCAGCTCCTGACAGAAGGAATTGGCTGCGGGGCTCTGGCAGGAATAGCCCACTATCAGGCTGTTTTCCCGCCTGGACTGATAGAAAGGATCGAGATAATCTTCGGCCAGAAAAACATCATCGAAGAGCTTGATCCCCTCGATATCGCAGCTTCTAACACCCAGAAACAGCCGGGGCTTATCCTCCCAGTCCTGTGGTGTGTAATCAGGGCCTTTGATCTCCCGGCCCAGCCTGTCATCACGGGGCATATAATATTCCTTGGGAGAGGCATCGGGCTGTTCTCTGAGATATATGGCCTCTATCTCCTCCGGGGACTGCACCTCCCGGTAGAGAACCTTTTTTTCACTGCCCTGTCTGACTCTGAAGGGAGCAATAACAGTGTAATCCTCGAGCAGATCGGCGATGAAACTCTTCAGCTGCCGGGGATTTAAGGCTTTTAGCATTTATTTCACCTCCTAATCCAGAAAACCAGGTTCGCTGTCTTCTTTATCGTAATCTGAATATAGTGTCAGCTGGTCAGGTGCCATCCCCGGCCGATAATCGTAGAGCTCTTTGGCCCGGTGATAGAGATGTGTGGTCAGTGACCTCATCTCTATCCCCTCGGGACAGGCCATCTCACAGGCACCGCAGTTGACACATCTGCCCGGCATATGCATGGTTCGCATCAGGTGAAAGATCATATCGTTCTCGGTATCGCTTCCTTCCTGCAGCCATTGAGGCTGATTGCTCTCCACAAAGCAGTGATCACAGTAACAGACCGGACAGGCATCACGGCAGGCATAACACTGTGTGCAGCGGGAAAACTCCTGCTGGTAGTGCTCCTGCCTCTCATCCGAACTCATATTCTCCAGCAGATAATCCACATCCTCAAGTTCGGACTCAATTTCTTCCTCGCTGATCGGCTCACCCACCGTGTAATCAGAGATGACCGGATTGCGGGTATCGCACTCATCACAGGCGGTGTTGCCCTCAATACCTTCACAGCCGTTTATGCCAATTATGACCACATCATCCCTCTCGATTATATCCTCGGACATATAATATGCCAGGGCCCTGCTGTCACAGGGCTTGGCCACCACGGCCTGACGGGCAGGATGATAATCGAGGACATATTTGGAGAGCATGGGAGCAGCTTCAGGTGTAAAACAGAGCTCCTCCGCCCCCCCGGCTGTGGAGATAAAGGCCGGCTCGACCAGATCTGAGAATCTGCCCCGGGCAAAACCTATCAGATGTTCGACCTCCTCATTATCCATAACTTCGGCCGCTGTCTCTTTGATCTCAGCGGTCACTTCTTCATAGAAATTCGTCATATTCTATCTCACCCACCCTATCAGCTTCTGTGATTTCCTCTTCATCTACAAAGCCCTGCCAGGGCCCAACACTCTCGACTCTTTCCACGACTCTGCTAACTATATCTGCAAATCTGCGCCCCTCTGCAGCAGAGCACCAGGTGAAGTTCAATCTCTCGGGCTCCACACCGGCAAATTCCAGCATATCCTTGAGCATGGTGAATCTGCGCCGGGCGTAGTAGTTGCCGTCGATATAGTGACAGTCACCCGGATGACAGCCCGAAACCAGGACACCATCTGCGCCTTTTTCCAGCGTCTTGATCACGAGCAGGGGGTTGAGCCTGCCGGTGCAGGGTATTCTCACCGCTCTGATATTGGAGGGATACTGCAGACGGCTGCTCCCGGCCAGGTCTGCTGCTGCATAGCTGCACCAGTTGCAGAGAAAGGCCACTATTTTCGGTTCAAATACATCATCTTCTGCGGTGGCTTCTGTGCTCTCCATCTCCTTTTCTTCTGTCTTCATTTACATCCCTCCTGTCTCGACCGCTTCGCCGACCTCGGCCTCATCGCTGAGAAGTGCATCTATTTCATCGATCAGTTTGGCATTGCTGAATCCTTTGAGATCCACCGCATGGGGGCGGCAGACTCCCGTGCAGTTTCCACACCCCTTGCAGAGGACCTGATTGACCTTGGCCACATCCTCTTCGGGATCTACCTCGATGGCCTTGTAGACACAGACGCGCTCACAGTCTCCACATCCTATGCACAGGCTTTCATCGACATCGGCCACCATGGCCTCTGTCAGCAGATATTCCCGGGCCAGAATGGAGGCAGCTCTGCCTGCAGCAGCTCTGCTCTGTGATATTGATTCACTCAGGTTTTTGGGGCCGTGTGCGAGTCCTGTGAGAAAAATTCCGTCTGTAGCCGAATCGACCGGTCTCAGCTTGACGTGAGCCTCCAGGAAAAAGTCATCCTCGTTCAGGGGCGTTTTCAGCATCTGGCTTATCTCCGCATTATCCTCTCCGGGCAGTATGGCAGGAGCTAAAACCAGCAGATCAGCCTCATCCTCTATCTCCTTATCGCTGAGAGGCTCACTATAGCTCACCCTGACTCTTTCCTCTGAAGCGCTCACCTGAGGTTTGTCATCCTCGCTGTAGCGGGTGAAGTTGACGCCGAGTTTACGGGCCCGGCGGTAGAGATCTTCGTAAAAACCGTAACTTCTCATCTCCCGGTACAGTATCGTTATATCGGTCTCAGGATTTCTCTCCTTGATATTTATGGCATTGCGCAGGGCCTGGCTGCAGCAGATGCGGCTGCAGTAGGGTCTTTCTTCCTCACGTGAGCCCACACACTGTATCATATATATGCTGTCAGCCTGGAAATCATCCTCTTTTAGCTCCTCTTCCAGCTCCAGCTGGGTCACAACGCTCTCGCTGGATTTGTAGCTGTATTCCTCGGGTTTCAGCTCTTCACCTCCGGTGGCCACGACCACGGTGCCACCCTCGACCTCTATGAGTTCATCTTCCCCATCATCCGAGCGAGCACCCTCGGGACGGGGTGGTTTCAGTTCCAGCTGAAAGTTGCCGACAAAGCCGGAGATATCCTCCAGCTCATAGCCGCAGTAGAGGTCTATCAGCTCGTTCTCCCTGACCTCTTCCTCCAGTTCCTGGATATGGGGAGCTACCGGTCTGTCCTCAAGCGAGTGTTTGAGCTTGTTGGCATGTCCTCCCAGCTCCTCTTCTTTCTCCACCAGTGAGACGGGGAAACCCAGACGGGCCAGCTCCAGGGCCGAGGTCATGCCGCTGACACCGCCGCCGACAACCAGGCCGCGGGTGATATTATCGACCTCACCCCTCTGCAGGGGCAGGGCGTTCTTGACCGATGATACCGTGGCCTTTATCAGCTCAAAAGCCTTCCAGGTGGCTTTCTCCGGCTCCTCCTTGTGCACCCAGGAACCCTGATCGCGGATATTGGTCATCTCCATCAGGTAGGGGTTGAGACCGCTGCGCTCCACCGCATCGCGGAAGAGCGGTTCATGAGTGCGGGGTGTGCAGGAGGCTATGACCACCCGGTTGAGGTTGTGCTCCTCTATCCTGTCCGCAATCAGATCCTGGCTGTCTGAGGAGCAGAGATAGACGACATCCTCGGAGTGTTCGACAAAGGGGATCTCGGCCGCTCTCTCGGCCACCTCCTCCACGTCGATAACACCGGCTATATTTGTGCCACAGTGGCAGACGAAGACGCCGATCCGCGTCCTCTCGTTCTCCACTATTCTATCCTCTTTGATTTTGGCCTCTTCAAAGCCGAGCTCCTTCACATCCAGAGCGGCATGGCGTGCGGCCAGAGCTGCTGAACCGCTGGCTCCCATGACAGATTCCGGTATATCCTTGGGGCCATTTACCACACCACAGGTGTATATTCCCTCACGGCTGGTGGCCAGGGGATCGAATTCATCGCCGGCGGCAAAGCCGTATTTGTCGGTGCGCACCTTGAGATTCTGCAGCTTATCCTTCACCTGCTGTGAGGGCTTTAAACCGCTGGCCAGCACCACCATATCATATTCAGGTGCACTGAAACCATCATCACCATCTGTGACCTTCAGCCTGAGATCTCCGGGATTCTCTCCCTCCTCGATCTCGGCTACACGGGAGCGGATGAAATTGATGCCGTCAGCATCCTGGGCACGATTGAAATAGCGCTCAAAGCCCTTGCTGAAAGCCCTTATGTCCATATAGAAAAGATCGACCTCGGTGTTCTCCCGGTGCTCTCTGGTTATGAAGGCATGTTTTATGGAGTACATACAGCAGACCGATGAGCAGTAATTGTGATCACTGCGCCTGTCCCGGGAGCCGGTGCAGTGTATGAAGGCGATCCTTTCCGCCTCTTCTCCATCGGAAGGACGCACTATGTGACCGTCTGTGGGACCTGAGGCATTGAGTATCCTCTCATACTCCAGACTTGTGACCACATTGGGGTGTTCTCCATAGCGATATTCATCGACCACATTGGACTCAAAGGATTCATAGCCGGCTGCAAAGATGACGGAAGCCGCTCTAACCGTGAAATTCCTCTCCTTCTGCTCGTAATCCACGGCATCGAAGCTGCAGACCTTCTCACAGACACCGCATTTGTCCTCCTGGATCATGCGGCAGTTCTCGCCGTCTATGACGGCCACATTGGGCACAGACTGCGGCCTGTACTGATGGATGGCACCGAATTCATCCAGCTCCATATTGTATTCATCGGTGACACTTACAGGACATTTATCGAAGCAGTCTCCACAGCCGGTGCATTTTTCCTCATCGACGAAGCGGGGTTTTTTTCTGAGCTTGACCTGAAAATCGCCGGGCTCACCGCTCAGATTGACGAGCTCTGTCATGGTATAGGTGGTAACATTTTCATGTGTGTAACAGTCGGTTATCTTGGGAGCTAGAATGCAGGTGGAACAGTCGTTGGTGGGGAATGTCTTGTCAAGCTGGGCCATTCTTCCCCCCAGGCTGGGACTGCTCTCCACCAGATATACCGGAACTCCCATCTCGGCCAGATCTGTAGCTGCCTGTATACCAGCAATACCGCCGCCTACTACTATAACGGGATCGGGCATATCTTATTCACCACCAGTCTCTTCCAGAGTATAGTCGCTCAGATCGCCATCTTCTAAAGCTTTTTCCACGCTGTTGATGCGATATCTGAGTATATCACGGTCGAATTCATCCAGCTCATCCTCCAGCTCCTCATCATAATAACCTTCCTCAACTGCCAGACGGCGCAGAACCCTTACAATATCGGCAAAACGGACATTCTGGGGGCAGGCGGAGACACAGCGGCGGCACTGGATGCAGTGCCAGATCTCTTCACCTTTAAGTATCTCCTCCTCAAAACCCAGAAGCGCCTTCTTTATTATCAGGCGGGGATTAAAGCTCTCCCGCTGTTCGCTGACAGGACATGTGCCCGTACAGCTGCCACAGCTGAAACAGAGTGAGAGGTTTTCTCCTCCAGGTCTGGATTTGACGGTGCGTTTGAATTCACTATTCATTATCAACTTCCACCTCCGGTCGGGGATAGAGATCTGCTTCTTCTACTACCACCGGTGTTATTTCTTCCCAGCCCACCGGCATGAGGTGAATTCCCTTCACCCCTTCGTGCTGTTTGACGTGTTCGATGATCTCAACTGTGATGTCCACACCTTCCTGTTCTTTATCATCGGCATTGGCCACGCGCTCTATCAGCTCGTCGGGCACATCCATGCCCGGCACATCATTTTTCATATATTTGAGGGCAAATTCGGATTTTGTGGGAAGTATACCTGCTATGATATGTGTCTCCTCGTGCAGGCCCTGGCTGCGCATCTCTTCCATCCACATATCAAACTTTTCCAGGTTGTAGATGGCCTGGGTCTGGATGAACTGCATGCCGGACTTTATCTTTTTGCGCAGCTTCAGCATATGCATCTCAAAAGGTTCGGCAAAGGGGTTATGGGCACCGCCCAGATAGAGCTTGGGAGGTGTCCTCAGTTCATCACCGCTGACCAGCTCACCCTCATGGACCATATCATGGGCAGCGCTGATGATGCTGACCGAATCCATATCGAAGACATTCTTGGATCCCTCATCCTTGCCGAAGCTCTGATGATCACCGGTGAGGCAGAGAACATTGCGCAGTCCGAGGGCACTGGCCCCCAGCAGATCGCTCTGGATACCGATGCGGTTGCGGTCTCGTCCTGTGGCCTGTACGATCATCTCCAGGCCCTCTTCCATAGCTATTTTGGAGGCGCTGATGCTGGACATGCGCACTATAGCCGTCTGGTTATCGGTCACATTGACGGCATCCACATATCCCTTCAGATCCTCACATTTATCCCTGATAAATTCCGGGTCAGCTCCGATGGGCGGACCCATCTCGCTGCAGACAACAAAGTGATCTTCCTCTAAGAGCTTATGCAGTTTGGAGATGTATTCTGCCATCTACTATTCTCCTCCCGAGCCGAAGAATTCCGGATTTTTGTGGCTGCGCACTCCACCATCACGATATGTGGTCCAGTCCTTTGGCGGCTCATATTCCAGCAGCCTGTCCAGCATATCCAGTTCACTGGCGCGCTCATAGATAAGCTCCCAGCCACAATCTATATCGTCGTCAACCTCACATTTGCCGTCCTCGGAGCCGCCACAGGGTCCATTTAAGAGGCTTTTAGAGCAGCGGGCCACAGGGCAGACTCCGGCGAAGCGATCGAGAACACACTCACCACAGCCGTGGCACATCTCCTCCCATTCACCTGTGGCGCTGGTGCGCCCGTAAAAGGTGGTGTTCAGACCGGGCAGAATCACCTGTTCCGGAAAGCGGATGGCCAGATGCTGAACCCCCACACCGCAGGCAAGTGAGAGGACGACATCGTTCTCTCCGATTTCGTTCTCTATCTCATCGATAAATTCATCATCACACTGGCGTTTGATGGCATCTGCGGTTATATCGACCTCACTGCCATTTTCGCTGTAATAGAGTGTGAGGAGATCCCGGAGGGATTTTGCCTCCCTCTCGCCTCCGTCCAGGCTGACGGTCACACAGGTGCCACAGCCCACAATCAGGAGATCGTCCATATCCTCTGGCAGCATATCCTTGATATCTTCAATGTCCTTGCGCTTACCGACAATCATGTGCTAACTTCCCCCTTCCACTCCTGTAAAAAAGTGCTGAGATCCTGGGCCATGCGGGGAGAAAGTCTGTGATACTGCAGGCGGGAATCATCGAGATCCAGCTTCTGCATATCCTCTTTGGCCTTCTCTATCACCTGTTCACAGCGGTCATGTCCTGTGAGGTGCTTGCAGGCTTCGGAAATACAGCCCAGCACGAGCACTTCGCTCTCACCGGCGGCCAGCCGGCTGAATATATTCTCCCTCTTGACGGTGCTCACACAGGGAACTTCCTCAACCTCCAGGCCCTGAAGCGGATCGCTCTCGGCCTTGTCCCGGGCTATGGAAGCTGAATTTTCACAGATTATAACCTGTGTCCCGGCGCTTAACTCCCTTTCCTCTTCTCCACTGCGGGTTATAGCTCCGGCCGGACAGCGGCTGATACAGAGATTGCAGCCCTGACAGGCCTTATCCATGATGGTCATGGAATTGAGCTCATCGTCACGCTGGACCGCCCCATGCGGGCAGACCCGCTGACATGTATAGCAGACGATACATTTTTGATCATCTATCTCTCGCTCCTCATCATCTATCTCCTCTACACCTCTGAGATTTCTCTTCAGCTCAGTCAGTGTATAGGATATCTCTTCCTCCTGGTAGGTGAGGGCGTTGGGGCCGCGGGCACCTGCCAGCACATAGACACCGCGCTTCCCGCTCAGAGTCGGCTGCAGATAGACGTTTTTCTTCTGCAGATAGCCCTTTTCATCCTGCTCAATGTTGAGCTTTTTGGCCAGTTCTTCCGTGCCCTGAGCCGGTCTGAGCCTGGGGGCTATAACTAGATCTCCCTCCAGCTCCAGCTCAATATCCTCACGCTTATACTCAACTCCATTTTGATCGATGCTCAGCTCTCCCAGATCGTGTTTGAGAAATATAACCTCCTGGCTGCGGGCTCTCTCGTAGAGCTCGTCATTCTCCTCCATAAAGCGCATCGCTTTATAGAAGTAATATATATCCCGCTGTTCGGAGTTCTCCCGGGCTTTTAGCGCAGCTTCAAGCCCCCATTTGCTCACGGCGGCAGGAGAAAGATCCGGATAATCCTGGATGATTATCAGCGGTTTCTCGCTCCCATCCTCCAGCAGGTGGCTGAGATCTCCGCTGAGTGAATCCGCCTCTTCCAGGGGCAGTTCCTCCCTGTAGGGAAGGTTTATGACTATACTGGCCGCACTGAGTTTGTTTTCGGCCTCCTCACCCCCGGCTGTCAGCTTAAGGGTAAAATCGCCGATCTCCCCCCGGCACCCGGCCAGATTTTCAGGCTCGATGCTGGTGAAATTCAGGCTGTCATCTTCCAGGGGTTGACCGATATAGACTACATCATACTGGTTCTGTGACCCTGACATCAGATTACCTCCTTTTGGCCTCCTGTAAGGACTGTTTAAGTTAATGCTCTGTTATTGATTATGCGGCTGGCAACCTCGCGGCTTTGCGTTATGGTAGCAGCACTGTCGCCAGGACTGGTCACCGTACCTGCCAGATAGATTCCTGCTTCCTCCTCGGGCCAGATCGGTCTCAAAAATCCATCATCATCCTGCTGCAGATTGAATATCCGGGCCCAGCGTTCGTTCTCATCATTGTGGTGTATGCCCTCGGACAGGACCAGCATATCGGTCTTGATCGTTTCCATCTGTCCCTGTTTCTGGTCCTCATAATGAAGGACGAGCCCCTCGTCCTCTCTCTCTATGCGCAGGGGCTTGCAGTTGTAATAATCGATCTCCTCTTCCTCCAGATCGGCAAAGGAGAGCTCGACCAAAAAGCCTGCCTCCTGCATGTCGATGAAGAATATGCTCAGATCCATCTCGGGAAAGCTGTGCCTGAGAACCTGGGCCATCCTGTAATTATAACCACAGCAGACGCGTGAGCAGTAGCGGGCTTTTTCCTGGAGGCTGCGGGAACCATTGCACTGCAAAAACACGGCCGAATCGGGCTGATAGCCCAGCTCCATCTCCAGCGAGCGGCCGCTGAGCTGATCCCTTCTTCCCTCCAGCATATCCTCAAAATCACTGGCCCAGACTATGCGCTCATCGGAGAATATCTCCGGTGTTCCCGTCTCCAGCTGAGACCAGCGGGTATAGCCTGTGGCCACAACTATCTCGGAGAGATCCTGCACCTGCTTCTCACCGTACTCATCCTCCACGACCAGGCTGTAGTTATCACCCTGATCAAGACAATCGCGCACGGTGGTATTGAAACGGGTCTCTATGCTCCCGCTCTCGCTCACCTGGTTGAATATGCTGTCCACAAGGCACATATTGCATTTTGTGCAGCTGTCGGTGGCCTTGCAGCCAAAATTCTTGATGTTTCCTCCCAGTTCACCATCCTTTTCCACAAGCAGAACTTCTTCACCGGCTTCAGCCAGCTCCGCGGCCACAGTGCAGCCGGCGATGCCTCCACCGATAACTCCAATTCTTGACATTTTCTTCTCCCCTTCCGGTAAAGCAGAGTGGTCTTTTTGCCAGGCGAAAATCTCCGGTTAACCGTTCTCTCCATCCTCATTCCAGGGGCGTCCCACAGCTGAAAAATCCAGTCTGGTCTCCAGAAACAGCCCCTCTTCCCTCTGGCGGCCGGCTATGCGGCCATAGACATCATCCCGTTCATAATCGACACTGACGTCTTTTCCTCCTGATTTCTCCGCCCTGTGGCGGATATATTTCAGTCCGAGCTCAATGGCTTCCTCCACCGCCTCTTCATACTCCTTGAAGTGAAGTTTATCCTCGGGGGTGTGGATCAGATAGCCGACATTTTTCTCATCAGGTCTGATGATAATAGAAGCTCTCTCGATAATCTTGCCCATGACAGTGCCCACAGCATTGGCAACCTCGGAGGCGGGTGGAAGTCTGAGGTCGGCATTGAGCTTCTCTGCCACAGCCGGAAAATATGAATGAACAGGGGCCCCCACACCGACAAGGGGAACCTCCAGCCGGCAGAGCGTGCTCAGCAGTTCGTTCTCATCATCCGCCAGCAGTCTTTTCACCATATGTTCCATCTCAGCCGTGGAAAAATCCAGATTCTCTGCTTCCTTGCTGATAATAGATTCTATAACGAGAGCTGCAATCCTCCCATGAATACTTGTTAATATTTTCACTATCAGATCTGAGGGGGCAACGCCGCCCCTTCTGGCCATAACCTGCAGGGCAATATCGGCAGCTTCAGCATTCCAGCGGGTAAAATCGCCCCGGCTGTGCAGAACATCAGTGGGTGTTAGTGAAGCCCTGTGCAGACACCCCACCTTCACCAGCTTTTCCCAGGGCAGTATCTCCGGATCCCGATCCAGAATCCGCCCCAGCTGCCAGATGGTATGGGGCTTATCCCTCAATATATCGACCATCTCCTTCTGGCGGGAATTCAGCTCCATCCTCTCCGGTTCTGCCAGAAATACCAGCGCTGATACCGGCTGATAGCCGTAGGTATAGGGCTCTCTCTCCTCAATTCTCCTCAGCTCCTGCAGCAGATGGGGGTATTTATCCACAGCCCAGCTGAGGGGAAAAACCCTCTGCGGCCCCAGCCTGAGCTCACTATCAGTTGTGATCTTAACCAGGCTGTCACCGCCCAGACCGATGGTCGTTATATCGGCAGCCTTGACTCTTGTCAGCCAGCCTCCGACCCTGGCGCCCCTGGGGTTTATGCGGGGGCTTCCCTCCTGCAGCAGGGCCAGATCGGTGGTGGTACCGCCCATATCTATGATCACGCCGTCCTCTATGCCGGCGAGATGGCGGGCCCCGACTACACTGGCTGCAGGTCCCGAGAGTGAGGTCTCCACCGGCCGCTTTCTGGCCTCCTCGGTGCTGATCAGGCTGCCATCTCCCCGCACCACCATCACGGGTGCATTTATATCTCTTTCAGCGATGAGCCTGTCCACACTATCTATCAGCTCGGTTATCAGAGGCAGAAGCCGGGCATTGAAAACAGCCGTTACAGCCCTCTCCTGAAAGCCCAGATCGCTTGTCAGCTGGTGGGCTGCCACCACCGGGCAGCCTGTCTCCTCCCTGATTATCTCCGCTGCTTCTTTCTCCTGAGCGGGGTTGCGCACACTGAGATAACCGCAGACAGCAAAAGCATCGACACTGCCGGCCATATCACGTGCTGCAGCTCTGATCTCAGCGGGATCTATCTCCTCTTTTATCTCTCCCTTGATGGTGCAGCCACCGGCCACACTGATCTCCTCGTCCGCAGGCAGGGTTTCATCAGGTTCAAATCCCAGCAGCAGTGCTCCCACCGCCGCCCCCTGACCTTCCACTATGGCATTTGTGGCCAGTGTGGTGGAAAGGGAAACAAGCTTAATATCCTCACCTCTCACCTCCTCACTCGCAGTTAAATTATCGAGGCAGTTCTCTATGGCGGCCGTCAGATCCTCTCGGGTGGTCAGGGTTTTGGTCGAGTTTAAAATCTCCTCCTCATCCACATCTATTACTACACCGTCAGTAAAAGTTCCTCCAGTATCTATTCCCAGAGCCAGTTCAGCCATTATCTGTCCTCCCCTGTCCGAAATAAATTAAAAAATTTTATGCTTGAGGGAGCCCCATCAGCTGAACTGAGGGGCTCCCTTTTAATTTTATGCCTTCAGTGAACTCCCATCAGAACAGATCTGTTACAGCACCTCATCCTCGGCCCGCTGTATTATCTCATTCAACCTGCGGCTTACCGCATCAGGCAGCGGTTCGGGCTCATAGTTTTCCAGTATGTCGAGCACTTTCTCATGGGCCCTGTCATAGAGCGTTTTCTCTCCCTCTGCCTTCCAGTTATCATAGAACTTTCTCTCAAATAGATCCGGATACCAGGTCTCCTCCTGGAAGTGCTTGCGGGTGTGCTCTTCGCCCAGGAAATGTCCGCCCGGACCTACTTCATCTATTACATCATTGGCCAGCTTTTCCGGTGTCACATCGATACCGCGCACTATGCGTCGGGCAAAGCCGATCAGATCATCGCTGATAGCCAGATTTTCCAGTGAGGCACAGTTGCCGTGTTCTATATAACCAACATCGTGATTTAGATTTGCCCCCGACTGGGCTGTGGTTACGATGGAGAGGGCGTCCTCGATGGCCGCCTGCTCATCGACTATCTTGGAATCGGTGCAGCCGCAGGTGCCGAACATCGGTATATCCAGATAATTGGAAACATCACCCAGTGCGGACTGCATGAGATGGAACTCGGGAGCACCATAGGAGAATATGGTGGTATTCATATCCATTATCGTGAAAACCCCGCCCATGATGAAGGGGTTGCCGCGGTTGGTCTGCTGATTGAGCACCAGACCGCTGAGACTTTCAGCCAGCCCTGTGGCCATAGCTCCGGCCATTGTGGCGGGCACGGTTCCTCCGGCCATTATGCAGGGGGTGTAGACAACGGGCAGCGATTTTTTGCCGGCCAGAACCAGCTTCTGAGCTGCATCTTCAGCGTGCTGCAGGGGTGAGATCGGTTCTGCATAGAGTGTCATAAAGGGATTTTCCCTCAGCTCGGCCTCGCCGCCGGCTATTACCTCGCACATCTCAATTATATCGGCATATCCCTGCACATCATTGGCGGTGATGACTATCGGTTTGGAGGAGTTTTCTACCATGGCCTGGAACTGATGCCTGTCATAGACGGGCTGGGGCACATCCTGGACTATCCCCAGTGACATGACAAAATCCAGATTTTCCAGGGCATCGATGGTCTTGGTGGCCATGGCCACCGTTTCCTTGCTGGCTGTCACCCTCTCTTCAGTGCGGGGATCCCGGAAGTGAGGGGTGTCTGAGCCAGTGCCAAAATAGGCGTTATTGCCCGTCAGCTCCATAACCCGCTCCTTGCTGCGGCTGTCACTCAGCGTGACCTTGCCGGGAGCGGTTCTGATGGCCTCCTCCACCAGGCGAGAGGGGATGCGGACATTATCGCCTTCAACATAACAGCCTGCATCCTTCATGATATCTATGGATTCCTGATCGTGATAGACAACACCGGTTCTTTCCAGTATCTCCATAGATGCTTCCAGAATTCTTTCGATCTGGTCTTCGGAGAGCACCTCCATTTTGACACCATCTATGGTTTTGTAGCTCGCTTTTTTCATTTTATATTCCCCCCACCTTTTTATGAGACCATATCCTGGACTAGATCTTTGGCCGAAGCGGCGTCAGGAGCCCAGCCATCTG
>CAYXAK010000024.1:0-13405 GCA_964462585.1 uncultured Halanaerobiaceae bacterium
CTGACTGCTTTTCATGACTGCAGCTCACCCGTCCTTTATCTTACCGGCATTTTTTATCGCTGCCGCAAAAGATTTTTATGTTTTTAAATATCGATGAACCTCTCCTCCAATTCCTGCTCATATATTAATTAGCGATCAGAAAGCGATATCCTGCCTGGCTTCACCTCAGAAATAAAAAGAGCCCCCGGACGGAGGTCTGACCTCCGCGGGAGCTCTCTGACGGAATGATCCATCTCACTGTCCCAGCTCAAAACCCCTGTCAAGGGCCTCTTTGTTCATGGGAATGAGATCATGGCGTCTTTTGGGCAGCACATTTTCCAGACTCTCTTTCACTGTATCGAGAGAGACCGTGCCCTTTCGGGCCAGATAGGCACCCAGCATGACCATATTGGCAATGCGGCTGCTGCCGATCTCATCGGCTATCTCATTGGCGGGAACTTTTATAACATCGATATCGTTCCTCTCGATCTCAGCATCTATGAGCGAGGAGTTGGTGACGACAAGTCCACCCTCCTTGACTTTAGGAGCAAATTTATCCTGTGAGGGGCGGTTCATGACTATGGTGGAGTTGGGGTGATCTGTCAGGGGAGAGGGTATCATCTCATCGCTGACGATAACCGTACAGTTGGCCGTGCCTCCCCTCATCTCGGGACCATAGGAGGGCATCCAGGAGACCTCCTTCTCCTCTTTCATGCCGGCATAGGAGAGCAGCTGACCTATGGACATCACTCCCTGGCCGCCGAAACCGGCCATGATTACTTCTTCTTTCATTTACTCCACCTCCACTTCGTCGACGAATTCGCCCAGCTCATACTTGGGCAGCATATTCTCTTCCAGCCATTCCATGGCATCAGAGGGGCTCATGCCCCAGTTGGTGGGACAGGTTGAGACAACCTCAACCATGGCAAAACCGGCTTTTTGGTGCTGGGCTTTAAAGGCCTTTTTGAGAGCTTTTTTGGCCTGGCGTATATGCTTGGTATCATGCATCGATACCCGGGCCAGATAGGCCGGACCGTCGAGCTCGCTCAGCATCTCTGTCACCTTGATGGGATTGCCGGCTTTTTTCAGATCGCGCCCGTAGGGTGAGGTGGTCGTCTTCTGGTCTTCCAGTGTGGTCGGCGCCATCTGACCGCCTGTCATGCCGTAGATGGCGTTGTTTATGAAGATGGTGGTGATATTCTCGCCCCGGTTGGCCGCATGCACGATCTCGGCCGTACCGATAGAGGCCAGATCACCGTCTCCCTGATAGGTGAAAACGGTCTTATCGGGATGGACCCTTTTTATGCCGGTGCCGACAGCCGGAGCCCGGCCGTGTGAGGCTTCCTGGAAATCGCAGTCAAAGTATTCATAGGCCAGCACCGAACAGCCCACAGGTGCCACACCTATTGTCTCCTCTCTGATCTCCAGCTCATCTATCACCTCGGCCACCTGGCGGTGGGTTATGCCGTGTGTGCAGCCCGGACAGTAATGAAAGGTCTTATCTGTCAGGGCATCGGGATAGGAAGCTATCTTTTCCATCATTTATCACCTCTCATTTCCAGGATTTTTTCTTTGATCTCTTCTATGCTCGGTACCACGCCACCCGTGCGCCCGTAGAATTCAACCGGACAGCGGCCGGATACTGCCATGCGCACATCCTCCACCATCTGACCTGTATTCATCTCCACTGTCAGTATCTGATCGACTTCACCGCAGAGATCGGCGATGGGATCGGAGGGGAAGGGGAAGAGCGATATCGGTCTGAGCAGACCCACCTTAACTCCCTCTTTTCTCAATTCATCTATGGCGCTTATGCAGATGCGGGCGGTGGTGCCGAAGGCCACAACGGCTATCTCGGCATCATCCAGCCTGTATTCATCATATCTCACTTCCTCTTCTCTCATCCTGTCGTACTTATCTTTGATTTTCAGATTGAGATCCTCCAGTACCTTGGCATCCAGAGCCAGCGAGGTGAGCTTGTTTCTCTCCCGGCCGGGGCTGCCGTCGGTGGCCCACTCTTTTTCCGGCAGCTCATCGGGATCCACTTCCTTTTTGAACTCCACGGGTTCCATCATCTGACCGATCATACCGTCACCCAATATCAGCATGGGATTTCTGTATTTATCGGCCATCTCGAAAGCAACATAGGTTAGATCTACAAGCTCCTGTACGGAATATGGGGCCAGCACACCGAGCCTTATATCACCGTGGGCCATCCCCTTTGTGGCCTGGAAATAATCAGCCTGTGAGGGCTGAATGCCTCCCAGACCGGGCCCGCCCCGCATGATATTGACTATAACTGCGGGCAGCTCGGCTCCTACTATATATGATATGCCCTCCGCTTTGAGGCTGATACCCGGACTGGAAGAGGAGGTCATAACTCTGGCACCTGCTCCGGCGGCACCGTAGACCATGTTGCTGGCGGCTACCTCACTCTCCGCCTGCAGAAATTCGCCTCCCACTTCGGGCATGCGCCGGGACATATATTCCGGTATATCATTCTGGGGTGTTATGGGGTAGCCGAAAAAGTAACGACAGCCCGCCTTTATGGCTGCTTCCGCAACTGCTTCATTTCCTTTCATCAAAACCTTTTCTGGCATGACACAGGCCTCCTTTTATTTTTATTATTCCTCATAGACAGTTATACATACATCGGGACAGATCTGATAGCACTGTGTGCAGCTGATGCAGGTCTCCTGATCTTCGTCCGCCACTTCGGCTGGATGATAGCCCTGGCTGTTGATGCGCTCATCAGCCTGGTGAATTATATCCACAGGACAGACCTCGGGGCAGAGACCACAACCCTTGCAGCATTCATCATCGATGACGACCTTTTTATCTTCCACGGCTGTATATCCTCCTTAAGGTGTATTTATTCATAGATTTTTGCTTCTTCCTGACCTGTCAGCACCCTGTTGGCTCCAGAGGCCAGAGCGGCAAGTTCCTCCTCGCCCGGATAGGTGTGAACGGGGGCTATGAATTCCACTCTGTCGCTGACACTGTCGACAAATTGCTCCGAGTGGGCTATTCCACCCGTGAGCAGAACGGCCTCCGGTCTCTCCGGTGCTGCCGGGGCCAGCGAACCTATCTCCTTGGCCACCTGGTAGGTCATGGCCCGGAAAACAAGGCGGGCTTCATCGTCCTCTTCCGCCCTTTTTTCCACCTCCCGCATGTCATTTGTACCCAGATAGCCGGCAACTCCACCTTCCTTGAGGAGTTTTCTCTTCAGTTGGGAATAATCAACATCATCCTCATAGCAGTACATGGCCAGATCCAGTGCGGGCAGTGTTCCGGCCCGGTTGGGAGAAAAAGGCCCCTCACCTGAGAGGGCATTGTTGACATCTATTACACTGCCCTCATGGTGTAAGCCCACTGAGATGCCGCCGCCCAGATGGACCACGATAACCGTTATCTCATCGTAGCTTTTATTCTGGCTTTGGGCATATTTGCGGGCCACGGCCTTCTGATTGAGAGCGTGGAATATGCTCCTTCTCTCCAGTTCGGGCAGGCCGGAAATTTTGGCCACCGGTTCCATCTCATCGACGACAACGGGGTCTACTATGAAGGACTCAGCCTCAGCTTTACGGGCCAGGGAATAGGCCAGCAACCCCCCCAGATTGCTGGCGTGTTCACCCTGCAGCCCTTTTTCCAGATCTTCCAGCATCTTATCATTGACCCGATAGGTTCCACCGGTTATCGGCTTGAGCAGCCCTCCTCTGCCCACAACAGCTGCCAGCGAGGAGAGCTCGACATCGGTACTTTCCATGAACTCGGTTATATAGTTCAGCCTCAGATCACTCTGATCTGTAACTGTCTCAAATTTCTCCAGCTCCTGCTGCTGGTGTTCGATCGTTCGGGTGAAGACATCCTCCACACCATCTTCGTCTCCCCGGAATAGAGCTATTTTTGTCGAGGTCGAGCCGGGATTTATGACCAGAATGCGGTTTTTCTGCATTCTCATCCCTGCCTCAGTCAATTATATAGTTGCTGCGCACATTTTTCATCTTCTCTATGCGCTCTTCTGCCATGATATCGGCAGCTTTATATGTGGGGATATTGTCCCTTTTGGCGATATTGAGGACCTTTTTGACATTATCGAAGATGCCCCGGGCCCTCTCCAGAGCTTTTTCCTTGTCATAACCGTGCAGCTCCTGGTAGACGTTGATGAGACCGCCGGCATTTACAACATAATCCGGGGCATAGAGTATATCCTTCTCATCGAGAATATCTCCATGGCGGTCTTCGGCCAGCACGTTGTTGGCAGCACCGCAGACTATATCGCATTTGAGCTGTGGTATGGTGTCATCGTTTATTACAGCTCCCAGGGCTGACGGTGCGAAGATATCGCAGTCCACACTGTAGATCTCATCTGGATCGACTGCCTCAACATCAAACTCCTGCTGTACCCTGTTGATTCTCTCCTCCTTGATATCGGTGACAATTATCTTGGCGCCGGCTTCATAGAGGTGCTGGCAGAGATAATAGCCGACACTGCCCACACCCTGTACGGCCACCTTTTTGCCGGAGAGTTCTGTGCTGCCGTAGACCTCCTCGGCACTGGCCTTGATGCCCTCGAATGTGCCCAGTGCGGTCACGGGAGAGGGATCGCCGCTGGTGCCGGGAAGCCCCGTCACATATTCGGTCTCCTCGTTGACATAGGCCATATCCTCCACGGTTGTGTTGACATCCTCGGCTGTAATGTAGCGGCCGTTGAGGCTCTGCACATAGCGGCCGAAGGAGCGCCAGAGGGCCTCACTCTTATCCTCCTCGGCATCTCCTATCACCACTGCCTTGCCTCCGCCCAGGTTGAGTCCGGCGGCAGCTGCCTTGTAGGTCATACCCCGGGCCAGACGGAGAACATCGATCAGGGCTTCCTCTTCAGAATCATAATTCCACATCCTGGTTCCACCCAGGGCCGGTCCCAGTGTGGTATCATGTATGCAGATTATGGACTTAAGTCCTGATTCCTCGTCATAGCTGAATACCACCTGTTCAAAATCATCTTCTTCCATCAGTTCAAAAACTCTGCTCATAATTAATTACCTCCTGTTATATTATGAGTTATGATCAAATAAGCCAGTGATAAGCGTATAAGCGAAATTAAGAGAAGCTAAACGGTCTGTCCTTCCAGCACGAGCTTGGCCAGGGCGATGGAATTGAATCTGGTCTCGAAGGTATCGGCCCGGGATGTTACCACCACGGGCACTTCCGCCCCGGTGACGATACTGGCTGACCTCACGCCGGCATAGGTTACCATCGCCTTGTAGAGGACATTGCCCACCTCGATATAGGGCACGATGATTATATCTGCGCTGCCGGCAACCTCACTGTCTATCTTCTTCTGGGCGGCCGCCCGGGGAGAGATGATATTGTCCAGTGCCAGGGGACCGTCCACCACGCATTCTCCCAGCTGGCCCCGCTCACACATCTTGCTGATCACGGCCGCATCTTCGGTGGCCGGCATCCTGTTAGAGACGCTCTCCACCGCGGCCAGCAGGGCAACCTTTGGAGTTTCAATCCCCAGTGAATGAGCCACCTCAACCGCATTTTTCATTATCTCTATCTTTTCTCCCAGATCGGGATCGATATTCATGCCGGGATCGCTCATCAAAATCATTCTCTCTTCCCGCTCCAGCTCCATCATCGTGACCAGGCTTATCAGCCTGTCCTTTTTCAGGCCGTATTCATCCTTGAGCAGTGAGTGCAGTATGAGATCTGTCTTGAGCATTCCCTTCATGGGAAAGTCCGCCTGATCCTTATGCACGAGCTCGATCGCTTTATCCGCCGCCTCCCTGTCAGTCTCGGCCGGAACTATCTCCAGTTCTGAGGGTTCATAATTCATCTTTTCCAGGCATTTTTCGATCTCAGCTTCATCGCCCACAAGCAGGGGATCTATGATATCCTCCCCTCTGGCCCTCATCACACCCTCCAGAACTTTTCTGTCAGCAGCTGCGGCCACCGCCAGTTTGAGCGGAGGGGAACTGCGGGCTTTTTCGATCATCCTGTCGATGTTGTTAAACATAATGGGTTAGCCCCTTTAAAAGAATTTATTGCTGGTGCTGATGGTGCCGGTTGTGGTCATGGTCTCCATGCGCTGATCTGCAACCTTCTTGGCCGCCTTCTGGGTGGGGATATCCTCATCTTCGGCCAGCTCGAATATGCTGAGAAGCTGATCGTAGATGCGCTCTGTCTTCTTCATCGTCCTGGCCTCATCGAACCCGTTGGGCTCCATCTCATCACAGACCAGTATCATACCGCCTGCATTTATGACAAAATCAGGTGCATAGAGTATGCCCTTATCGGCCAGCATGTGGCCGTGTTTTTCCTCAGCCAGCACGTTATTGGCCGAACCTGCCACTATATCGCAATTCAGCCTCTCCACTGTATCGTCGTTGATCACCGCACCCAGAGCATTGGGTGAGAAGATATCGCAGTCCACATCGTATATCTCCTCGGGCTTTACCGTCTCCACACCCAGCTCGCGCACCTCTTCCAGCTTTTCTTCGTCAACATCGGCGGCTATTATCTCCACATCCTCTTCCAGCAGGTGATTTACCAGCTTGAAGCCGACCTTGCCCAGACCCTGTACGGCAACCTTTCTGCCGGAGAGATCATCATCACCGTAGCGATACTGACAGCTGGCCTTGATGCCCACATATGTGCCGTAGGCGGTGGGTACGGAAGAATCGCCACCACCTCCATATTCCTGGGGCAGTGCGCCCACATAGGGTGTTTCCTTGCGCATCAGCACAAAATCTTCGGGCTTTGTGCCCACATCTGTGCCGGTATAGTATCTGCCGCCCAGGGCATCCACATACCTGCCCAGGGCCCTGAAAAGGCCTTCTGTGCGGTGTTCTGCGGGATCGCCCCAGATAACAGTCTTGCCCCCACCGAAATCCTCTCCGGCCACAGCAGATTTATATGTCATGCCTTTGGAGAGGCGGAGCACATCTTCGATGGCATCCTCCTCACTGTCATAATCCAGCATTCTGCAGCCGCCCAGTGCCGGCCCTAAAGTCGTATCGTGAACACCTATAATGGCCTTAAGATCTGTTCTGTTCTCCTGTAGAAAGAGCAGCTGTTCGTGGCCCTCTTCCTCCATCCTCTCGAAAATTCCCATACTTTAACCCCCAGTTTGAATTTTTCACATGCACCTTTTTAACAAAATCTATGTGCGGTTTTAGCTGCCGTCTATAATATTATGCAAGAATCATGCCAGTTATTCGGCAAACATGATTAGATCACCTGAAAAAAGCTGACCGAACCTGAGAAAAAGTGATGATGCAGGGGATAAGGGGTGGCACGGGGAAGGGAATTGGGATATTAAAAAACGGTTTGAAAGCGGTTTACAGGCATGAGTTGTGATGAAAGGTGAAGAGGATGGGGAATATGGACCTGAAAATAAATTCATGTCTGCAAGATTTTGCAGGAAGATCACTGCAAAATCTGCAGGGATAAGGTTTAATCTATGCCGTATTTATCCATTTTATAGTAGAGGCTGCGCACGGCTATACCGAGCCTTTTGGCGGCTTCCTTTCTGCTGCCATCTGTTTTATCCAGGGCTTCCAGTATAATTTTCTTCTCGGTCTCATTCATTATCTCCTTGAGGGAATGGTCTTCAAGTGAGGCCGAATCGGGTTTTTGCGCTGCCGGCGGTGTGTGGGTAGAATCCTCCAGCCCGGGCAGGTGTTCGATTTTGATCTCATCTTCATCAAGACCCATGTGGATCATGGCCTGGCCTATCACATTTTCCAGCTCCCTCACATTGCCCGGCCAGCTGTACTGCCGGAGCCGGTTTAACACCACATCAACACAGCCCGTGACAGAACGGCCGTATTCCTGATTGAATTTGCGGATTATATGGTGGACGAGGGCGGGAATATCTTCATCTCTCTCCCTCAGCGGGGGTATATAGAGGGGGAATACATTGAGGCGGTAGTAGAGATCCTCCCTGAATTTATCCTCCTGCACCGCCCGTTCCAGGTTGATATTTGTGGCTACTATAACCCTGACGTCAACATTTATGGGGTGGGTGCCTCCCACACGCACTATCTCCTTTTCCTGGAGGACGCGCAGCAGCTTGGTCTGCAGATTCTTGCTGATCTTGCCGATCTCATCCAGAAAGATCGTTCCACCATCGGCCTCCTCGAAGAGACCGGTCTTACCCCCGGATTTGGCTCCGGTAAAGGCGCCCTCCTCGTAACCGAATAGCTCGCTCTCCAGCAGATTATCCACCAGTGAGCTGCAGTTGACCCTTATGAAATTGCCGCCTGAGCGGGAGCTGGCATTGTGGATGGCATGGGCGAAGAGCTCCTTACCCGTGCCGCTCTCACCCCTCAGCAGCACGGTGACGGGGGTGCTCGAAGCCTTGCGGGCTTTATTTATGACAGCCTGCATTGTATCGCTTTCACCGACAATATCGTCAAAGCTGTAGTGGGCCTGCAGTTCCCTGAGCTTTCTTCTGGCCTCATCCAGCTCCTCATTCAACCTCTTCAGCTCTGATACATCATGGATCACTCCCACACTGCCCTTGAGCTCACCGTCGACCTTGATGGGAGCTACATCGACGATGACGTCTTTCTTGCTGGGGCCTACCTTCATCCTCTCACCGTGGACGGGCTCCTCCGTCTCCAGCACCCGGTAGTGCACGCTCTCGCCCTCGGCGATATCGACATCGGCGGGCTTGCCTATGACATCCTCCTCGGTCAGGCCGGTCAATCTGGTATAGGCGGGGTTTATGAGTATTCCACGGCCCTCCTCGTCGACGACGGAGATGGCATCCTGGGTGGAGTTGATTATGGCCTCCAGCATGCTCCGCATCTCCTTCAAATCCGTTATCTCCTCGGCCAGCCTTACCACCTCTGTCTTATCCCGGAAGACCGCCGCCGCCCCTATTATATTGCCCTGTTTGTCCCGGACAGGCACCCTGTTGGTTACTATGGTGGTATCGTCGACACGCTGGGTGCGCTGCAGCTCGGCCTCGCCCCTGTCCAGGATTATGTGGAGCCTGGTGTTGGGAATGACCTCCCTGACATCCTCATTGAGCACATCTTCACGAGAGATGCCGAGGATATTTTCGGCGGCCTGGTTGAACAGCTCCACACAGTAATCGCTGTCAATGGCAATCATGCCATCATGGGTGGAGTTTATGATCACATCTTTTTTTATATTCTCCCTGCGCAGCCTCTCGAGCTCTGCCTGCAGGTCCATCTTTCTCTCCGATTCGACCATTTACTTCACCCCGAATCAATTATTTTGCCGGGAGGATTGAGATAGAGCTTCAGGGGAAAAAGCGGACAGGGAAACTCATCATTCTCTATATTACCCTGCAGCTCGCCGGCCACAGCTAAAAACTTCACATCCAGCTCCAGTTCTGCTGCAGCCTCCCTCACAGCGGGAAAGTTGTCATAGATGATATCTGCATCAGTCTCCTGGCCCAGATGTATATTGGCCACAACTCCGGTAAACTCCAGCCCGCTGCGCCGTGATATGCGCCCGGCTGTGGCGATAATCTTATCGACTGTGCCTGTGCGGGGCCTGAGGGGGTTGACCACAAGCCATTTTTCGTATTTTCTCTCATCTATGAGGCCGGCCACACTGCTCAGAGCCACTGCCCCCTCTTCATCGCCGCCTGCATCGAATATGGCCAGTGTGTCATCTTCCCTCAGAGCTCTCTTTAAATTGGGAGATATCACGGGCAGGTCGGCATCCTTGACCCTCTCGGGAAAGATGATATCTATGCCGGCTTCTTTCAGCTCATCCTCCATCTGCCGGGAACGAAAGTAAGGATTTATGACATCGAGATCTGTCAGGGCCACATCATAGTTCTCCTCGGCGGCGGAGAAGGCGATATTCAGGGCCAGCTCCGTCTTGCCGCTGCCAAAATTTCCTGTCAGTATCAGACTATCACCGGGATTTAAATAGCTGTCTAAGGACATACCTCTATCTCCTCCTTCTCCTGTTATATGATACCACATGGTAAATCCAGAGTAAAATAGTTATCTTCTTCACAATTAGAGAATATTAAAGCAGGGCCGCCCGGAAAGCAGCCCTGCCCTTGTGGCGGCTGTGTAAGCCGCATTATCTTCCTCTATATCTCTTTTGTCTCTATCAATCTGAAATCCCTCTAGTCTGCAATCACCCGGGTTCCGGTCTCACCTTTAAGTCCCTTTTCGGCTTTCTCCAGAGAGGTGATGAGGGCCTCCCGGTTCTCACCGCTGCGGGCAAAGTTGATCGCAGCCTTCACCTTGGGCAGCATGCTGCCCTCGGCAAAGTGCCCTTCCTCACTGTACCTTTCGGCCTCTTCGGCGGTCATCTCCTCCAGCCACTCTTCCTCCTCTGTGCCGAAGTTGAGAGCAACCTGTTCCACGGCGGTGAGTATGACCAGATAGTCCGCCTCCAGCTCTTCGGCCAGCTTCTCGCTGGCATGGTCCTTATCGATAACGGCGGGCACACCCTCGAGGCCGCCATTTTTGCTGATGACCGGTATGCCGCCACCGCCGCAGGCGATGACAACACTGCCACCGTCGACTAGATTTTCGATGATATTCTTCTCGGCTATATCAACCGGCAGCGGACTGGGCACGACCCGGCGGTAGCCGCGGCCGGCATCTTCAACCATATCATATCCCTTTTCTTTTTCGAGCTTTTCGGCCTCCTCCTCATCGTAGAATGCACCTATGGGCTTTGTCGGCCTGTCGAAGGCCGGATCATCTTCGTCAACAACCACCTGGGTGATTATGGTGGATACGTCTTTATCTATATCGCGTTCATGCAG
Source organism: uncultured Halanaerobiaceae bacterium (assembly GCA_964462585.1). Lineage (GTDB taxonomy): Bacteria > Bacillota > Halanaerobiia > Halanaerobiales > Halarsenatibacteraceae > Halarsenatibacter. The sequence goes on from CAYXAK010000024.1 coordinate 10,757, forward strand.
CTTCTCCCGCATGGCATTCTGTAGATGATAGCCTATATAGCCCTGGCTCATCGCCCCGCATTCGGGAAAGGGCATCTCAGGTGTTCCATTATCCGAGCCTGCCGATGTTTCGAAGGCCAGATTGATCATCCCCACCTGAGGTCCATTGCCGTGAGCCAGCACAACTTCATGCCCCTCTTCTATCAGATCGACCATATTCTCTGCAGTTCCTCTTACAGCTTTTCTCTGCTCCCGGGGGCTGTCACCGAGCGCATTCCCTCCCAGAGCAACAACCATTCTTGCCATAGACTGAATTCACTCCTCCATTTATCTGTATTGATTTTAATTTTGATCTCCAATTGAATCGATCTTCCGCCTTAAGCTCTGATCAGGTCAGTGTTGCCACCATGACGGCCTTGATGGTGTGCATTCTGTTCTCGGCCTGATCGAATACACGTGAGTATTTGCTCTCAAATACGCGGTCTGTGACTTCCATCTCCTCCAGGCCGTACTCCTGGTATATTCTCTCTCCATTCTCCGTATCACGGTTGTGGTAGGCCGGCAGGCAGTGCAGGAATATCACATCGGGATTTTCGGTGTTCTCTATCATCTCCATGTTGACCTGATAGGGCTGAAGCAGCTCCACCCTCTCAGCAAACTCCGCCTCTTCGCCCATAGAGGCCCAGACATCGGTATAGATGGCATCTGCACCTCTGACATCTTCGGCCGGATCGTCACCTATGGTTATGGTAGCACCGGTATCCTCGGCGATAGAACGGCATTTTTTCACCAGTTTTTCCTGGGGCCAGAGCTCGCGCGGGGAGGTGATGGTATAGTCCACACCCATCAGAGCCGAACCAACCATGAGCGAGTTGGCCATGTTATTGCGCCCATCGCCGGCAAAGACGAAGCTGGTATCGCTGAGATCGCCGAAATTTTCCTCCAGTGTCATCAGATCGGCCAAAACCTGTGTGGGGTGGTAGAGATCGGTGAGGCCGTTCCAGACCGGCACACCGGCATACTCGCCCAGAATCTCCACGGTCTCGTGCTCGAAACCGCGGAACTGAATTCCATCAAAATATCTGCCCAGAACCCTGGCGGTATCGGCCACTGTCTCCTTCTTACCCAGCTGGATATCGTCCTTGCCCAGATACTCCGTGTCAGCCCCCTCGTCATTGGCGGCCACAACGAAGGAACAGCGCGTGCGGGTTGAGGGCTTTTCAAAGAGCAGGGCGATATTCATCCCCTGCAGCAGATCACCTTCGACACCCGATCTCTTCTTGCGCTTGAGGTCGATCGACAGATCGAGAAGGTGCTGTATCTCCTCTGTCTCAAAATCGAGCAGCTTGAGAAAGTTTCTTCCGCTTAAGTTTTTCGGCATTAAAATCACTCCCGGATTTTATAATTTAAAGTCTTTCTCTCCACAGGGGCATGCTCATACAGCGGGGACCGCCTCTGCCCCGTGAAAGCTCTGAACTGGGCATCACGTGAAGTTTAAGCCCCGCCTCATCCAGCAGGCGGTTTGTCACATAGTTGCGGGAATAGACTATTACCTCTCCCGGAGCTATGGCCAGTGTATTTGAACCATCATTCCACTGCTCGCGCCGGCCCGCTATGGGATCACCGCCGGCACATCTGATCAGATCCACACTGTCCAGATCGAGATAATTCTTGAGAATCTCATCCAGATTGGCCAGCTCCTGGTTGATGACGAGCTCTTCCTCCTCATCGAGCTGGAGTGAATAGACCTTGAGCGGACCCTCTATCTCCGCATGGATTGTAAACCTGTTGTGATCGACCATGGTGAATACCGTATCGAGATGCATGAAAGCTCTGCGGGAGGGTATTTTAAAGGCCAGCACAGTTTCAAAGCCCTCCTCGGAGAGTATGCGGCGGGCGAAGTTTTCGATAGCAGCCGGCTCGGACCTCTCCGATATGCCCACTGCCAGGACCTCAGGGCTTAAAACCAGCTGATCCCCGCCCTCCAGCGAGTTTTCCTCATAGCGGCTGTACCAGTGCGGTATTTCTGCATCCTTAAAAAGGGGGTGAAAATTGAAGATATACTCGGCAAAAATAGTCTCACGGTTGCGGGTCTCATACTGCATGCGGTTTAAGCTTATACCCCGGCCCACAGTGGCGAAGGGATCGCGGGTGAAATAGAGATTGGGCATGGGATCGAGCAGAAAGGGATAATCCCTGTAAACTCTATCCTGCAGTGAGCGGGTCTCAAGCTCCGGCAGTTCAGTCTTTCTGATGCCGGCCATGAGGTTTAAGATCAGCTCCCTGTCATCGAACTGTTCCATATACTCCAGCACAATTTTGCGCCGGGCGGGATGGGCCAGACCGGCCTCATCCAGAAACTGCTCGAGAAATCTCTGGCGCACACCTTCATTGACCAGAGATTCAGCCATCATATCCTCAAGATAGAAGACCTCAACATCACACTCTTCCAGAATTTCGGCAAATCTATCATGCTCCTCTCTGGCCACCTCCAGATAGGGGATATCATCGAAAAGCAGCCTCTCCAGAAGTTCGGGAGTGAGCCTCTCGACCTCCTCTCCGGGGCGGTGAATGAGCACTTTTTTCAGGGGGCCTATCTCGGAATAGACCTGGAGCGGATTTGTGGACATCTGCTACCCTCCCTTTTAGTAACAACCTTAGTAGTTAGTA
>CAYXAK010000024.1:13505-24916 GCA_964462585.1 uncultured Halanaerobiaceae bacterium
CAGGCTGTCGACTTCCTCCTCCCATATTTCCAAAAGAAGCCTCTCCTCGGCCTCCTCTATTATCTCACCGACCTTTTCCAGACAGGCCCCTTCACCCTTTAAATGCCACATATAGTCAACATCGGGCTGCTCGCTCTGATTTTTCAGCTCCTGCTCGAGAACTGTCAGTGAGCGCTCCATCCTGGTGCGATGCCTTTTTATAAACTCAGACAGGGGGAGAGGTGAGTAGCGCACGGGGTCCTCGCCCTGGGCAATTATATAGCCCTCCTCCACCAGATTGTTGACAGTCTCATAGATCTTGGACTGGGGCACTCCCGATTTCTTGCTGATCTCGTAGGCGCTTATCTCCTGGTTTTCCAGAAGCGTCATATATGTCTTGGTCTCGTATTTATTGAATCCCAGCTCCGACATCCTCTCCATAATCAGCTCTTCTCTGCTACCTTCAGCCATATAATAACTCTCCTTCCTGCAGCAGAAGAGGATCAGGGCATCTTTTTGATCCTGATCCTCTCCGCTATCTCAGCAATAAACTGTGAATTGGTGGGGCGGCCGTCACCCTCGGCCATCGTGCTGGCAAAATATTTCTCCAGCTCCTCCCGGTTGTCATTTTCCCATACGACTTTGACCGCATGTCTTATGGCCCTCTCCACCCGGCTGGAGGTGGCATCATACTTTTCCGCCACCCGGGGATATAGCTCCTTGGTGACAGCTCCCAGCATCTCAATATCATCTATGACGAGCATTATAGCCTCTCTCAGATAGAGATAACCCCTGATATGGGCCGGAACTCCCAGTTTGTGCAGGGTTCTGCTCACCTCCGCTTCCAGGTCAAACTGCTCCCCGGCCGGATCGTTTTTTTCCGGTTCTACCCCATCTCTCTCGAGCAAAATCTCCTCCTGAATTTCACCTGTGCTGTAATCATTGCTGGTCAGCTGTTCGATCCTCTTCTTAACCGTCTCCATCTCGACCGGTTTGAGCAGATAATAATCCACGGCTGTATCGCGCAGCCTGGCGGCCACCTTCTCCTTCATGAAGGCGGTGAGCACGATCACTGTCATCTCACTTTTTTTCTCCATGCCCTCCAGCTCCTCGATGATGGCCATGCCATCGATATTGGGCAGTATCAGATCCAGAACGAGAACATCGGGCTGGCTTTTCTTTATGAGCTCGAGCCCCTCTTCACCATCCCGGGCGATATCGATGATGCTGAAATTCTGGCAGCTGGAAAAATATTCTGTAAAGCGGTCACAAAAATCCTCATCACTATCGATCAGCGCAACTTCAAGCACCTCACTCATTATTTTTATTGCCCCCCTAAAAAATTGATGCCGTCTGATCTGCAGTCTGTATGCTCCTCTGCCTCCACTTCAGTTGAAATGCAGGATTTTCTCACCTCAAAACCTCAAATCTGTATCAGCCTGTAAACTCCTCCTTGGTCTTCTCGGCTCTGTGCAGGAGCTCATCTGCATGTTCAATACCCGTTCTGCTCTCACTTTCTCCACCCAGCATCCTGGCCAGCTCTTCCCGGCGTTCCTCCTCTGCCAGTTTCTCTATCTCCGTGGCCACGGTTTCGTTTTTACTGTCGGTCTCCTTCTCGATGTAGAAATGGCGGTCGGCCATACTGGCCAGCTGGGGCAGGTGGGTTATACATATCACCTGGCGCTGCCTGCTGATGCGGCCCAGCTTTCTGGCCATCTTGATCGCCGTCTTGCCTCCCACACCGGCATCGACCTCATCGAAGATCATCGTCTGCACCTGATCATACCTGGCTATGATCGATTTGAAGGCAAGCATGATGCGGGAGATCTCTCCACCCGATGCCACCTGATCGAGCGGTTTCAGCTCTGTGCCGGGATTCACGGCTATCAGAAATCTGATCCTGTCAAGTCCCCGTCGTGAGGGCTCTTCCAGTTTTTCCATCTCCACCTTGAATCTTGCCTCGGACAGGGCCAGATCCTGGAGCTCATCCTGGAGTTTTTCCTCCAGCTTCTCAGCCGCTCTCCTTCTCAGCTCGGATAGTTTTCCGGCTTTTTCCTCCAGTCCGGCCCGGGTTTTTTCTATGCTGGCCTCGATATCCGCCAGTTTTTCATCGAGTTCGGCCAGCTCTTTTCTCTCCTCCTGCAGATTCTCCCTGTAGGCCAGTATCTCTTCCACCGTCTCACCGTACTTGCGGCGGAGATTGTTGATCAGATCCAGGCGCTCTTCCAGCTCCTTGACCCGGCCGGGATCGAACTGCTGGTTTTCGTGATAATCCCGGAGCCGGTAACCCAGATCCTGCAGTGAATAATAGATGCTCTCAGCCAGCTCCTGTATCTCCTCCAGTTCTCCGTCATACCGGGCAATGCCATCGAGACTGGACTTGATCTCGCCCATCCTGTCCAGAATGGCATTATCCTCGTATTCGCTGCCATTTATCCGCTCTCCTGCTCTGCCCGTAACCTCATAAATTTCCTCACTGTTATTCAGGCGCTTTAATTCCCTTTCCAGCTCCTCTATCTCGCCCTCTTCCAGCCCTGCTTCATCTATCTCGTCGATCTGGTATTCGATTATATCCAGCCGCCGGGCCCTGTCGCTCTCACGGCGGGAAAGCTCCTGCCGGCGCTTATTTAGCTCGGTGAGCTTCTCGTAACTCTCCTCAACTTCAGCCCGGAGCTTCTGACCTTCAGGGGGCAGAAGCTCATCGACTATGCCTGTATGGCTGGAGCTGTCGAGCAGATTCTGATGCTCATGCTGTCCGTGAATATCGACCAGATACTGGCTTATCTCCCTGATCAGCCACAGGGGGACCATCTGGCCGTTTATGCGGCATCTGTTTCTGCCGCTGCGGCGGATCTCCCTGGAGATTAAAAGCGACTCGGGATCGGGTTCGACGCCTGCCCCGGAGATCAGCTCGTTGATCTCCTCCGCCTGGTTCAGATAATAGCTGGCCTCTATATAAGCTGAATCCTTGCCATCCTTTATGGCATCTGTGCTGGCTCTGCCGCCGAAGAGCATCTCCAGAGCCCCGATAATGACCGATTTGCCGGCACCTGTCTCACCTGTCAGTATATTGAGGCCACCGGCAAAGGAAATATTTATCTCATCGATTATGGCAAAATTTTTTAGCAGCAGATCCCCCAGCATAATAAGCTCTCCCCCGCGGAGTATTTTTGGGCTTTTAAAATGTTCCCAGCTTCATCTTCTCCCTGAGTATGCGGTAAAAATTTCTGCCCGGAAAATTCACCATCCTCACACTGTAGCTGGATTTCTTCAGTATGATCTCATCGCCATCGATCAGTGTATGATCACATCTGCCGTCGGTGCTTATCTTGATATAGCCGGTCTTGATACCCACCTCAACGCTAACCCGCTCCTCGCCTCTGATAACCATCGGTCTTATGTAAAGATTGTGGGGGCAGATCGGTGTCAGCAGCATGACATCCAGCTCGGGGTTTATGATGGGGCCGCCGGCAGAAAGAGAATAGGCCGTAGAACCTGTTGGCGTGGAGGCTATCATCCCATCACCCTGATAGCCGGCTATATATTCATCATCGATATAGAAATCAAGATTTATGAGGTTCTGATTATCTCCCCGGGATATCACGACATCGTTGAGCCCATGACAGTGGTATATCTCCTCTCCCTCCCGCAAAACAACAGCCTCTATCATCATTCTCTCCGCTGTGGAAAAATTGCCGGAGAGGAGATCATCAGCAGCTTCCAGCAGCGTCTCGGATTCTATCACGGTCATAAAACCCAGGCTGCCGGCATTTACCCCCAGCAGGGGTATATCAGTGCCGCAGAACCTGCCGGCGGTGCGCAGCATGGTGCCATCACCGCCGAATATGACCGCATAATCCGCTTCCGCCCGCAGCTCACCGAGTTCCGCCCTTCTGTCGGGGCGGTTGAGGATGTCAGCCGCCCCCGCTTCCACCAGACAGGGCACGGATCTCTCCTCCATGAACTGCAGAAATCTGCGGGCCAGGCTGACCGCCTGTTCCTTCTCAGTGTTGACAATGATGCCCAAAGTAGGAATAGAAATCAACCCCTTCTAAAGCTTGCTCTGTGCCTTCTCCACTGTTCTCTCTATCATCTCATCCGTTATACCGCACCGCTTATTTGAGTCAGCAGCGGTGCCAAAGACGCTGTAGAGCAGGTATTCTATATTCTGCGATTTGCCCCCTGTGATCGGTGAGGGGATCAAACCTTCAGGGCTGAGATTATTTTCCCGGGCCATCTCCACAATATCGGTTATCACCCTGATATGCACCGCGGGATCCCTGACGATACCGCCCTCCTGAACATTTTCCGGTCCGGCCTCAAACTGGGGCTTTATCAGGCTTATCATCCCAGCACCTTCTTTCATAAACTGCACCGCCACCGGAATTATCAGCGAGAGGGAGATAAAGGAGACATCTATCGTCACCAGGTCGAATTCAACCTCGATATCTTCGGGCTGGAGATAGCGAAAATTGGTCTGCTCCATCACCGTCACCCGCCCGTCCTGCCTCAGCTTCCAGGCCAGCTGATTTGTGCCGCTGTCCACGGCATATACCTCACTGGCCCCGCCCTGCAGCAGACAGTCGGTAAAACCCCCTGTGGAGGAGCCGACATCAAGTACCACTCTGCCCTCAGTGTCCACCTCAAATTTTTCCAGGGCTTCTTTTAGCTTTTTGCCTCCTCTGCTGACAAAGCGCTGTTTTTCCTCAACATCAATATCGGCATCAACGGAGACTTCAGTGCCGGCTTTATCTATCAATTCTTGATCCACTCTCACTTCTCCTGCCATAATTGCCCTTTTGGCTTTGCTGCGCGAGGAAAAATATCCCCTGCTGGCCAGCAGTTTGTCGAGCCGCATCTTATCGGTGCTCATCGAAATCTCCCCATAATCTCATCTGTATTCCTCTCTGATTCTGGCCGCTATCCCCTCAGCATCGAGGCCGTAGCTGCTGCGCATACGGTTTTGATCTCCATGTCTGACAAACTCATCGGGCACGCCGACATTTATTATCCTGTCAGGCAGCACGGTACCGGCTGAAATACATTCCTCCAGCACATGGCTGCCAAAACCACCGGCCCTCACATTCTCCTCCGCCGTGAGAAGAAGATCGTGTTCCTCAATCAGATCGGGCAGCCTCCGGTCTAAAGGTTTGATAAATCTGGCATCGAAGACTGTGGTAGAGATGCCATCTTCATCCTCCAGAAGCCCGGCTGCTCTGAGGGAGGGATAGACCATAGATCCCGCGGCCACTATGAGGATATCGTCTCCTTCTCGCAGAAGTTCTCCCTCACCTTCGGGAATGGTCCGGGGCCTTTCGGGAATATCGACACCCTCACCCTCTCCCCGTGGATATCTGATGGCCGCAGGTGATTCCAGCTCATAGGCGGTCCAGAGCAGGCGCGCCAGTTCAGCTTCATCCCGGGGGGCCATCACCGTAAGATTGGGAACGGCCCGCAGAAAGGAGATGTCGAAAAGTCCCTGGTGTGTCTCACCATCACCGCCGACAATACCCGCTCTATCCACACCTATTATCACGGGCAGATCCTGCAGGCAGATATCGTGGATGACCTGATCGTATCCGCGCTGGAGAAAGGTGGAGTAGATCGAGACCACCGGCCGCATACCTCCCCGGGCCAGGCCGGCACTGAAGGTGAGGGCATGCTGTTCGGCTATGCCCACATCGTAAAAGCGGTTGGGAAATCTATCGGCGAATATCTCCAGGCCGGTTCCCGCCGGCATGGCGGCTGTTATGCCCGCTATCCGGATGTCATGTTCGCCCAGATCCTTCAGTGTCTCACCGAATACTCTGCTGTAGGTGGGATGGCTGCGGGATCTAAGCTGCTCGCCGTTCTCGATCTTGAAGGGGCTGACACCGTGAAAATCACAGGGCCTGTCCTCGGCCGGGCAGTAGCCCCTGCCCTTGACGGTGGCGGCGTGGATCATAACGGGTCCTTCTATCTTATCGGCCTGCTCGAATACCTTTCTCAGGGCCTGAATATTGTGGCCCGGCACGGGGCCGAGATAGGTAAAGCCCATCTCCTCGAATATCATTCCGGGCACCATCATCTGTTTTACGCTGTCTTTGGCCCTGTCCATTGTGCGGGAGACGCCGCTGCCTATGCCCGGGATGGAATCTAATATATCCCGCACATCATCCGAGAGTTTGCGCAGGTTAGGATCTGTCCGCAGGCGTGAGAGATAGCCGGAAAGTGCTCCCACGTTCTGAGAGATCGACATCTCATTGTCATTGAGAACCACCTTAATATCAGCTCCCACATCACCGGCATGATTTAGTCCCTCCAGGGCCATCCCCCCTGTGATGGCACCATCGCCTATGATACAGTAGATCTTCTCCTGGCTGCCGCGGTGATCCCGGGCTCTGGCCAGCCCCAGCGCCGAGGATATGGAAGTGCTGCTGTGGCCGGTATTTATGATATCATGCTCGCTCTCCTCCCGTTTGGGAAATCCGCTCAGCCCACCTTCCTGTCTGATTGTCGACATCCGATCCTTTCTGCCCGTCAGAACTTTATGGGGATAGCTCTGATGTCCGACATCCCAGATTATCTTATCCTGGGGGCTGTTCAGATGTCTGTGCAGGGCCACCGTCAGTTCAACCACACCGAGGTTTGAGGCCAGATGGCCTCCGGTCTCTGAGACGGTATCGATCAGATAATCGCGCAGCTCCCCGGCCAGATCCTCCAGTTCTTCATCCTCAAGCTCATTTAAATCTTCAGGTCCTTCTATTCTATCCAGCAGTTCAGTCATGGTATCTCTCCTCCTGCAAATTTTCTCAGTGCTGCCGTCTCTCTATAAAATCGACAAGCTCTATGAGCGTATGGGCTCTATCCCCGAAGTGCTCCAGAGCCTCCCGGGCACTGGAGGCCGCTTCTTCCGCCCGGCGGCGGGATTCTTCCAGACCTAAAAGTGAGGGATATGTCGATTTTTCCCGGGCCTCATCCTGGCCGACCTCTTTGCCCAGCATCTCCTCGTCCCCCACTACATCAAGTATATCATCAACAATCTGAAAAGTCAGCCCCAGATTCCGAGAAAAGTCATCAAGAATTTTCCATTCCTCCCTGCTGTGTTCACTGCAGAGAACACCGCCCAGGATGGCAGCCCGGAAGAGCTGACCTGTTTTGGCGGCGTGTATCCTCTTCAGCTCTTCCAGATCGACTTTTCTGTCCTCGGCCTCTAGATCCATGACCTGGCCTCCGACCATACCGCCGGGGCCGGCCGCTCCGGCCAGAAGATCGACCAGCTCCACTCTGGTCTCTGCCGGCAGATCTAACTCACCTATCAGCTCAAAGGCCATGGACTGCAGGGCATCTCCTGCCAGCACTGCCATACCCTCGCCGAAGACCAGATGGTTGCACTTCTTTCCCCGGCGCAGTTCGTCATCATCCATGGCGGGAAGATCATCGTGAATGAGTGAATAGGTATGAATAAACTCAAGGGCTGCCCCGTAAGTGCGAGCAGCCCCGAGATCTCCCTCCAGCATATCACAGATGAGCATGGTCAGTATGGGCCTGATCCTCTTGCCCCCGGCCAGGAGTGTGTGGGAGATACATTCTTTGAGGCGGGTATGCATCTCCCATTGAGCCATAAGCTCCTCCAGATAAGCATCGAACCGTGCAGCTCTATCCTTTATCTCCTGTTCTATATCATCCTGCAATTTTATGGCCTCCCGGCAGTTCTGTTATTCTAATTCTTTATGCTTCCAGTCCAGGGCTCCAACAGGACAGGCTTCGATACATTCACCGCACTCATCACAGTCCACAGGTAGAGTGCCGGAGAAAGCTGCGTCTATATAGGTCTCATATCCTCTTTTCATGAAGCCCAGAAGATACTCATTTACAACCTCACGGCACATCTTGATGCAGATACCGCACTTCACACATTTGCCCCTGTCCATAATTATCTCCGGATGGTCATTATTATAGCCGAAGTCCAGTTTTTCGTTGCCCTCAAAGTACTCGGGATCGGCTTCATAGGCTTCGGAGTGATCTCTGAGACCGCAGTCATTTTTGGCGGTGCAGCTGCATTCAAAGCAGCGCTCACCCTCTTTTTCCATATTCTCCGGAGAAATAGTTTCAGAGACTTCCTCAAAATCCTCGACCCTTTCCTGCGGATCCCTGTGAGGCAGCTCGGCTCTCCTCTGATCTTCCGGCTCTTTTAGATATACAAGCTCATCTTCACCCAGTGACTGCCAGTGTCCCCTGGTCACATTGACCTGATAGGAATCTGAAAACTCCTCGTCGTTGAGAAAGCTGACGACATTCTCCGCAGCCTTTCTGGCCGCAGCCACAGCCTCCACAACGGTAGCCGGTCCTGTCACACAGTCACCTGCGGCAAAGACATTTTCCTCGACCAGATGGCTGTCCTCGGCCACTGCCACATCATCCCAGTCATTTGTGGGGACACCTTCAGGTGGGATGGTATTCTGTCCTATGGCCGCTATGACGGTATCGGCCTCGACTTCAAATTCACTGTCCTCAATGGGAATAGGGCGCCTTCTGCCGGAAGCATCCGGCTCACCCAGCTCCATCTCAATGCATTCCAGTATGAGTTTGCCATCCTCTTCCCGCAGGCTTTTGGGCTGGCTGAGAAATTCAAAATTGCAGCCTTCCTCTCTGGCTTCATCTATCTCTATCTGTTCAGCCGGCATCTGCTCTTCGGTGCGGCGGTAGTAGCAGTGGACATCCTCATCGGTGAGCCTCAGTGTGGAGCGAACACAGTCCATGGCGGTATTGCCGCCGCCGACAACTATCGTCTCACCGGGATCTTCCATCTCAAAGTCCTGCTTCGCCAGCTTCTCCAGATAATCTATACCGCCCCAGGCCAGCTCTTCACCTTCAGTTCTCATAGAACTGGGCTCCCAGCAGCCCACGGCGATTATCACCGCATCATAGTCCTCTTTCAGCTGTGAGAGTTCGATATCACTGCCCAGCTCCTGATCGCAGTGGATCTCCACTCCGTCCATCTCATAAAAATGGTTCAGCTCTTCATCAAGCTTATCTTTGGGCAGACGGTAATTGGGTATACCGTAGCGCAGCATGCCCCCCGGTTCCTCTCTCTTTTCAAACACGTCAGATCCAATACCGGACATCCTCAGAAAATAAGCAGCACCCAGACCGGCCGGGCCGGAACCGACTATGGCGACTTTTTCGCCGGTCAGATCTTCACGTGGTTCAACATATTCGTCATAGTGCATATCGGCAGCCAGACGCTTGAAATCGTTGATGGCCACGGCCTCTTCATCCTCTTTGACATTGCGCCGGCAGTCGTCCTCACAGAAGCGGGGACAGACCCTGCCTATGCTCATGGGAAAGGGTATTCTCTTTTTGAGAATTTCCAGGGTTTTTTCGAAATCCCCCTCTCTGCCGGCCCGAACATATTCTTCCACATTGGCATGAGCCGGACAGGCTATTGTGCAGGGTGCCTCACAATCACCGGAATGCTCCGAGAGCAGCAGATCCAGTGCTGTTTTGCGCATATCCTTTACCTCGGGTGTGAAAGCTTCTATCTCCATATCGTCATGAATTTCGCTGGTGCAGGAGGGCTGCCACTGACCCGTTTCGGCATTTTTAACCACACAGACAAAACAGGAAGTATTTTCACTGAGCTCTCCATGATAGCAGAGTGTGGGTATCTCCACACCATTTTTCTGCGCTGCTTTCAGTATGGTCTGACCGGGTTCTACCTGATAGGTTTCTCCATCTATTGTTAGACTAACTCTGGACATCGACTTTACCTCCCTTTTTTACCCTGGATATTGCATCGACAGGACAGACTTCAATACAGCTGTTGCAGCGTGTGCAGGCTTCATCATCGATCTCAAAATCATCGCTGATGGCATCCACGGGACAGCTATCTATGCAGTTACCGCATTCAATGCAGATATCGTCATCGAGATAAATCTCCACCAAGGCTCCGCATTCCAGAGCAGGACAGTAATCCTCTTCCACATGGTTTAGATATTCATCCCGGAAATAATCCAGTGTGGTCAGCACGGGATTGGGAGCCGTCTGCCCCAGACCGCAGAGAGATCCATTGATGATTTTATGGCTGAGATCCTCCAGGTCCTCGATGTCTTTTTCCGTTCCCTCGCCACCGGTGATTCTCTCCAGTTTTTCCAGCATGCGTTTGGTTCCAATGCGGCAGAAGGTGCATTTGCCGCAGCTTTCCTCGGTGGTGAAATCGAGAAAATAGCGGGCAGTCTCCACCATACAGCGGCCTTTGCTGATAACAATAAGCCCGCCTGAGCCCATAATTGCTCCCAGATCTGTAAGGGAATCATAATCGACAGGAGTATCGAAGTGTTCTTCGGGAATACAGCCGCCGCTGGGCCCGCCTATCTGCACTGCTTTGACACTGCCCTCTTCTGCGCCACCGATGCCGTAAACAACATCGTGGATTGATATACCCATGGGAACCTCAACCAGACCGGTATATTCTAAATCCCCGGCCAGGGCAAAGAGTTTGGTGCCGGTGCTGTTTTCGGTTCCTACACTGGCAAAGCTCTCACCGCCCTCCCGCATGATGAGGGGTATATTGGAAAAGGTCTCCACATTGTTTATCAGTGTGGGGCGGCCTTTAAATCCTTCATCGGTGGGATAGGGAGGCCTGTAACGGGGGTTGCCGCGTTTGCCCTCCAGTGAATGGATCATAGCTGTCTCCTCACCGCAGACAAAAGCACCTGCTCCTTCTTTGACCGTTATATTTATTTCTCTGCCGTTAATTTTATTTAAACCCTCAGCTTCAATCCTGTCGATGGCCATATTCAGCCGCTTAACTGCCAGAGGATATTCTGCCCGGCAGTAGATGAAAAGCTCACTGGCTCCTGTAGCATGAGCGCCTATGAGCATACCCTCAAGAACCTGATGGGGCAGAGATTCCATGAGAGTGCGGTCCATAAAAGCACCGGGGTCACCTTCATCTGCATTGCAGATTAAAACTTTTTCCTCTTCCTCTTTAGAGGAGAGAAAATCCCATTTCATGCCTGTGGGAAATCCTCCGCCCCCGCGGCCGCGCAGGCCTGAGGTTTTGACTTCCTCTACAATCCCGGAGGGATCCATCTTTAAGGCCTTTTCTAAAGCCTCATATCCTCCGTGCTCCCGATATTCCGGCAGTGAATTGGGCTCGATCTTTCCCGCCAGCTCGGTGACATAGTCCTCCTCCCATTCGGTCCGGACAGAGGGTGCTTCAAAGCGAGAAAATTCTTCCAGATTGAGCATTTTCTCTATAAATTCCTCTTCCGGTTCGACCTCTTCATATATATAGCTGCCATCTTCGGTCTCTATCTCCACCAGAGGCTCTGCATAACAGTGGCCTATACAGCCCACTTCAACCAGGTTCTCTTCTGGAGCTACTTCAGCAATTTTTTCCTTAACCTCGCTGGCTCCGGCCGCTATGCCACAGCTGGCCATGCCGA
>CAYXAK010000025.1:0-17872 GCA_964462585.1 uncultured Halanaerobiaceae bacterium
CTTCCAGCTCAATCAATCTATAAAGAGCATATACCCCGATCTTTGAGGTATAGGCGGACATCAGTACAGTCAGCTGAAATGGTATCACCGCATAGGTGTGAGGTATCCAGGTATGCAGACCTAAAAAACCGAGCTTAATTGCTATACCCAGGATAAAAAAGGGCAGACCTCTGGCAGGAGCTCCAAGAAGTATATCCCCGGTATAATTGTAATGTAATATTATGCCGAAAAGAAGGCTCAGCCCCCCCATAATATGTACAATGAAATAATACTCAGCGGTGAAACGCAGGGAAGGGTCAAACCTATCGAAGATCAGAAAAAAGGCCGCGACGGTTATCAGCTCCCAGAAAAAGAAAAAGGAGATGAAATCGCCCACAAAAAGCAGTGCCAGTGAAGAGCCAACAAAAAGATTTAGCAGGTTTATATTTGCTGAGGAGAAGAACTTTCCGGCATAAACTAGAACTATAACAGCAAAAACAGCAAAAATATAACCGGTGTTCCTGCTGATAGGTGTGACATAGGCCAGAATCAAATCCAGCTCCAGAAAGCTGGCGGTGGAAAAGATCTCTTCCCCTGGAGCATAATAAATTGCAGCAAGTGAAACAATCAGAGCTGCTATAGAAATCGATATTTTTTGTGTTTTATTGCGGGCAATAAGACACAGCAGTGAAGCCAGCAGTACAGGCATACCTGGATTAAGCACCGGCGCCCCTCCTTACACAGCGGCATATTCAATAATGTTTCTTAATAAAGAGATAAATCCTCCTGTCTCTATCCACCTAAAATCAAACTGATAAAATTATGTCTTTCCAGAATAAATACAGGTGCATCTCCTATAACTGCCAGCAGAGATGTAGGGACGAATCCCAGCACCAAACATAGAACTGCCAGAATTCCAGTGGGCAGAGCTTCATTAAGGCGAACTTCAGAAGTTTTCTCAGAAGAGCCTTCATATCCCGTATAGATATTGAGAATAATGCTGAGATAATATCCCAGGGATAAAAAGCTGCCGGCAATTACAAGAAAGGCAGCGATTAAATTTCCAGCTTCCACAGAGGCCTCAAGAATAAGCCACTTGCTGACAAAACCGTTAAAGGGGGGAATGCCCACCATGGAAAGCAGTATAAGGACAAATATCAGTGATGTGTAGGGTTTAATGTCGGCCAGGCCGTGCATCTCTTTAAGTTCATAGCTGTCAGTCTCTCTCCTCAGACTGCCTGCGGCAAAAAATACCGCCCCTTTCATGATTCCATGATTAATCATGTGAAAGCTCCCGGCCACTATCCCGGCTGCCGTGCCCAGGCTAAAAGCGATTATAACGTATCCCATCTGGGCAATTGTTGAATATCCCAAAAGTCGCTTGAGATTGTCCTGCTGAAATGCCGCAGCATGACCGAACAGCATGGAGATTATACCCCAGATCAAAAGTACCGAAGCCAGCATATTGTCGGCCAGAAATTCCACACCGAACAGCACATACAAAATTCTCACCAGCACGAAGAAGGAAGCTTTGACGACCAGACCGGAAGAGAGCACATTATAGGTTATGGGTACTGACATATAAGCATCCGGAAGCCAGGTATGCAGGGGCACAATGGCAAACTTCACCCCCAGACCTATCATATAAAAAGCAAATAGAAGCTGCCTTGTCAGCACCGGCACCTCTTCCATTCCCTCCGGTATAAGGGCCATATTCAATGTTCCGGTGGCCTGGTAAGTCAGCACCACAGCCATCAGCAAAAATACAGCACTGACAGTTCCTATCATCAGATATTTAAAGGCAGCCTCCAGGGAGATATCACGATCATTAAAGGCCACCAGTGCATAGGAGCTGATGGAGGTTATCTCAAAGAACACATAGAGATTGAAGAGATCGGCGGTCATAACCATACCTGTGATCCCCACGAATAAAACATTTATGAGGAGATAAAACTTCACACTTCCCTCCCTGATTTCCGTTAGGGAGTATATTAAACTCAGCATAACCATCAATGCCATCAGCACAAACATGACCAGGCTGAAACTATCGATAGCTAAATTTATGGCAATATCTCCCCGCCAGGATCCCAGACTGTAGGTTAGCGGAACCTCTTCTCCCCTTCTCAAAATAAAGAAGAATATCAATACCGTCTGGAGAAAACCTCCTGTAATGACCAGAGGTTTTACTATTTTTTTGTTAATATATGCGAATATCCCCAGAGAAAAAACCATAAATAAAGGTATTATTATCAGCCATACTGGCAGATGCATTATTATGCCTCCCAACGGTTAAAGGCCTGCTGAAAGCGATAAATGCATTGAATTAACCTCTCAGCCTTCTTATCTTGTGGATATTGAGCGTATCATACCTGTTGTAAAGTTTAATAATCAGGGCCAGCATTATTGCCGTGGTGCTGGCATTTATCACAATGGCTGTAAGTCCTAAAGCCTGGGGAAGTGGATCCGCCACCAGTTCATAGCTTCTGTCCAGAACCGGTGCAGCCCCCTCTGGAACATACGCCATAGCTCCCAGCAGCAGAATTATGGAGGATTCCACAATACTTATTCCCACAACTATCTTAATCATATTGCTCTGGGTAAGAACCGTATATATTCCCATGCATATCAGGATCGCAACTGCAGGATATAATAATATCATGTCATCATCAATCCTCCCGGGCCAGAGAGATGAAGATCACACTGAGACCTGTACCTACTTTTGCTCCCACTGCTAAATTGGAGAGCGGGATGATGCCGCCGCTGAGCAGCTCTCCCGGTTCTCCCAGATACAGACCGGCCTGGCTATTGGCCAGAAAGGTCCCTCCGGCAATAATACCCAGACATCCGATCAGCAGAAAAGTGAGTGCCCCGGCATCCTCAATCAGGGATAATTTCTTCACATTAAACCGCTCTGTCATGTATTTAAAACCATAGGTAAATATGATCAGAATGGAGATGGCACTTATGATCACCCCTCCAGAAAAACCACCACCCGGGGAGAGATGGCCATAAAAAACCAGAAAGATGCTGATCATCCATAAAAATGGAAGAATAAAAGCAATAGACTGATGTACGACGGGAGTAAATTCCGTCCTGAGCATTGAAGCTCTGTGCAGAGGAAGCAGCATGGCGACCACACTGGCAGCAGTAAAGATGACTGTGGCCTCACCCAGGGTATCGAAGGCCCGGTAATCGAAGAGAATTGCAGTGATAAGATTTATTGCTTTTGTCTCCTCCACACCCCTCTCAATATAGTGATCGGCCAGCCTCATCTCAGGCTCTATATCGGCCACCGAATAAAACGTATATAGTATAAAAAAGCCCAGTATAACTACCAGAATAAGGCTGAAGACCTTCTGGGAGAATATTTTTTTCATAAATTACACACCCTCTGTTTTATCTATTGTTATGACAAAGAAGCTAGTCATAATTCCGGCAGCTATAACCGCCTCTGCCAGGGCTAAATCAGGGGCTCTTAAGACGATTAAAATTACGACCATGAGAGCGCTGAATATGGATAGTGTAATTATGGAATTGAGAAGTTTGTCGGTAAAGAGAGCAAAGGCGGCAGTGCCCACCAGCAAAATAATCAAAAACCCCAGCAGAAAATCAATCAACCTCATCCCCTCCCTTTAAATCGTCGCGGACCATCTCACCTGTATAGCCAAATTGATGGGCGGAACGGGCCAGAGCATGACCCACTACAGGACTTGTTATGAGGAGAAATATGATCAGAAGCAGAAGCCTGAGTGATAGAGGGGTAAAACCCTCTCTGATTATCAGTCCTATCATCACTGATACCCCTCCTCCGACCAGACATTTAGAGGCAGCGTGCATACGGGAGAAAAAATCGGGAAAACGGACCAGAGCAATGGCAGTGGTGAAGAAAAAGATCACACCACTGACCATAAAAATTATAGCGAGCAAATCACTTATCACCACTTTTTTCTCCCTCCCCATTTCTGGCCGGTGTGCCGAAATATTTGGCCATAACCAGAATATCTATAAAAAGCAGAACTCCATAGACAAGAGCCACGTCTATAAAGATCGCCCGGCCAAAATAGGCACCGAAAAGCACCAGCACAGTTAACAGCATTATGCCTATGGCATTAATTGCTGCAATTCTGTCCAGCACATGAGGGCCTGTTATCAACCTGTAAAAAGAGATCAGAGAACAGATCAAAATGCAGAATATCATAAAAGGCAGCAGCAAGTTTACCCCTCCCGACAGATCTTCATTATCTCTCGAATATTTTCATCAACCAGGGCTCAAAACTTCCAACTATATCCTCTTTTATCTGCTCTGAGGTAAAGTGTTTGATTTTAATCCAGTGCACATAAATATGATGCTCTTCCTCATGAACATCAACGGTAATCGTACCCGGTGTTAAAGTTATAACATTGGCCAGCATGGTCAGCCCGTTGATGTTTTCCAGGTCTGTATCTACCTCCACAATACCCTGGTTTAGATTCATGCCCGGCCTCAACACCAGACCCAGTATCTGAAGTGAAGATTTATAGGCCTGAAAGAAAAAAACCGGCAGGAAAAGCAGGAAAACAACCACCCTCTTCAGATAGGAAAATATGGAGATTCGCTGCTTCGGTTCACCGAGCAGAAACCCCCGGAAAAACAGCAGTGTGAAAAGGCATACAGCCCCTCCCAGAAACAAATTGGCTGGAGCTACATTCCCGGACAAAATAAGCCAGAAAAGATACAGACCGGCCAGGACAAATACAATTCGGGCTCTATACATGGCCTGATACCCCCTTTAAAGGGATTACTCTTCGGTGAGACCGGTGAATTGAAAATCTGATATTTTCAGGTAAGGCAGATAATTGTTGCCGGCCAGTCCCGGCACCTGAAAACGCTTACTGCTGAGTGAAATCACATTATTGAAAGCCTCCATCATATTCTGAGTGTACCTTAGATCACGAACGGAGTTGGTGATTTCCCCTTCCTCAATTAAAAATGTGCCATCTCTGGTCAAACCTGTGAGCACAGCCTGTCTGGGGTTGACAACATTGGTATAGTGAAATCTGGTTATTAGAAGTCCCTTCTCAGTACTGGATATCATCTCCTCAGGAGATGATTCTCCTCCGCTCATGACGAGATGAAGTGGTATACCACCTGCCCTGGAACTGCCCAGAGCATGACCGGTGGTCTCCTCTCCTGCCTCCATAGCGCTTTCCAGATCGTAAGCAAGCTCACGGGATACACCATCTTCAATTATAGTAAGGGACTGCCTCTCGGCCCCTTCCATATCAAAGGGCAGTGAGAAGGTCTGCTCATGCTGGCAGTCATCATATAAAGAGATTTTTTCGTCCCAGACCTTATCACCAATACGTCCGCTCAGGAAACTGCGGCCCTGCTGTACACTGCGTCCACTGAAGCCAATAAAGGAAAGATAACCCAGCAGTTCGGCAGCTGCTAAAGGTTCAAGAATTACGGTATAACTCCCGGGGGAAATCGATTCGGGATCACTGCTGTCCACAGCTTTATCAGCTGCTGCAGCAAATGCCTCTTCCACATCAAAATCTGACAGCTTTTCCGCTTCCAGTTCGGCATAGCCCGAACCCTCGACCTGCTCCGAACTGATTACAGTGTTAAAGCTGGCCTTATCCCGGCTCATAAATCTCCGTATTCCCCGGGTATTTGCTATGGCCAGATATCCCTTTTCCAGAGCCAGTGAACCGGCAGCAGTATATCCATCTGGCAGATTTTCAATACCCTCTGCGACTATCCCGGCTCTTCCTGCTTCATCAAGTTTTTCAGCCAGTTCGGAATCATTTTCTTCACTGCTGATCTCATCCGGACTATCAATAAGGGGCAGCTCTTTCTTGCGGGCAGGAGTTTCTTCCAGCTCCCGGTGTAAATTGCGTATTTCTCCTCTGAGATTTTCCTCGGCCAGCTGATTTGTAGTGGTGCTGACCCTTTTTTTATCCCGGCGGAGTTCGATCTTTACCTCCAGGTCCTCCTGGTAAATATTCTGATGAATCTCTGAGCCCGCAAAACGGGTAAGCCCCTTTTCGTTTCCGTCAACTGTGACCTGCATATCATATTTTCCAGACCAGCCCAGTATTCTGTCCAGTATCATATAGGCTTCTCTTTTATTCATCTCTTTCCACCCCGACTTCTATATTATTAAATCTGGCCGGTGCTGAGCCGTGTCCAACTCTGGCCCTTTGACCCGGCTGGCCCTTCCCACAGTTGGGCAGACCATACATCTGCCAGTGCTCATTATCACATATCCCGGTACAGCTACGCCAGAATTGAGGTGTTATCCCGGTATAAAGAGGATTTTTAAATATTTTACCTGTCAGGCGGCCATTCTCTATCTCATAGGCTATCTCACAGCCAAATTGAAAGTTAAGACGTCTGTCATCAATGCTCCAGCTCCGGTTATTTTCCAGATAAAGCCCATAATCGATATCAGAAATAAGTTCCTCAAAACTGTATTCACCCGGCAGCAGATTTATATTTGTCATCCTGATCAGGGGGATATTTTCCCAGCCATCGGCTCTGCTGGCACCGCCGGAGGAAATGCCCAGCCTGACAGCAGTCTCCCGGGAGGTTAGAAAACCAACAAATTCTCCTGATTCTATGATGGGAATTCTTTGAGCTGGAACTCCTTCATCATCATAGCCGAAAGTACCCAGCCCCCCCTCAACAGTGGCATCTGCCACCACATCCACACATTCAGAACCATACTGCAATTCGTTTAGATCTTCCACACTCAAAAAGCTGGTGCCGGCATAGGCTTCTTCTGATCCAAATACCCTGTCCAGTTCCACCGGGTGGCCTATGCTCTCATGAATCTGGAGTGCCAGCTGGGAGCTGTCCAGTACTATATCAAATTCACCGTGCGGACACTCCTCGGCCCCGGCCAGCTTCTCAGCCTCCCGGGCAGTTTCCCCGGCATTTCCAATCAGGTCCATATCCTCTACGAATTCATAACCTGCTTTGGCGTGATTGCCGCCGAAAGAGCAGGGATATGTCCTGACCTGAAGATCGTCTTCACCTACAGCAGAGGCTTCAATACCACCACCTGATTCCATGAGCTCCTGTTCTATCAGGCTTCCTTCTGTATCGGCAAAGATCCTGTTTTCCCTGCGAAATCTGAGGCTGGCTGACGTTTTAAAAAGATCCGCCTCATCCTGCATCTTTGCCTCAGCCTCGCGCAAAAGCTCGATCTTCTCACCGGTGCTGACAGTGAAAGGGTCCTTTTCATAGGAAGTCTCGTAATAATCCTTAATCGACTCCTTCTCAGCCAGCTCCATGTTTTTTCCTTTAACTCTGCTGCTGGCATCTGCTACATCCAGAGCTTTAAGGGCTGTCTGATGAAGGCGGTCGAGATCCCCTGTGGCCGCAAACCCCGGCGCCCCATTCTTTATGACCCTTATCCCGACCCCCTCGCTCGTATTATTATCAAATTCCTGCAGCTCACCTTCCTCAGTGCTCACAGCCTGTTCCTCGATTTTACCATATCTTACATCTGCATAATCGATGTCCTTACCTTCGAGATATTCGATAAGACCTGCAATTTTTTCCTGCAATTTTATCTATCCCTCCCCGATTGGTTGGCTGAGCCTTTATGCCAGTTTTATCTACCAGTTTTCATAATGAACCTTATCAGGATCGTATCGATCAACTCTATGACTGCTTTCAGCAGGATGGCCGACAGCAATTATATTGAGAGGGCGTATATTCTCCGGCAAATCCAGCATATCTGCCACCTCTTCTCTTCGCTCCCGGCGGGGATGAAGACCCAGCCAGACAGCACCCAGTCCCAGATTTTCAGCCATCAGCAGTATGTTCTGAGTTGCAGCCGAACAATCCTGAACCCAGTAACTTTCACTTTTATCGATGTTACCACAGACCGATATGGCAGCAGGAGCTTCAGCCAGCATGGAGGAGTAGGGATGAATATCCATGATCTTCCTTCTGGTCTCCTCAGATCTTATCACCACAAAGTGCCAGGGCTGTTTGTTATTGGCAGATGGGGCGGATTTACCAGCCCTGATCAGCTTTTTCATTTTATCCTCACTGACATCCCGGTCTTCATATTTTCTGATGCTGCGCCTTTTGAATAAAACTTCGGAAAATTCCATATGGTTTTTCACCCCTGATTGAATTTAATTGCGCTTAATAATAAATTGCATACAGAGAGCAAATTTCCTTCTCTTTTTACGGCTGTAACAACAGGAAGTCCCCATAAATAATAAAATCCGGCTGATAACACTTTATGCTATCAGCCAGATTGATTTGCAACGGGCAAAAATTGAGATTTAATTTTATGAAAGAGAATAAGAGAGCAAGAACGCTCCAGAATATCAGCTGTAAATCAGACAAATGAAAATACCAGAAGCAAAAACAGAAATCCGGCCAACATCCAGACCATATAGGTGCTCATCACACCTGTGTGCAGGGTCTGCAGCCTGTTTCCTGCTCCGCTCACAAGCCGGACCAGCCTGCCGTGGAAAGTCTCATCAATAATCTCCGTCTCGAAACTCTTATATAATCCCCGGGATATTTCCTCCGGCCTGCCCTGATACAGATAATAGGAAATTATATAGACGATAATAAAGGCTATGGCTTCACCGGCTAGATGAGAAAATGAAGGCATATATGCCGGCCCCAGCAGGGGATCTGGAACTAAAAACAACAGCACACCTATAGTTCCTATGATGGCCATGGGTACTGTAGAGCTGTTAAAACCCACAGCGGTTAGCTCTGTTCTTCCGGTTTTGCTCTTAAACTCTCCCGAAAATATGATTCTCTTGATAGTGATAAAAGCATATGCCGCCGTTATACTTCCTGCCAGAAGGAGCAGAGCTGCCATGAACAGAAAGCCAGCAGTTCCATCTATACCCGGCATTGTGGTAGCTCCGCTGAAGATCATTGCCTTGGACCAGAAACCCATCGATACCGGCAGTCCCAGCAGGATAACAAAGCCTGCTATCATCAGCACCGAGGTCAGCGGCATCTTCTTCCTTAAATCACCCATATCAGAGATGTTTTTCAGCCCGTGCCGGGAAATGAGAAGACCCGCACTCATGAACAGTATGGAAAGGCTCAGTGAGTGCTTGACAAAAAGCAGCACTCCACCGACAATACCCTCTGTGGTGAGAGTGGTGAAGCCGAAGACCACCCAGCCCATCTGGGAAACGCTGATATAGGCCATAAGCCTTTTGAGATTATCCTGAGCTAGAGCCATAACCCCCCCGTACATCATCGTGAAATAGGAGAGAATCAGAAAATAGGGAGCCATTACAGCAAACTGCTCCGGAAAGAGCTCATATACCAATCTGACCATTCCCCAGCCTGAAATTCCGATGAGATTGGGAGAAAGAAGGGCCGAAACAGGTGTGGGGGCTTCAGCGTGGGCATAAGGAAGCCAGATATGAGCTCCGAAGAGGGCTTTTTTGATCAAAAGTCCGGCGAAAAGCGCAAAAGGTATGATAAGAGGCAGCCCCTGTCCTATTCCCACCATAACCTCCAGTTCCTCTAAGTCCAGAACATCGAAAGTACCGGTATGGGAGGCCAGACCCAGACTGCCGAGCAGAAAAACAAATCCCGCTATAGAAGACCAGATGAGATACATGAGGGCAATTCTCTTTCTATCCCCATAACCATAGAGGAGGATGAGAAAGAAACTTGCCACAACGGTTATTTTGAGAAATAGATAGAACTGGAGCAGGTTGGTGGAGAGCACAACTCCATGCATGGAAACAGAAAACATTATATAGAACATGTAATAGACACCTAACGAAGGAGGGCTCTCTCCTTCAGACCTCATGACCTCCAGCCTGTTTTCCATGTAATTTTTGGAATATATCGCCACCATGGGGGTCACAACTCCTATCCCCAGAACATAGAGACCGCTCAACCAGTCCAGATACATGGAAAAGGAGCCCGCCCCTTCAAGGCTGAAAAAAGGTGTATCCAGTATACCTGGATCCAGACCATAATTATATGTCAGATAACCGGCCAGAGCTGGAGGTAAAGAGAGCAGAATAAATGCCAGCCCTGTCAGATATCTATTTTTTATCTTTTTATGCAGAAAGGGAAAAGTCACCGATCCCAGCAGTGGGAGCAGAACGGAGATAAATATTACAGGCAGATCGAGTTTTATCATCGTTTCATCTCCTCAACTTTAAATGGCTGTTTATATTCTCATGCTCATACGGGCTGCTGTTAATCTCAAAAAAAGCCTGCCTATTAAACCAGACGGTTTAGCCGGCCGGAAAGACGGATTCTATGTACTCCAGAGGTTCGAGAAGCACCGCTTCTGCCTCTGCAACCATCTCAAAACCAAATCCCGGTAATATACCGAGCAGCAGTGTGAATACAGCCAGAATACAGACCGGTATCAACAATCTGTACTCCCGGGAAAATTTAATATCCTCTGTCAGCGGCGTGCTCTCACCCAGAAACACACTTATAAAAGCCCGGAGTATATATGTGAGCGAGAGTGCTGCCGAGAATGAAGCCAGAGCACTGAGCACAGGATGTCCGGCCCTGATACCGGCATAAATTATACTGGCCTTGCTGACAAAACCATTCAAGGGCGGGATACCCACAAGTGCCAGAGCCCCTACTCCGAACAGGGTGGCTGTGACGGGCATTTTTACTGCCAGCCCGCCTAATTTGTTCATATCCGAGCTGCCCGTTTTATAGACGATTATTCCGGCCGCCAGAAACAGCAGTGACTTGAATACAGCTTTATTCATCAGATGGTAAAGGCCACCGGAAACTCCAAGTGAAGTACCGATACCAAGACCTAAAAGTATGTATCCCATCTGTGAGATGCTGGAATATGCAAGCAGTCTGATCAGGTCGCTCTGCCTTAAAGCCAGCAGAGCCCCGGCCACCATGGTTAAAAGACCCAGTCCCATCAGCAGAGGTGTGATGAGCTCGGATCCAAAAACGAGAAAGCCAACTCTCAGGAGTGCACCAACACCAATAACTCCAGTGCCTCCTGCCATCACGGTGGTAACAGGAATTGGGGCGGACTGATAGGCGTCCGGAAGCCAGGCATGGAAGGGTATCATACCTACTTTCATGCCGAAGCCCACCGTCAATAAACCCAGCGAGATCAGGGCTGTGAGAGAGTAACCCTCAGCGCTGAGAACAGACATCCTCATAGAAAGATCGGCCATATTAAGTGTGCCGGTCATGGCATATAACAGCACAATTCCCAGCAGAATAAAGCCCGTGCCCAGTGAACCGATAAAGAGATATTTCAATGCTCCTTCCACCGAATCACCTGTCCTGTAAAACGCAATCAGTGAATAGGAAGCAATCGACATGATTTCAAAGAAAACATATAAATTGAATATATCACCGGTATATGCAACACCGAGCATACCTGCCAGCAGAAAAAGCATCAGAGTATAATACTGGCTCAACCGGTCCTCCTCTTTGAAAAAATAAAGAGAATAAATTATTATAACACCGGCGATTATAGATACCACTATACTGAGCAAGATGCCCAGACCGTCTATCACCAGCGTTATTCCCAGGGGAGGTTCCCAGCCTCCCAGAGGATATACCATAATTTCCTCACCAAGGCCGGCAGAGGTATCCAGCACAAAATAAATTGTGGCCAGCACCACGGCTGAAGCCAGATACTCCCGCAGCCTGGGGATATTCAGTTTGTCACCCAGCAGACCGGCACCGGGCAGAGCAAAGCCTCCTATCAAGGGCAGAACAATTACCAGTATCGGAGAATAAAATGCAGGTGCAGTCAATTTCTATTCCTTCCTTTCTCAAACTTTAATTCCCTCTTGAAAAACCGCATTCAGGATGGACAGATCGCTGTCTTCCTGCAGGGTTTATTTTTTGAGATCGGTGAGTTCGAAAGGATCCAGTGTACCCTTATGCCTGAAATTTAAAATTATCAGTGTTATGGCCAGAGCCAGAATACAGACATTGATTACTATCGAAGTTAACACCAGAGCCTGGGGCAGAGGATCAACCCCGATCTCCGCTATGACAGCGAACTCTTCCATCATTCTCTGCGGAATTATGGGGGCGATGCCCTCGGCCCGATAACCCAGTGATATCAAAAGAAGATGAGCCCCATCTGTGATGATGGAAAGACCTATGATCATTTTGATGAGATTTCTCTTGGTAAGAAGGCAGTAAAGCCCCAGTCCTACAAGCAGTACAACGATTAGATAGTTTAAACTCACTCAGTTACACCCCCAAAAGAGGAAAGCAGGGAATAGACAATTAAAAGGACACCGCCAAAAACTTTAAGACCAACAGCAATATTTAGCAGCAGAATGTTCAAGCTGCTGAAGAGATCTCCCAGCTCTCCCACATAGGCCCAGGTCTGGAAAAAGTAAGTACCTGTCAGAAGACCGGCAATTCCCACAAAAATTATCAGAAGAGCCCCCAGTTCCTCTCCCAGCTCACAGGGGAGAAAACCGACATTTGAGCAGGCAAATCTAAGGCCAAAACCGAGCAGTAAAATGGTCATAGCTGCGGCAATGATCACCCCGCCGGGAAATCCTCCTCCCGGTGTGAGGTGTCCGTACATTATTATGTAGGCACCGAATAGCATCAAGATCGGAGCCAGCACCCTGCCCACAGTCTTGACTATCACAGACATTCCGGTGCTCTTGCAGGGCGCAACCAGCCCTGTGTGACCTGCCAGCAGCACCACACTCACCACTGCAGTAAACAGAACTGTGGCTTCACCCATGGTATCATAAGCTCTAAAACCCCACAGCACGCCTGTGACAACATTGGGAATACCCAGACCATCCGGAGGGCTCTGCGGGGTCCTTTCCAGAATAGGCTGACCTATGCTCTGCAGAGAACCGGAACCTCCCAGAACTTCACTGTTTAAAATTTTTCCTGGTTCGGAATTAAAAGCAGTCCCCTCTATTTCAGAATCCAGAGGCCTTTCCGGGAAAGAACCATAGGAAGGAACATCACTGTAGAGACCAATGAAAAGCAGACCTGTCACAGCAATTACCAGCAGCAGTACAATTTTATCTCTCATCATTCTTTCCTCCTGGTGCGGTTGATGGCGTTAACAAGCAGAACTGTACTGACACCAGCACCTACAGCAGCCTGTGTCAGGGCAATATCAGGAGCCTGCATTATATAGAAGACAACCGCCATGGTGGTATTTCCTGCCGCCAGAATAAGAACTGAATAGAGCATATCTCCTACCTCAACCGCAACGAGGTAAAGCAGGAACAGCAGGATAAGAAGAACATTTAAAAGTAGAGATTCCATTTGTTGCTTCCCCCATTTCAGAATTCAGCTGCAGATGTTTTTACTCTTCTAATAAATCTTCCACTTCTTTTAAGTTATCATCGATTCCACATTCCGGCAGATTTCTAATATCCCTATCTGCAATATCATCTCTGACAGTCTCAGAGCTTAAACCGGGCCCCCTGATATAGGCAGCTCTGGCAATTGCATGTGAGCCTGTAGGCGTGGTAAAAAATATAAAAAAGGCGATGATAGCAGATTTGAGCAGAAAAGTATCTGCACCATTGAGCAGCCCTGCTCCCCCTATCACGACCACTGCGCCACCTACAACCGCTACAGTACTGGCATGGAGACGATTATATACATCAGGAAGACGAATTAATCCTACAGCACCGATCAGAGAGCATACCGCACCAATTATGAGCAGAATATAACCGGCCAGATCCATTACATCCCCACGTCCTTTCCTTCCAGATATTTGGAGACAGCCAGGGTGCCGATAAAAGCCAGCAGAGCGTATATGAGAGCTACATCCAGAAATATCTCGGCCTGATAGTGTACGCCCAGAACTACCAGCGCAGCTATCATCAAAGAAGAGAGCGTATCAAGCGCGACCACCCTGTCCGGTGTGGATGGCCCCCTGACAGCCCTAACGAGACAGATCAGCCCCGCCACCAGTATCACCGTAAGGACTATTAGCAAAATCATCCATGAATCCTCCTCAGATACCTTTCAAAAGTTCCGCCAATTTCACGTTTTATTTCCCGGGTGTCAGAGGTGTAGACGGAAATCCAGTGCACAAAAAGAGATGAATTATCCTCACCGACCTCAACTGTAAGTGTGCCAGGAGTCATAGTTATGGAATTAGCAAGCCCTGTAAGTCCAAATTCTGTATCAAGTTCTGTAGGCACCTCTACTATCCCCGGTTTAAGCGGCATATCAGGATGTAATATTATATAGATGACCTGAAGATGGGCTTTAATCTCCTCCCAGATATAGATTGGCAGATAGGCCAGGGCAAAAATAAACCCCGAAAGCGACGGAGGCCATCCTGAAGCCGACGCTTCTCCGGGAAAGATAACTCTGTAAGAAAAAACGGCTATTATAGCAGAAATCACAACACCCGCCATAAGCTCCTGATATTCAAGTGTGCCCGTTAGACCCACCCATAATAAAAGTAAAATAATAAACAATCTCAGGACCCTGTTCAAATACATTTTTTCCTGCCCAACCTCCCTGATTAGAATTGAAGAAACTGAAAACCGCCGGATAAGTTAATCAGCCAATATACCATGTTAATTTTATCATATGCTTTAATAGTTTACAAGATGATCTGTGATCAGCTGTGAGGATCCACCATCTGTCCCACGTCAAGAAGCTCATGAACATCTTCGGCCGACATAATATTCAGATTTTCAGCAGATTCGGCCAGTGTCTCACCCTCTTCTCTGGCCCTTTTAGCAATGCGGGCGGCATCATCATATCCGATCTCCGAAGTTAGAGCTGTTACCAGCATCAGCGACCTTCTTATATTATCCTCAAGCACCTCGCTGTTGACCTTCAGTCCCCTGAGGCAGTTATCCAGAAATGAGCTGATGGCATCGCTTAAAAGCCTGACAGGGGGAATTAGATTATGGACTATCAGGGGACGGTAGGTATTGAGCTCGAGCTGACCCTGACTTCCCGCCAGAGCTACGGCCCGATGAGAGGACATCACCTCGATACAGACCTGAGCCAGAGCCTCTATCTGGGTGGGATTGATTTTGCCCGGCATGATAGAACTGCCCGGTTCAGTTGCCGGCAGCTCTATCTCATTTATACCACAGCGCGGCCCGGAGGCCATAAACCTGAGATCCTCTGCCATTTTCTTCAGAGATACCGCCAGCCTCTCAAGTGAGGCGCTGAATTCCACCAGATTGTCATGTGCGGCCTGATAGGCCAGTTTGCTCTCAGCTGTTTTTAGTTCAATGCCGGTTATTTCCTCCAGCTCATCCAGTATAGTATCTGCAAAAGCTGCAGGTGAGTTTAATCCGGTTCCTGTTGCAGTTCCTCCCACCGGCACAGTTTTCACATCCTCGACGGATCTTTCCAGAGAAGCCAGAGAATTTTTGATCTGAGTATGATAGGAAGCAAACTCCTGGGCCAGCGAGACCGGAGTAGCATCCATAAGATGAGTTCTGCCGGTTTTGTACTCCTTTTCAAAATCACCGCTCTTTTTAGTTAATTCCTGTATGAGCTCATCCAGAACAGGCTTGAGGTTATTATGCCAGAGTTTTACCGCTGTCAGAGACATTACTGTGGGAAAGGTATCATTCGTCGATTGTGACATATTTACATCATCATTGGGGTGCAGGATTTCATAATTTCCCGGCTCCTCTCCTTTCAGCACAGCAGCCTGATTGGCTATAACCTCATTTACGTTCATATTTGTCTGTGTTCCTGAACCGCTCTGCCAGAGAGGAGCTGGAAATTCCTCGCTTAAATTATCCTTTTCCAGCAGAATATCCACAGCCTCACCTATCAGACTGGCTTTATCATCTGACATCTTTCCCAGTTTTTGATTGGCCGCCGCCGCTGCTTTTTTAAGCTGTAAATATGAAACAATCAGTTCCCCGGGCATGGTATCAGAGCCGATGTCAAAATTATCCACTGACCTGGCAGTCTGGGCTCCAAACAGCCTTTCAGCAGGCACCTCAACTTCACCCATGCTGTCCACTTCTCTGCGATACTTCATGATAAAAACCCTCCCTGTTTGGTCTGAAGTCAGCCCACAAAAAGTTATCACCATAACATATCAGCTGCCGGCACTGGATTTATTATATCCCGAGCCACCTTACACTGTCAAAAACTCTGATTTAATCCGGGTGAATTTCCTTTAGAATATTGTAATAGAGGCCAAGATATGATAAAATCATCACAAGACGGTTATGCCGCAATTACAGAATAAAATATTTGCATTCCGAAGGGAGGCAGTAAATTGTCAAATTATATCGGTAAACTCATTGATAGCAGGGTATCCCTTCTGCTGGCACTGCTGTTGATACTAACCATCTTTCCCGCTGGATTGGTAACTTCCGGGGAAGAAGCGGCAGCCCGGACAAATGAGGAAATTGTCGATTTTGCCGATGAAAATCTCGAAGAATTTGTACGAGAAAAACTGGAATTAGCTGAAGATGAACCCATCTACAGATCCGACGCGGCTGAAATTGAAGAGCTGAGAGCCTCTTTCAGGGAGATAGAAAACCTGGAAGGCCTGCAGTATCTGGAGAATTTGCGCTGGTTAAGCCTGTGGGGAAATGAAATTGACGATTTAACCCCCCTGCGGGAATTGAAAGGCCTGAATTATCTCAACCTTTACAACAATGAAATCGAAGACCTTTCTCCTCTGAGTGAACTGGAAAACCTGGCCTGGCTGGGCTTTATAAATAATGAAGTGAGTGACATATCACCTCTGGCCGGCCTGGAACAGCTGAGAACACTGGATATCAGAAACAATCAGGTTGATGACTTATCTGCCCTGGAAAATATGGACCATCTGGAGTGGCTGGATTTTCGCAACAACCAGGTTGAGGATATTTCCGCCCTTGAGGGCAAAACCGATCTGCACTGGCTGGATTTTCGCAATAACAGTGTTAAAGATCTTTCACCTCTGACCGGTCTGGAAAGCCTCAGACACATCTCTGCCTGGGGAAACGAAATTGATGATATATCACCACTGGCAGAACTTGAAAATCTGGAGACTCTTTCACTCTCTTTCAATAACATAACTGATATTGGTCCTCTGGAAGGGCTCGTCAATCTGACATATTTAAACCTGAGCGGCAACGAGGTGGAGGAAATAGATTCGCTGCAGAATTTGACCGATTTAGTGACACTGAATCTAAATCAAAACGAAGTCTCGGATATCTCCGCTCTATATGAACTGAATAATCTGGAGGAGCTCTGGCTTAGCAACAACCATATAGATGATATCAGCCCTCTGGAGGACCTAACAGACCTGGAAATATTGAGCTTCAATGCCAACCAGATCAGAAATATCTCCCCACTGGAAAATCTTGAAGATTTAGAAGAACTGAGATTTACCGGAAATCGGGTTAAAGAAATTGATGTGCTGCGGGGACTGGGTGAGTTGAGAGAAATCCATATGGCCTCCAATAAAATTAAGGATATCCAGCCGCTGGTGGAAAATTACGGCCTGGAAGAAGGGGCAAAGATCTACCTCTGGGAGAATTACCTGGAGCTCACAGACGTCAGTCCGGCAAGTGAACATCTGGAAGTTTTAGAGGAAAGGGATATTGAAGTTATGTATGAGCCCCAGTTCAATTAGGAGATACAAAAAAGAACAGAAGATTTAGTTTAAAGTATAAAGCCGGCCTCAGACTGTTTCAGGGGCCGGCTTAATCTCTACAACCGCATCAAGATTGAGCTCACCGTAAATATGGGGATGTTTCTCACCCGAGTCATAGAAATTCTCATATTTTATCTCGGCTTCAACACTCTTCTCATCTATCAATACCAGCATGAGTTCCTCTCTTTCCCCCAGTATGCCCTCCATTATCTCCACAAACTGGGAGGGCTTAAGACAGCGAATATAGCCTGTTTCCTCCAGCGATTCCGGCCTGTAATAGCCATCTCTGCGGGACTTATGCCAGCGCTCATTGG
>CAYXAK010000025.1:17972-24230 GCA_964462585.1 uncultured Halanaerobiaceae bacterium
AAAAATAATAATCGCCCCGCCGGCGTGGGAGGGGCTCTGAGCGAAATTGATAATTTGCAGAAAAATCAATTATTATCTGTGTCTTAATTATATTAAGATAATGAACTTCTGTCAAGTCTCATAGCCCAGCTTTTCCGCCAGCGGGCGGGGCCTGTAGTTCTCCTCCACCTCCTTCGCTTCCTCATTGAAAAAAACCTTCATCCGGGATAGATCGACAGCCAGAAGGCGCAGATCACACCAGCCTCTGAGCCCGAACCAGAAAGAGCGGGAATAGCTGCAGTTTTCCACCCGGGTTATCTCCGCCGAACTCAGTGGTTTCCCTACAACCTGGATGAGCGTGAGATAGCTCTGATGATGGCCCGATTCCACCTCGATCAGCTCCTCCACACAGATGTCAAAAAATTCATCGTCCAGCTCCCGCCCGGAAAATTCATCGCCGGCTCTGACCAGACAGTGCTCATAATCATTGTACTGGTATATTTTGAGAGAGCGGGTGGCCATATACCGCTCATTGGTTATGCGGCAGCAGGCGTAGAGGTCAAACTCCCTTCCCCCTATCTCTCTATCCTCATAGATATCAAAATGGCGGTAATACATATCTTCGAGCATCTTCAGATAGGTTTCTCTATCCATAAATATTCACCACCCGCCCTCTTTTTTTAAGCAAATTCAATTAATAAATCAGGTTCTTATCTGCCTCTTTCCTGCAGATATACGGAAGTGGCCAGGCCCATCTCGTGCTCATAACCGCACAGACTCAATGTTCTCTCTATGGCCGTAAGCGTGGAGGTTATGATATGATGGTCTATATTGCCCATATGGCCCAGCCGGAAGAGTCTGCCGGCATAATCACCGAGACCACCGGCCACCACCACACCCTGCTCTCTCAGTGTGGTTCTGAACTCCTCATCATCTACACCATCGGGATATATGACATTTGAGAGTGTGGCAGCCCTGTGGGCCGGATCAGCCAGGATCTCGAAGCCGATGGCCGTGAGTGCGGACTGAATGGCATCGGCGTCAAGGCGGTGGCGTTTAAATCTCTCCTCCAGGCCTTCTTCAGATATCAGCCGCAGCGATTCCTGCAGGGCCCAGACCAGATTTACCGCCGGTGTGGAAAAATACTGTGAGGGATCGTGCATTATCGGCAGCCATTTCTCGAAATCAACGTAGTATTCAGGTATCTCACCCAGCTCCTCACGCCGGGCTAAAGCATCGGGTCCGGCCCAGAGAATGGCAAGGCCCGGCGGCACGCCGAAGGCTTTCTGGGAGCCGGTGAGGAGAATATCGATATTCATGGGATCGACATATTCTCGCTCACCCGCGGTGGCACAGACGCCGTCGAGAATAAACAGCGTGTCCTCATGTCCTGCCATGATCTCACCTATATCCTCCACGGGAGCTTTGACACCTGTGGAGGTATCGACATGTGTTACCAGCAGGGCCCTGTAGTCCTTTTTCTGCAGCTGCTCATCTATCCTCTCCGGAGGCACGATCTCCCCCCACTCTGACTGCAGTCTGTCCATCTCATAGTTTTTGCGGCTGCATATCTCGCCGAAGCGGTCGCCGAAATAACCGTGTGAGACCAGGAGCACCCTGTCACCAGCCTGGAGCACGTTGCTGACGGCCATCTCCATGGCCACCGTGCCGCTGCCGGGTATGACGAATACTTCACCTCCGGTCCTCCACATCTCCTTCAAATCCTCAATAACACCCTTATAATCCTGCACAAAATCGGGGTCCTTAAAGGCTGCGGTCCTGCGACCCATCTCCCTCTGGATGGAATCTGTCACCGGAGTCGGCCCGGGAATCATAACCAGTTTTTCAGCTTTCATCTCTACTTCCCCCTGTTGTAAATTTTTGTTCTGTATGGTCCAGGTCCAGAGGCCCAATAGCGAATCAGATGGCCTGAGATCTCATCTCCAGAAGCTCCAGAAAACTCTCCAGCCTGGTTCTGATCTGGCCCGAGGAAAAGCCGCCGGGATCTATGCAGTCACCCTGCAGGTCGAGAAAGGGCACACCGGCATCCTTCAGCCTCTTTTTGAGCTGATATGTTCCTCCTGCCGACTGCCTGCAGCCCCAGTGCGAAAAATGCACAACACCATCTATGCAGTAATCATCTATCATCTCCAGTATGGCATCGACCCTGTTTTCTATAGGTCCCACGCCGGGATGGGAGAGTATCTTGCGGGCCAGGCTGCGATAGGGTCTGTCCGGATTTAGAGGGGGCCAGAAAAGATTGTTCATCTCCTCAAAGACTATATGGGCTCTGCCCCCGATAAAGTCGAACATCTCCCTGCTGAAATAGGGCCTCAGGTGCAGCCAGAGCAGGTGGGGCAGGTCGCCGCTGTCAACTTCACTTTCATCGGCTCTGTCAGCACGGGCTTCATCAATCTCCTCCGCTCCCGCAATATTTGAATCCCGCAGGCGTTTATGCAGGTCATCCTGGAGTGTAGCTAAGATCTCAGGTGTGCGCTCGTGGCCGAAGCAGAGAAAATGGAGATATACGAAGGCCAGGGCGGCAGGCGAGGTGAGCACGGGCGGATATTTTTGCCTTAGCCTCTGCACCTCCAGCCATTCCCGGCGGGCCTGATTGGAATAATTAAATACCTCCTCCAGCCGGGATTGGGTGATCTCCACGCCGCTTATCTCCTGACAGAGCGATAGCATCTCCTCGATCTGAGATGCCAGATAATCCTCGGCTTCACAGCCATCATCTGCCGGCACATCGAGCACATAATATTCCACACCGTGTTTTTGGGCCTGGTATTTGAAGAGCTGGGGAGCACCATCACAGAGATGGGTGCTGGCAGCTATGAAATCCGGTTCGGGCAGATAATTCCGGATATCCAGCCCACCGGCACAGCGGTGAAAAGAGCAGGTGTCTGTGGCAAAACCCCCGGCCTCAGCTTCCTGCAGCATCTCCTCCGCCCGGCCGAAAGCGGCCATAGCCCCGGCAGCGATCTCCGGTGAGAAAGGAGTCATATCTGCTGCATAGAGAATTTCATCTGGCAGAAATACAGTGCTCCAGGCGGTGGTGGTATTATCCTGCAGGGCCCGGGCGGTGAGATCCAGCGCCAGCCCGGTCATCTCTTCAGCCCCCTGGAGGTTGAAATCGCTCTGCCAGAGAAATACCCTTTTGATCAGGCGCTGAAAGAGCCGGGTCGACAGGAGTATATCGCCCAGTCCATCACTTATGCTCTCCTCTATTTTTTCGCGGATATTGAGATTGCCGTATACCATATATAATATACACCTCCTCACAGTGGAGATCTGACCGGTTGAGCTCATCAGACCATCTCCAGAAAGGCTTCCAGCCTGGTCCTGATCTGACCGCTGTCACCGGAGCTGAGTTCGGTGGCTATATTCAGCATGGGCAGATCCTTATTTTGAAGATAATCCTTGAGCTGCAGATAATCGTAGTGGGCATAGTCGCAGAAATTGAGATTGTGAAATATGACCCCGGCAAAGTCATAGGTATTTAAAAGTTCCTCATAGAATTCCCTTCTTCTGCCTCCCCCGTAAAATCGGGGGCAGACGGGCTTTTTCAGATAAACCCTGGCCAGGCCGGCAAAGGGTGATTCGCTCTCATCGATGCGGGCATAGTTCTTCTGCCAGTAGCGATAGCCCTGGCAGTGGTCATGAAAGACCTCGAGATCATAACCCTCCAGGATATCGGTCATCTCCCGGTGAGGCTGAGCACCGGTCAGAATCAGGCGTCTGCCTCCTTCTACTCCCGGATCGCTCAGTTCACTCAGAGCTGTCCCTTCATCTCTGCGGGCAGCTTCCGTCACCTCCGGCATATCAGTCATCTCAGCACCCTCAGGTGTCTCAGAGACCTCAGATTCCTCAGAAGAAATACCAGAGAGATCAGAGAGATTTACGGCCGCACTCTCAGGGCGCAGCTGCTTGTTCAGTTCAGCCCGTTCGGCGGAAAAGGCTGTGAGTGTCAGCTGATGGGGCAGAAAACCCGGGGCAAGGCGCCTGTCAGCCGGCCTCTCAGAACCGAATTCAGCGGCTATCAAATCAGTGGTGGTCCGGTAGGTATCGATAGTTTTTCTCAGTGAGCTTTCATCTATCCTGCTGCCGCCTATAGTCTCCAGAAAGTCCGCCATCTCCTCCAGCTGACTGCGGAAATAGCCGCGGGCCTTTTTGTCCACACGGCGGGGAAGGTCGAGCAGGAATACCGGTATCTCACCCTCACTGCTGAGGACATTGTAGAGATGCATCATGGCATTGCAGGAGTTGGCCAGCACCACACCGGCCAGATCATCATCCCGAGCTTCCAGCAGCTGGTGCAGAACCTGGCGCACATAGGGGCAGAGATTTGCCGGCAGATAGCCGGAAGAGCTGGCAAAATCGCCCGAAGCCACGGGGCGAAAGGGTTTAAATCCGGCGGCCCCGATGATCTCCTCCGGTGTGTAGGTGCAGAGCCAGGCGACTTTATCTGTCGCGGACATAATCATCAGCCCCCCACTGCCTGCTGCTGGCCATCCCGGGCCAGAAGTGCTGCACCTAAAGCTCCGGCCAGCTGGGGCTCATCGGGGATAAAGAGCCCGACACCCAGTTCATCTTCCAGACAGCTTACCACACCATCGTTTTTGGCCACACCGCCGGTCATTATCACCGGCTCCTGCAGGCCGACCCTCTCCACCATGGCCGAGATGCGGGTGGCTATGGAGCGGTGAATGCCCTTAATGATGGCCTCTCTATCGTGTCCCTCGGCCACCTTTGATACCACCTCTGATTCGGCAAAGACAGCACACATATTGCTTATGTTCACTTCCTCTTCGGCCTGCAGGCTGAGAGGCCCCAGCTCGTGGAGCTCAACCTCCAGGGCTTCGGCCATTACCTCCAGAAATCTGCCTGTGCCTGCCGCACATTTATCGTTCATCTCAAAATCTATAACCATACCCGAACCGTCGAGCCTGATGACCTTGCTGTCCTGGCCGCCGATATCGATCACTGTTTCGGCGGCGGGGTGGAGCTTTCTGGCACCCCGGCCGTGGCAGGTTATCTCCGTTATCTGTCTGTCCGCGGCCTCGAGATTGACACGGCCATATCCCGTGGCCACAATCTCATCGAGATTCTCCGCTGATGTCTTCGCCCTGCTGCAGGAGGCGGAAAGAGCCTTCTCTCCGGCCTTCCCGGCATCGGCTCCTGTGTCCAGTATTTCGTAAGCTGCCAGACCGTCATCGTCGAGCACCACGGCAGCTGTTGAGAGTGATCCCATATCCACACCTGCTGTCAGCATCGATATCACATCCCTTTCCATATCATATTGTCAGGAAGAATTTATATAAATAATTTCACAATTTCACAATTATAATATAACATATTGGGCCGGGATGGTTAAGGGTTAAGTGCGAAAAAGAAACAAAAGCCCCCGCCCGGTAAGCTCAGGCGGGAGCAGAATCTCATCGCCTTTGAGAAAAACTATTCACCTGTATCTGCAGCCTCCTGCTCAGCCGGTGAGAGCAGTCCAATGGCCATGCGCACCAGAATGATGGCCAGTATGAACAGGACAACGGCCAGTACGCCCAGGATATAGTTGGCTTCCAGGAAGTTATCCCGGGCCACAAAGACCAGGGCGGTAAGAGTCACAGCGAACATGAAGACCATGGGGATGACAACATGCAGGTTCTTAATGCCCCGGCTGGCCAGCCACACCGCCAGCGAGAGGAGGGCCAGAGCTGCCAGCAGCTGATTGGCCGAACCGAATATGGGCCAGATGGCATCCCAGGCCCCGGTATAGGCCAGCGAGAAGGCGAAGAGCACCGATACGGCAGTGGCGAAGAACCTGCTGCCCATAATACCCTGTTTCTCTCCTCCTACCTCGTCCTCTTCCGGCACAAAATATTCGGTGAATATATAGCGGGCCAGGCGTGTGGCGGTATCGAGTGTGGTCATGGCAAAGGCGGCAACTGTCAGCGTGCCGAAGACAACACCGACTTCGGCCGGTATGCCCAGAAAACCCAAAAAGGTCCCCACTCCGTTGGCAAAGAGGAGGACGGGACCTCCTTCGGCAATGAGAGCTGAGGCCTCGGCACCTGTGATGACAGCGGCGGCCAGCAGAGCTATGGTCGCCAGTGTGCACTCTAACAGCATTCCTCCATAGCCCACAGTCTTGCTGTCCCGTTCCCTGTTGAGCTGCTTGGAGGTGGTTCCGGAGGAGACCAGGGAGTGAAAGCCGGAGATGGCTCCACAGGCCACCGTCACAAATAATATGGGAAACATGAAGCCCAGCTCTGTCTGGAA
>CAYXAK010000026.1:0-24087 GCA_964462585.1 uncultured Halanaerobiaceae bacterium
TGATATTCTCTCGCGGCGCTCATCGACCTCCAGCACCTTTACTCTGACCACATCTCCTACCTTTATAACCCGGGTGGGATCATCAACATAGTGCTCGGCCAGTTCGGATACATGTATGAGACCATCGACTTTAAGCCCCACATCGACAAAGGCGCCAAAATCGACAACATTGCGCACGGTACCCTGCAGCACCTCTCCCGGCTCCAGATCCTCCAGATCTTTTATGCCGGTCCGGAAGACGGGGCCGGCCACTTCATCCCGGGGATCTCTCTCAGGAGCCTTCAGAGCCGAGATTATATCACGCAGTGTCGGTCGGCCTATCTCCAGCTCATCGGCCAGTTCATCCAGGCGGGGCAGCAGCTCGTTCAGCTTCTCCTTCAGCTCTTCCTCAACTTCATTCCCATCCTCAATTATATCTTCGGGTTCCATATCAATTCTGGCCAGCAGTGCCTCAGCCTGTTCATATGATTCAGGGTGAATCGGTGTGCGGGCTAAAGGATCCTCTTCACTCTTAAGCCGCAGAAAACCGGCAGCCTGTTCGAATGTTTTGGGACCTATGCCCCGGACATCGAGTAGTTCACTGCGGGCTTTATAGGCGCCCTCTGCTTCCCGGTGATCACATATCTTCTCACTCTGACCGGAGTTGAGACCTGAAATATAGGAGAGCAGCACGGGTGATGCGGTGTTGAGGTTTACACCCACTCTGTTAACAACAGATTCCACCACAACCTCCAGCTCTTCCAGCAGCTCACCGCTGTCGATATCATGCTGATAGAGACCCACACCGATCGAACGGGGATCTATCTTGACCAGCTCGGCCAGGGGATCCTGCAGCCTGCGGGCTATGGAGACTGCTCCTCTCAGGCTCACATCCAGACCGGGCAGCTCCTCTCCGGCCAGCTCGGAGGCCGAATAGACCGAGGCCCCGGCTTCATCCACAATTGTGTAGGGAAGCTCTTCTTCGTTTTCCTCGTTGAGCTCGGAGAGCAGCATCTCGGTCTCCTGTGAGGCCGTGCCGTTGCCGGAAGCAATCACATCCACCCCGTATTCCTCCACAAAATCGAGTATCTTATCTTTGGCCTGCTGCCACTGATTGCGGGGCTCATGGGGAAATATCTCACCGGTATCGAGCACATTGCCCTCGGTATCTATGACGGCCAGCTTGCAGCCCGTGCGGTAGGCGGGATCTATACCCAGAATGTTTTTGCCCGGCAGTGGGCTCTGCAGCAGCAGTGCCTCCAGATTGTCGGCAAAAATCTCACGGGCGTGCTCTTCAGCCCTCTCGGTCAGCTCTGAACGCACCTCTCTCTCCAGGGCCGGTCCCTGCAGCCTTTTGAAGGCATCCTCGATTATCTCCTCCATCAGTCCCGGCAGGCTGGAGTTTTTCGTTATGACTTCCCGGGCCAGCCGGGAGAGTATGCTCTCTTGCGGCGGATCGACTTTGACCCTGAGAATATCCTCGTCCTCACCTCTGTTCAGGGCCAGCACTCTGAAAGCCGGTATCTCGCTTACCGGCTGAGAAAAATCGTAATACTGTTCGTAGACACCCTTTTCGTCGGCCTCCTCGTCTTTGACCTCACTCACCAGCTCCGATCTCTGCCAGAAGCGCTGGCGGGAAAGGGCCTTGAGCTCGGGATCGGCGGCGATTCTGTCGGCCAGTATATCCCGTGCTCCCTCCAGAGCATCTGCGGCAGTTTCCACTTCCTGCTCTTCATCCACAAATTCCTCCGCTCTCTGCTCCAGCTCATCCCTGCTCATCTGCTGCTCCCAGATGATCCCGGCCAGGGGCTCAAGCCCGCGCTCCACCGCTTTATCAGCACGGGTCTGACGGCGGGGTTTGTAGGGATAGTAAATATCCTCCACTTCCTGCAGTGTTTCGGCTCCGTCTAACTTCTGCTTTAGCTCCTCCGTCAGCTCATCCTGGGCGGCTATCTTCTCCCTGACTTCTTCCTTCTTCTCCTCCAGGTTGCTGAGATACTCCAGCTCTTCTTCCAGATCCCTCAGCTGATTTTCGTCCAGCCCACCGGTCTTCTCCTTGCGGTAGCGGGCCAGAAAAGGTATGGTATTGCCTTCATCCAGAAGTTCTATCACCGTCTCTATCTGTTCTTCTTCCAGCTCAAACTGTCGGGATATTCTCCTCACTGACTCCCGGGAAACACTGTAGCTCACTGCGGACATCCTCTCCTTTTATATTTCGGTATATCGCGGCAGATCACAAATATTACTGCTGTTGCTGCTGCCGATCGCGTATATTCTCCTCCAGCTCACGGCCTGTTTCGGTATCGGCCAGTCCGGCCTCCGCCGTCTCCTTCAGCGAGCAGGGCAGCATATCTCCTATCTGAGCCATGGCCTCCACCACTTCATCGGCTGGTATGACGCTCTCGACACCGGCCAGGGCCAGACTGGCGGCCGTGAGTGCATGTGTGGCGGCAAAGGCATTTCTCTTCACACAGGGCACTTCCACAAGACCGGCCACGGGATCACAGACCAGGCCCAGCAGGTTTTTCAAGGCCAGGGCAAAGGCATTGAATATCTGCTCTGTCGACCCCTCCAGCATGGCGACAGCAGCTCCTGCGGCCATGGCCGATCCCACACCGCATTCTGCCTGACAGCCTCCGGCCGCACCTGATAGTGTGGCTTCTGAGGCCACGATGCTGCCCAGGCCGCCGGCTGTCAGAAGCCCCCTTATCTGTATCTCCTCGCTCAGATTTTTCTCCCCGGCCAGGCTGAGCACCACAGCCGGCACTATGCCGCTGGCACCTGCCGTGGGGCCGGCAACTATTCTGCCCATGCCGGCATTGACCTCGGCCGTGGCCAGGGCTGCTTCAGCTGTCTTCCGGGTGAGATCAGAGCCCAGAAACTCATCGCTCCGGGAGAGCCTGTCAGCATCACCGCCTCTGAGACCGCCGACAGATTCAAAATCATTCTCAAGTCCC
Source organism: uncultured Halanaerobiaceae bacterium (assembly GCA_964462585.1). GTDB lineage: Bacteria > Bacillota > Halanaerobiia > Halanaerobiales > Halarsenatibacteraceae > Halarsenatibacter. The sequence continues at coordinate 2,937 of CAYXAK010000026.1, forward strand.
CGCTCCACAGCCTCCCGCATGACCTCAAGCCTCTCCCTCATCTTCTCCATTATCTCCTCGCGTTCCAGCTCAGATTCCTGCATCTCCGCCTCTATGATAATCTCCCAGATGGGCCGATCCCTCTCGGAGGCCAGCTCCTCCAGGCGGGAAAATGACCTGTAATCCATTGTAATACCTCCTGTCAGTTTAAAGCGGGTATCAGACGCACAAACTCTATCCCGGCCATAGCAGCCAGGTGATCGAATATATCATCTGTCAGGGGCTGATCCAGCTCTATGACACTTGAGGCTATGCCCTTCTTCTCCCTGCGCATATTGCGCATGCTGGCAATATTTATCTCGTGACTGCCCAGAGCTGAAGTTATATTGCCGACCATTCCGGGCCTGTCCTCATGCACAACCCACAGTGTATCATATCTGCCGGTAATCTCAACCTCATAATTATCTATGCGGTCGACCATCACTTCTCCACCACCTATCGAGGAGCCCCTGATCTCAATATCCCCTCTATCTCCGAGCTGAAATAGAACCGTGTTGGGATGGACCCCGGAGAGCGATACCTCCCTGAATTCCCAGCTGAGCCCGCGCTCCTCCGCCTCCTGAAAGGCAGTGCGTATGCGCCGATCATCCGGGGAAAAACCCATCAGACCGCCCAGCAGTGCCCTATCAGTGCCGTGGCCCTGACGGGTGGTGGCGAAGGATCCGTGCAGATTTAAGATGGCTTTTTTTACATTCACCCCGGCTATGCAGCGGGCCAGCCTGCCCAGGCGCGCCGCCCCGGCCGTATGCGAGCTGGAGGGCCCGATCATTATCGGTCCCATCACATCGAAGATGCTCATGATTATTGACCTCCCTGTTATTCTTTCTCCGCTTAATGACTTCTATAAAAACTGTCAGAAGCCTTTTTCTATCTCAAATCTGCCAGCAGGGATAGCTTCCCAGGAGTTTGAGCTCTGAGGATTTTCTCTTCACTCCGGCAGCCGCTTTTTTCACTTTCCCGGAGAGGCGAGAGCCGTTGAAATCTATAAAGAAAAGATACTCCCCCGGCTTTTCCCGGGTGGGCCGGGATTCTATTCTGGTCAGATTTATCTCCCTCAGGGCAAACTCCTCCAGTATCTCATAGAGTATTCCCGGCCTGTTTTCCACCGGGATGGAGATGAGTGAGGTCTTCATCTCATCGGCCTGCCGGCGGGGGGCTGGATCATCCTCATCCCCTATCTGAATAAACCTGGTCCAGTTCTCGCCCTCATCCTGAAGCCCTCCCGCCGCTATCCTGAGGCCGGATCTCTCCGCTGCCAGCCCGGATCCGATGGCCGCATAATTCGGTTTTTCCTCTTTTATGAGCCTGACAGCTTCGGCCGTGCTGGCAGCTGTCTCCCGGCGAAAGTCCCGGGGCATCAGCTTCTCTAAAGTTTTCCGGCACTGGGCAAGTGCCTGGGGATGGGAGATCACAGCTTCAATATCCTCAAGCTCTTTATCCTTCCCGGTGATGAGGCAGTGATCTACAGGCATATTGAGCTCAGCACCTATCTTGATGTCGATCTCATGTGCCAGCATATCCAGCGTGATATTGACCGAGCCCTCCAGCGAATTCTCTATCGGTATTATCCCCCTGACACCGCTGTTATTTTCCACCCTGTGAGCAAGTGTGCTGATATCCTCCACAGGTTCCAGTGAGAGCTCTTCCCCGCCAGCGGCAGAATAGATCCTCTCCTTGTAGCGCTGTGCCGCCATCTCGGTGAATGTTCCCTCAGGTCCCAGATAGAGCATCTTCATGAGCTGACACCGGCCGCTTTCTGCAGCTGGGAGCCGGCTCCTCCCAGCTGGTTGAGATCTGCAACATCCTCCATCAGACGCCTGAACTTCTCCGGCTTGAGCGACTGGGGGCCGTCGGATAGGGCCTGATCCGGGCGGGGATGCACCTCGACCAGCAGTCCGTCAGCACCGCAGGCCACAGCTGCTCTGGCCATGGGCAGCACCAGCTTCCAGCGGCCGGTGCCGTGGCTGGGATCAGCGATGACCGGCAGATGACTCTTTTCTTTCACCAGGGGTATCGAGCTCAAATCCATGGTGTATCTCGTCTCCTCGCCGAAGGTCTTAATCCCCCTCTCACATAACATCACCCTGTGGTTGCCATGGGCCATGATATACTCAGCCGCCAGCAGCCAGTCCCGGACAGAGGAGGCCATTCCCCGCTTCAGCATAACCGGTTTGTCGAGATCACCCAGTGATTCCAGCAGTGAATAATTTTTCATATTGCGGGAGCCAATCTGGATGATATCCGCGTGTTCGGCCACCAGTTCCCTGTGCTTGATATCCATAAGCTCAGTTATGATCTTAAGCCCCGTCTCCTCCCGGGCCAGAGACAGAAGCTCCAGACCTTTTTCACCCAGGCCCTGAAAGGAATAGGGAGAGGTGCGGGGTTTATAGGCGCCACCGCGCAGAATTTCAGCTCCGGCCTTTTTTACAGCCCGGGCCGTCTCCAGCAGCTGCTCCTCACCCTCCACAGAACAGGGGCCGGCCATCACGACCGTCTCACCTCCGCCTATTTTGACTCCGTCAACATCTATGACAGAGCCCTTCGGTTTGAGTTTTCTCGACGTCAGCTGATAGGGCTCGGAGACATGGATGATCTTCTCCACCGCCGGATAGGAAGATAGTCTTTCACTCAAATCCTGACTGTAATCATCCCTGATCCTCTCCTCCTCAGCCACTATCACGCTCCTGCTCGCAGAATACTCAATTACCTCGCTCTCCTCCGGCAGAACCGATTTAACCTTTTCCTTTTCAGCTTCATCTGCATTTTCCATCACTATCAACATGATTATTCCTCCCTGATTTTTTGCATTTTGCCGTTCAAATTCAAAACTGTCTGCAGCACAGATTTTAGAAAATAAAAAAAGCCGTCCCCATATCAGGACGACTCTTGCCGTGTTACCACCTGATTGGGCCCGCAGTTCATAGATCATGGATAGACCGGGCCCACTCATTCTATCGGAAGCCAGCACTTCCTCACCGGATAACGACGGATTACGTCCCGGCTTACTGCTCACTCACTGCTCACTTCAGCCGGGAAATTCCGGGGCGAAATTCGGCCCGCTCGGGCTTACTTAAACCCCTTCGCAATTTTTATAACGCTATAATATTTTCAGGATATTTATTGACACTGAGACTTCAAGACTTACACGCTGAATGTCAGACTTTCACGGTCCAGTTGAATTTATCCTCAAGTCGTCCGCGCTGTATGCCTGTGAGCTGATCATAGAGACTGCGTGTCAGCTCACCCGGTTCTTCCAGATCTATCTCCATATTCAGATCACCGTACTGCAATCTGCCTATGGGGGCGATAACAGCTGCCGTGCCGGTGCCAAACGCTTCTTTTAGCCTGTCCTGCCGGTAGGCCTCTGCCAGCTCCTCTATGGTGATCTTTCTCTCCTCGACATCTATATCCCTGTCCCTCAGAATTTTCAATACCGAATCACGGGTTATGCCCGGCAGGATGGTGCCCGTCAGGGAAGGGGTGATGACGGTATCATCGATCCGGAAAAAAACATTCATCGCTCCCACTTCCTCTACATACTCTCTCTCCCTGCCATCGAGCCAGAGCACACCGTCAAAGCCTCTTTCCGCCGCCCGCTTCTGGGCCTTTAAGCTTTTGGCGTAATTGCCGGCGGTCTTGGCCTCGCCTGTTCCACCCTTAACGGCCCTGACATATTCGGTCTCGACCAGGATGGAGGTCGGCTTTAAGCCGGCCGGATAATAAGGGCCCACAGGAGAGGCAATTATGATAAACCTGTATTCCTCTGAAGGTTTAAGACCCAGATAGCTCTCGGTGGCCAGCACAAAAGGGCGGATATAGAGGGCTGTGCCTTCTTTTTCCGGTATCCACCTCTTCTCCAAATCCACAAAGGTCTTTACCGCCTCCACAAAAAACTCAGCCTCTATCTCCGGCATGCACATCCTCCTGTTCGATCTCCGCAATCTCCGGCCGTTCTGCTCGGGCCGGAACAGTGTGGGCTCCCCCTCCACATCGCGGTAGGCCTTCATGCCCTCGAATGTCATCTGACCGTAATGGCAGAAAGAGGAGGCCGGATCTATCTCCAGGCTGCTGTAGGGCTCTATGCGGGCATTATGCCAGCCATTATCACCGTCATAGTCCATAATAAACATGTGATCGGTGAATATCTCTCCAAATCCAATCTCATCATCACAGGGAATTTCCTGCTTCTGCTCTGCTTCCCTGATTTCAATCCTTTCCGGCATTAATATCACCTCTATGTTGAATAGACTGCTCCCGTGCTGGCCGAAGTCACCAGCCGGGAATATCTTCTCAGATAACTGCTCTCAACTCCCATTTCAGGCTTCTGCCATCCTTCCATACGGTCGGATATTTCCTCCTGGCTGAGATCGGCCTCCAGACTGCGGCCGGGTATATCTATATTTATCACATCGCCCTCCTCCAGTGCCGCCAGAGGGCCTCCGGCCATGGCCTCGGGCGAGATATGGCCTATGGCCGCACCCCGGGTGGCACCGGAGAACCTGCCGTCAGTGATCAGGGCCACCTCTTCTCCCAGGCCGGCACCGGCCACGGCCGCTGTCGGTGTCAGCATCTCCCTCATGCCGGGTCCGCCTTTGGGCCCCTCATACCTTATAACTATGACATCGCCGGGATTGATCTCACCTTCATTGATCGCCCTCACCGCTGCCTCCTCACTCTCAAATATGCGGGCCGGACCGCTGTGTTCCATCATCTCTGCAGCCACCGCAGCCGATTTGACCACAGCGCCTGCAGGAGCTATATTGCCCCTGAGCAGGGCCAGTCCCCCTTCCCGGCGGTGGGGGGAAGAGAGATTCCTTATTATCTCCCCATCTCCCGCGGGAGCTTTCTCCAGATTTTCGCAGACCTTGCCGCCGGTGACGGTGATCGGCTCACCGGAGATGAGATCCTCATCCTCCAGCTCCTTCATCACAGCCGGCACCCCTCCCGCCCGGTGCAGATGTTGGATATGGTGCTCACCGGCCGGGCTCAGGCTGCAGAGCTGGGGGATATCTGTATTTATCTCATTTATCAAACCCAGATCGATATCCACACCGGCTTCATGGGCCACTGCCGGCAGGTGCAGAGCTGTATTTGTCGAACAGCCCAGGGCCATATCGACCTTGAAGGCGTTGATAAATGCCTCCCGGGTGAGAATATCCCCGGGGCTTAAATCCTCCTCCACAAGGGCCACAGCCCGCCTGCCGCTCTTTCTGGCCAGCCTCAGGCGATCGGCCTCCACGGCCGGTATGGTGCCGTTGCCGGGCAGGGCCAGACCCAGAACCTCGCTCAAACAGTTCATGGAGTTGGCGGTAAACATGCCGGCACATGATCCACAGCCGGGACAGGCGCTCTGCTCGATACTTCCCAGCTCCTCCCGGCTCATCTCACCGGATTTGACCTGTGCTACGGCCTCGAAAACTGTCTTGAGATCTATATTTTCCCCTCTGTGCTCTCCGGCCATCATCGGCCCGCCGCTGACGATAATCGCCGGTATATCAAGGCGTGCGGCAGCCATCATCATGCCGGGTACAATCTTGTCACAGTTGGGGATCAAAACCAGCCCATCCAGAGCGTGGGCCCTGGCCACAGATTCAACCGAATCCGCTATCAGCTCCCGGCTGGGCAGGGAAAAATGCATGCCCTCATGGCCCATGGCGATCCCATCACATATGCCGATATTTCCGAACTCCAGGGGAGTGCCTCCCCCCCTGTAGATGCCGGCCTTAACCTCCTCAGCCACTCTGTCCAGATCTTTATGACCCGGAATCAGCTCGCTGACCGAATTGGCCACACCTATCAGCGGCCTCTCCAGGTCATCATCGCTGAGACCCATGGCCTTAAATAATGAACGCTGGGGAGCATTATCGATCTCCGCGGTCACACTATCACTTCTCATCTGCTGTGACTCCCTCCTTCTGCCTCTCCTCGAGCGAACCCTCTTCATCTCCGTCCATCTGCAGTCTGATGCCATATTCTATGCTCTCCACAACTGCCTGCCAGCTGGCCTCGATGATATTTGCTGAGACCCCCACCGTGCTCCAGCTGGTGGTGCCGTTGCTCGATTTTACCAGAACCCGGACTCTGGCCCCTGTGCCCTCACTGCTGTTTATCACCCTCACTTTATAATCCAGCAGATAGATATCAGCAAGGGCCGGATAGAACTCCATCAGGGCCTTGCGCAGGGCTTTATCCAGGGCATTTACCGGACCCACACCTCCGGCAGCGGTATGCATCTTCTGATCATGGACACTGACCTTGATTGTGGCCTCCGATTTGGGCTGACCCGCTCCTGTCTTATCGGTAAAAATTTTGACACTGTCCAGATGAAAGAGCCGGGTCTGCTCACCCCGTATCCTCTCTATCAAAAGCTCCAGCGAAGCTTCAGCACCTTCAAAATTGTAACCCTCGTGCTCAAGCTCTTTGATCCTGGTCAAAATCTCTCCGGTCTCCTCCCGATCCTCCAGATCGATGCCCAGCTCTTCGGCCTTGTACTCCAGATTGCTCCGGCCAGAGAGCTCTGAGACCAGTATGCGGCGCTGATTGCCCACACTTTCGGGGCTGACATGTTCATAGGTCTCGGGGTTTTTCATGACGGCACTGACGTGGATGCCGCCCTTGTGGGCAAAGGCGCTCTCACCCACATAGGGGGAGGTGGTCGGCGGATTTAAATTGCCCAGTTCGCTGATATAGCGGGCGGCAGGTGTGAGCTTCTCCAGCCCTTCCTCACCCAGCACCTGATAGCCCTTTTTCAGCTCCAGGTTGGGCAGCAGCTGGCAGAGGTCGGCATTCCCGCACCTCTCCCCGTAACCATTCATGGTGCCCTGAATATGGTCTGCTCCCTCCTCAACCGCAGCCAGGGAGTTGGCCACGGCCAGACCTCCATCATTGTGGGTGTGTATGCCCAGCGGCACGCTGCACTCCGCCCTCACGCTGCTGATCACCTCACGTATCTGTTCGGGCAGAAATCCTCCATTTGTATCACAGAGAACCAGCCTGTCGGCACCGGCCTCCTCGGCCGTGCGGGCGACTTTGAGGGCATATTCCGGGCTGGAGTTAAAGCCGGCAAAAAAGTGCTCAGCATCGAAGATGACCTCAAGATCATGGTCTTTGAGAAAGCGGATAGAGTCGGCTATCATGCTCAGATTCTCCTCCAGCTCGGTGCCGAGGGCCTCCAGCACGTGGAGGTTCCAGCTTTTACCGAATATGGCGGCCACATCGACACCTGCTTCCACGATCTTCTGCAGGTTTTCATCCTCACCGGCACTGATCCCCGGTTTTCTGGTGCTGCCGAAGGCCACCACACTGGCATTTTCCAGCCTGAGCTCTCCGGCCCGGGAGAAATACTCGATATCCTTGGGGTTGGAGCCGGGCCAGCCGCCCTCTATGTAATCAAAGCCCAGTTCATCGAGCCTGCGGGTTATATTGAGTTTGTCCGCGGTCGAATAAGAGACACCTTCCTGCTGTGTCCCGTCTCTAAGCGTCGTGTCAAATACCTCTATCATATCCTCTCAACCTCCTAAAGCAGACTGCAGATAAAATCGCCCATCTCTTCGGTGGTGAGATCGCCTCCCATATCCACCGTTATCCTCTCCTCTGCCAGGGCTCTATCCACAGAACTGCGGATTCTGTCTGCTATCTCCTCATCCCCCAGCTCTTCCATCATCGCAGCCGCGGCCAGTATGGCCGCCAGGGGGTTGGCCGCATTCTCTCCGGCTATATCCGGGGCGGAGCCGTGAACGGGTTCGAACATCGATACACCTCCGGGATTGATGTTGGCCGATACGGCCATACCCATTCCGCCCTGCAGCTCGGCTCCCAGATCTGTGATTATATCGCCGAACATATTGCAGGTGACCACGGTATCTATATCGCCCGGATCTCTGACCATCTTCATTGTCAGGGCATCCACATACTGATGGCGGGCCTCCACACCGCTGTATTTCTCGCTCAGGTCGGCAAAAACCCTCTGCCAGAGATCGTGAGCATAGCCGAGTACATTGCTCTTATCGCAGAGCATGAGGCTGTCATCGCGGCTTTCTGCATACTCAAAGGCATATTCCACGACCCGCTCCACACCGTGATGGGTGTTTACCATCTCCTGTACGGCCACCTCCTGCTCCGTATTTCGGCGCAGAAAGCCGCCGCTGTCGGCATAAAGGCCCTCGGTGTTCTCGCGCACCACGGTCATATCTATCTCACCGGCCTCAACCCCTTTGAGGGGGGAATAACGCTCATGCCTGAGCCTGATGGGGCGCAGATTCACATACTGCTCGAAATAGAATCTGAGGTTGAGCAAAATGCCCTTCTCCAGAATTCCCGGATCGACCCGGGGATCACCGACAGCTCCCAGGTAGATAGCATCGTACTCGCCCAGCTCCTCCCGGGACTCATCGGAAAGCACCTCACCGCTTTTCAGATAGTGGTCGGCACCGAAGGGAAATTCCGCAAAATTCAGGGTCAGATCGCTCCCCTCCGCCGCCTTCTTCAGAACCTTTGCTCCTTCTTCCACAACTTCCGGACCAATGCCATCTCCGGGTATAACCGCTATATCATATTCTGCCATATCTTCATTTCACCTTTCCTCTGGTATAGTTTATCAGACCGCCCTCCTCGATCAGCTTCTGAATAAAGGGGGGGAAGGGCGTTATCTCATACTCCTTCTCACTGCTCCTATTGTAAATTATACCCTCCTGCAGATCTATCTTTAATCTGTCACCGGCGGAGATCTCACCGGCCGCCTCCCTGCTCTCCACTATCGGCAGACCTATATTGATGGAGTTGCGGTAAAAAATGCGGGCAAAGGAAGCCGCCACCACACAGCCCACACCCGCTCCCTTTAAGGCCAGAGGGGCATGCTCGCGCGAGCTGCCGCAGCCGAAATTATCTCCGGCCACAACTATGTCACCTTCTTCCACCTCTCCGACAAAATCTTCATCCAGATCCTCCAGACAGTGTTCGGCCAGTTTATCCGGATCCGAGGTGTTGAGATAGCGGGCGGGAATTATAACATCTGTGTCGACATCATCACCGTATTTCCAGACCCTTCCTGAGATCTGCATCTGCTCCATCTAGATCACCTCCCGGGGTGAAGCTATCTCGCCTTTTACAGCTGAAGCCGCCGCCACAGCCGGTCCGGAGAGATAGACCTCGCTCTCGGGGTGGCCCATCCTGCCCACGAAATTGCGGTTGGTGGTGGCCACCGCTCTCTCACCCCGGGCCAGCACACCCATATGCCCGCCCAGACAGGGTCCGCAGGTGGGAGTGCTGACAGCTGCTCCAGCCTCCAGAAATGTCGATATGATGCCGCTCTTTAGAGCCTGACTGTATATGCTCTGTGTGCCGGGTATGACTATCAGCCTCACACCTTCTGCTCTTTCCCGGCCCTTTAGAATGCTGGCCGCTGTCTCTAAATCCTGCAGGCGGCCGTTGGTGCAGGAGCCGATCACAACCTGATCTATGGGGATGGAGTCGATCTGGCTTATACCCACAGCATTCTCGGGCAGGTGGGGCAGTGCCACCTGGGGTTCGATCTCGCTCACATCGTATTCTATCTCCTCAACCACCTCTGCCCCCTCATCACCTGTGAGAGGAGTGTAATCCTCAGCTGTTCTGCCCTCCAGATAGGATTCGGTCTTATAATCCGGGGGGATGAGACCGCACTTTGCTCCGGCCTCGATGGCCATATTGGAGATCGTCATGCGGTCGGCCATATCCAGCTCAGCCATGACCTCACCGCCGAACTCCATCGATTTATAGAGGGCACCGTCGACACCTATATCACCTATGGTGTGGAGGATGAGGTCCTTGCCGCCCACCCACTCCTGCAGCTCTCCTCTGTAGGTGAACCTGATCGTCCCGGGCACCTTAAACCAGGTCCTGCCCCGGGCCATAGCTGCGGCCATATCGGTGCTTCCCACACCTGTACCCAGAGCACCCAGGGCTCCGTATGTACAGGTGTGAGAATCTGCCCCTATGATAATCTCGCCCGGCCGGACCAGGCCTTTTTCCGGCAGCAAACAGTGTTCTATTCCCATCTCACCGACCTCAAAATAGTTGCTTATCTCATGGCTGGCGGCAAACTCCCGCAGCTCCTGGCACTGGCGGGCGGATTCTATATCCTTATTGGGGGCGAAGTGATCGGGGACCAGAGCTATTTTTTCCGGATCAAAAACCTCATCCACACCTATCTTCTCGAACTCTTCGATAGCCACCGGTGTGGTTATATCGTTGCCCAGCACCAGATCCACCTCTGCCTCGACTATCTGACCCGGCTCCACTTCGGCTCGATCACAGTGGCGGGCCAGTATCTTCTCCACCATTGTCATCGCCATCTTAACATTCCTCCTGTATCCTGCCGTCAGTCAGAATTTTGCTGACAGCCTCGGTATAGGCATCGGCACTGGCCCTGAGTATATCGGTGCTGACACCCCGGCCCAGGTAGATCTCCTTTTCCTCGGCCGAACTCCGGCCGTTATTTTCCACCTTGACGGTGACATGGCCCAGGGCGTCTTTGCCCCCAGTTATGGAATCGATCTTGAACAGGCGCAGCCTGACATCCCGGCCGATTATCCTGTTTATGGTCTGGTAGACTGCATCTACGGGGCCTCCCTCGGAACAGGCCGACTCCAGCTTCTTCTCACCGCATTTTTCCATGTGCACGGTGGCGGTGGAGATGCCCATGCCTGTGGTGACCTGGACCTTCTTCAGCTCCAGCTCCTCGCCGCTCTGCACCAGCTCACCCTCGACGATGGCCTCCAGATCAAGTGTGGTGATCTCCTTCTTTCTGTCTGTCAGATCTTTGAATCTCTTAAAGGCGGCGTTCAGCTGCTCCTCATCCAGTTCATAACCCATCTCATCCAGCTTCTGCCTGAAGGCGCTGCGACCGGAATGCTTGCCCAGCACCATCTTATTCTCCTCCAGGCCTATGGTGCCGGCATCCATTATCTCATAGGTTGTCCTCTCCTTGAGCACACCATCCTGATGTATGCCTGACTCATGGGCAAAGGCGTTCTCACCGACGATGGCCTTATTGGGCTGGACTTCCATCCCGGTCAGATGGCTGACCATGCGGCTGGCTCGATGAATCTCATCGAGCTGGAGGGTGCTCTCCTCCTGAAAATAATCCCGCCGGGTATAGAGGGCCAGCGCTATCTCCTCCAGGGCGGCATTGCCGGCCCTCTCACCTATGCCGTTTATGGCACATTCCACCTGCTGTGCACCATTGTTGACAGCGGCGATGGAATTGGCAGCGGCCAGGCCCAGATCATCATGACAGTGAACGCTTATCTCCGCACTATCTATGTTGCTGACATTGTTATTTATATGGGCCACCAGCCCCCCGAACTCCTCGGGTGTGGCATAGCCCACAGTATCGGGAATATTGACGGTGGTGGCCCCGGCAGCGATGACCTTTTCAAAGAGACGGCAGAGAAAATCTCTATCACTGCGGAAGGCATCCTCGGCCGAGAACTCGACATCATCTGTATATCCGCTGGCCCTTTCCACGGCCTCAACGGCGGCCTCCAGCACCTCCTCCGGGCTCTTATCCAGCTTGTATTCCATATGGACGGGTGAGGTCGCTATAAAGGTGTGGATGCGGGGGTTTTCTGCCGGCTTCACCGCCTCCCAGGCCCTGTCGATATCGCCCTTATTCGTGCGGGCCAGGGCGGCAACTGTAGGCCCTTCCAGCTCCCCGGCAATTCTTCTGACGGCCCTGAAATCGCCGCCGGAGGCCACGGGAAAGCCGGCCTCTATCACATCGACACCCAGCTTTTCCAGCTGTCTTGCTATCCTGTATTTTTCCTCTTCATTGAGATTCACACCCGGGGACTGCTCTCCATCCCGGAGTGTGGTGTCGAAGATCTTAACGGTCATTGCTCATCATCCTGCCAGTGCATCATCGATCTCAGCTTTTCGCCCACCTTCTCGATCTGGTGATCTTCCTGGTTCTGTTTGCGCTGTTTATATGAAGGCCGGCCCACCCTGTTCTCCAGCAGCCATCTCTTGGCAAACTCACCGTTCTGCACCTCGCGCAGTATATCCTTCATCGCTTCCCGGGATTTATCATTTATGATTCTCTCTCCCGAGATTAAATCTCCGTATTCGGCCGTATCTGAGATGGAATCTCGCATATTGGATATGCCACCCTCATACATCAGATCGACTATCAGTTTGAGCTCATTCAGGCATTCAAAGTAGGCTATCTCAGGGCTGTAGCCGTTTTCGACCAGTGTCTCAAAGCCGGCCCGAACCAGCTCCGTAATGCCACCGCAGAGAACTGCCTGCTCGCCAAACAGATCTGATTCTGTCTCCTCGGCAAAGGTCGTCTCCAGCACACCGGCCCGTGTTCCCCCTATGCCGCTGGCATGGGCTAAAGCCAGCTCCATGGCCTTACCGCTGTAATCCTGGTAGACAGCCACCAGACAGGGGACACCCTGGCCGTCTTTATATACCCTGCGCACCAGATGTCCCGGGCTTTTGGGGGCCACCATATAGACATCCAGATCAGCAGTAGGCTCTATCTGACTGTAATGTATGTTAAAACCGTGGGAAAATACCAGGGCATCACCGGCCGAGAGATTATCGGCTATCTGCTCCTCATAGACATAGCCCTGGATATTGTCGGGAATTAACAGCTGAACCAGATCACCTTCGGCGGCAGCTTCCTCCACCGACAGGGGCTCAAAACCATCCTCCACTGCCTTCTCGTAGCTCTCACCATCAGGCCGCAAACCCAGCACAACATCGACACCGGAATCCCTCAAATTGAGAGCCTGGCCTCTGCCCTGACTGCCATAACCTATTATGGCAAATGTTTTATCCTCCAGATATTGCAGATCAGCATCTTCTTCATAATATACTTCTGTCATATATCTCACTCCTTTTTTTATTTGAGTCTACTTCTCTCCTCTGGCCATGGCTATTTTGCCTGTTCTCACCATCTCCTCGATTCCATAGGGCTTAAGCAGCTCCTCCAGGGCCTCTATCTTATCCTCATCTCCGGTTATCTCTATCATGATTGAATCTCTGCTCACATCGACTACCTCGCCCCGGAAGACATCGACCATCTGAATGATCTCCGAGCGCGTCTTATAGTCCGAGCTCACCTTGAAAAAGGCCAGACCCCGGCTCACCGTGGGATCTTCGGTTATATTGCTGACTTTGTAGACGGGGATGAGCTTGTTGAGCTGCTTCATAACCTGCTCCACAATCCGCTCATCGCCCTCGACCACCAGCGTTATCCGGGAGAGATTATCCTCCTCGGTCTGGCCCACGGACAAACTGTGAATGTTAAAACCCCTCCGGCTGAAGAGGCTGGCTATTCGGGCCAGAACCCCCGATTCATTTTCCACCAGGACTGCCAGTGTGTGTTTCATCCTGATTCCTCCTCATAGATCATCTCATAGAGAGAGCCTCCGGGCGGTACCATGGGAAAGACATTCTCCTCTTCCTCGATCATGACCTCTATCAGATAGGGCTCATCGCTATTAAGGGCCCGGTCCAGCTCCTCCTCAAAATCTTCCTGTGTCGAGACCCGGGCGGATTCCAGCCTGTAGCCGCCGGCCACCTCCATAAAGTCGGGGACCATCTCCGGACAGCTCTCAAGCCCGGGTCCCTGGCATTTATCGGGGCAGGTATGCCTCTCGCGCAGACAGGTGTGGGAATAGCGGCTGTCGGCAAAAATTTCCTGCCACTGCCTGACCATGCCCAGATAGGTGTTATTGAATAATATTATATTCACATCCAGGTCGTTTTTGCGGGCTGTGGCCAGCTCCTGCAGATTCATCTGCAGGCTGCCATCGCCGGCGATGAGAAATACCTCTTCCTCCTCCAGACCGGCTTTGACGCCCAGTGAGGCCGGCAGACCAAAACCCATGGTGCCCAGACCTCCGGAGGTGATGAACTGGCCGGGCTTTGAGTAAGCAAAATGCTGGGCCGCCCACATCTGATGCTGGCCCACCTCTGTCACGATACGGGCCTCACCCCCGGTGGCTTCATCGATGGCCTCCATGACCTGATGGGGTGATGCTCTCTCTCCTGAGCTGGAAAACTCTATATTGGCCCGGTCTATATCCTTCCAGTCATCGATCCTCTCCAGCCACTCACTTCTATCCTTTTCCTCCACACGGGGCAGAAGTCTCTGCAGCACATCGCTGGCATCGCCGACGATGGGAATATCGATGGATACCCTTTTGCCGATCTCCCCGGGATCGATATCTATATGTATAATATCCTCCACCTCGGGAGCAAACTCATCGAGTTTTCCCGTCACCCTGTCATCGAAGCGGCAGCCGACAGCGATTATCAGATCGGCACTTGATATGGCCAGATTGGCCTCACTGCTGCCGTGCATGCCCAGCATGCCCAGGCTCAATCTGTCATTCTCATCGAAGCTGCCCAGCCCGGTCAGTGTGGTCGTGACGGGTATTTGGGCCCTTTTGGCCAGCTCACTCAGCTCATCACAGGCAGAGGAGATTGGCACACCGCCGCCGCAGTATATGACGGGCTTTTCCGCCTGATTTATCTTCTCGGCCGCAGTCTTGATCTGGCCGGAATGACCCCTGTAATTGGGTTTATATCCGCGCAGATTAACCTCCTGCGGATAGGCAAAATCGTGCTTCTGCTGCATAATATCCTTGGGCACGTCGATCAGGACCGGCCCGGGCCTGCCCGTGCGGGCAATGTGGAAAGCCTCTTTGATAATTTTGGCCAGCTCACCTATCTCCTGAACCAGATAATTATGTTTGGTGATCGGCATGGTTATGCCGGTTATATCGGCCTCCTGGAAGGCATCACTTCCCAGCATATGGCTGGGGACCTGTCCCGTGAAGGCCACAACAGGCACGGAATCCATCCTGGCATTTGTCAGACCCGTGACCAGGTTGGTGGCCCCGGGACCGGAGGTGGCCACACAGACCCCGACCCTGCCCGTCGCGCGGGCATAGCCATCAGCAGCATGGACTGCCCCCTGCTCGTGATGGGGTAGAATATGGGAAAAATCCTCCTCGTACAGCTGGTCATAGAGGGGTATTACTGCCCCGCCCGGGTAGCCAAAGATGATATCGACACCCTCCTCTTTGAGCGATTCTGTGATTATCTCTGCTCCAGTCAGCATGCTGCCCATCTCTCTCATCCTCTCCTTTCTTTGCCTTTGAGATTTTTGCTGCAAATTTTTCCTGCCTGCTGTAAATTCTGCTTCTTTGCTGCTGGATTCTCCTCTGTAGATCTTCATCATCTCTTCTCCAGGATAAAAATAAAAAGCCCCTTCCCTGAACAGCAGAAGAGACTGAGGTGTCTCCTATTGCCGATTCTTTGAAATTTTAACAGGACAATATATTTGCAGATCGATTTTTAGCATATTAACACGTTTAAATGAGGCTGTCAAATTTACAGAGAAAGTTAAATTCTTATCAGAGCTGATTAGCTTTATATAACTCCTGCAAACAGACAGAAAAAAGCGGCACCTCGACCTTAAGTGCCAATAGGGTAAGGTGCCGCCTCTGCTCTAAAATACGCCCTGATTTTTCCAGGCATATATGCAGAAATTTTTCAGTCCGGATCAGGATATGATCTCCTTTCCTCCCATATAATCCCTGAGGACTTCCGGAACTGTCACCGAACCATCCTCATTCTGATAATTTTCCAGTATGGCTGCAAGTGTGCGGCCTATGGCCACACCTGAGCCGTTGAGTGTGTGGACATAGCGGGCTGAGGCCTCGGGCTCGGGTCGGTAGCGGATCCCCGCTCTGCGGGCCTGAAAATCCTCAAAATTGCTGCAGGATGAGACCTCGCGGTATCTGTCATAGGCCGGCATCCACAGCTCCAGATCATAGGTCAGAGCCGAGGAAAAGGTCAGATCGCCGCTGCAGAGCCTTACCACCTGATAGGGAAGTCCCAGCTCCTGCAGAATCGTCTCGGCATCCTCCGTGATCTTCTCCAGCTCATCATAGGAAGTCTCGGGTTCCACAAATTTCACCAGCTCGACCTTATTGAACTGATGCTGGCGGATAATCCCCCTGGTATCGCGGCCGTGTGAGCCCGCCTCCGCCCGAAAGCAGGCCGAATAGGCTGTATAGTTGAGGGGGAGCTCCTCGGCCGTGAGTATCTCATCCTGATGGAAGTTGGTCACAGGCACCTCGGCGGTGGGGATGAGATAGTAATCACGGTCCTCCAGTTTAAACATATCGTGCTCGAATTTGGGCAGCTGTCCTGTGCCTGTCATGCTCCTGCCGTTGGCGACAAAGGGTGGAAAGATCTCCTGATAGCCGTGATTTTCCCGGTGGTAATCGATCATGAAGTTGATGAGGGCCCTCTCCAGCTGTGCACCCGCTCCTTTCATGAAGGTGAAGCGGGAACCGGCCACCTTGCTGCCCCGATCGAAGTCCATTATATCCAGATCCCGGCCCAGCTCCCAGTGTGGTCTGTGCTCAAAATCAAATTCAGGTGGATCACCCCAGCGCCTGACCAGCTCGTTATCGCTCTCATCCTCACCGGCCGGCACCGCTTCGTGCGGCACGTTGGGTATTCTCAACCTGGTATCCCGCTGTTTTTCTTCCACCTCCTGCAGATCTGCTTCCAGCTCATCGATGCGGCCGGATACCTCCTTCATCTCCGCAATCAGATCCTCAGCATCCTCACCCTTCTGCTTCAGCTCACCTATCTTCTCCGAGGTCACATTGCGCTCGTGGCGGAGTTCCTCCACTTCATGCAGAATCTCCCGGCGGCGGCTGTCAAGCTCGAGGAACTCGTCCACCAGATCTCCCTCAAGGCCTCTGCTCCGCATGGCATCCTTTACCTCTTTTTCGTTTTCCCTGATGTACTCCAGATCATGCATTTTTAATCCCTCCTGCGGCTGATATTTTTTAATCTCCAGAAATCTCCAGAAAATATAAAAAAGCCCCCACCCCACCAAGGGGCGCGAGCTGTATCGGCTCACACGGTGCCACCCTTATGCTGTCACTTTAAACCTGTGACAGCCTGCTCACTGGATGAGATATAACGGCTCACCACTCCGGGTCCTGTTACTCGATCGGGCAGAGACCTTTGGCAGGACCGCTCACGGGGGGAAATTCCCGTTCAACGCTTTGAAGATATGAATAATTCATTTAAACAACTGAATTCTGTTGCTGTCTATTATAATACAGACTGCCAGAAAAAGCAAGGATTTCTGCCTGAATCTGAACACAGGAGAGAGCGGTGGGGGCAGCAGCATCTCTTTCTGCCGCACTGCATCTGCCCCCGCCGGAGATAGATCTCCTGTCAGTTTCTGGCATCTATTCTGATAAATATAGATCAGCGGGCACTAACCTGTATATCGGGCACAAGCATATAGGGATAATAGCCGTAACTGCCGGGATAGAGCTTATCGCCGACAGCCTCCACTTCCATGAAATCCTCATAGATATTGCCGGCTATCATCACATCTTCCAGCCTGCCCTTGAGCTCTCCCTCCTGAATATGATAGCCATGGGCCTGGACAGAGAAATGACCCTGGCTGTAATTGGAGGAATGAAAGCCCACTATATTCTCGACCATGATCCCCTCATTCAGACCGGAGATCATATCTTCCTTATCCGTTTCTCCGGGATCTATCACGGGATTTACCAGCGAGGGCGAGACGGGAACACCCATGCCGGAAGAGAAGAGGCTGCGCTTGAGTCCGTTGCCCCTGGGCTTTTCCTCCATCCGGGCGGCATGTTCGAGATCATAGATGTAATTTTCCAGCACACCCTCATCGACTATAACCTGCTGGCGGGTGGGTATGCCCTCATCATCGAAATATCTTCTGCTGCCGGCATCTTCCATATGGGGCCGGTCCGTGATATTTATTGCCGGCGAGAAGATCCTCTCACCCAGTTTCTCCTGCAGGGGAGAGGTCTGGCGGTAGATATTATCGGCTCCTATCCCCTCGGTCAGCGACACGGTGAAGAAATAGAGGGCCCTGGGTGTGAAGATCACCGGCATTCTGCCCGTATCAGGGCTGGAAACCTCCCCGGCCTTTTCGTATTCCCGCAGGAATTCTGTCAGCTCGGCCTCGGGCAGCTTGGTAAACATCTCATCCTGTTCAAATACCCTGTAAAAACGCGATCCGCCGCCGGGTATCGGTATGCTGACCATCAGGCCAAAATTGCTCCTGTTCTCCCTCAGGCGGGCCGAACGGGATGTCCTGAGCTCTATCTCGCTGTAGCTTTTGCCCAGGCTCAGATTGAGCGTTACCTCCGGCGCCGATCTGCGGAAAAACTCCAGCACCTCACCGATAAAATCTATGAGCTGATCCTCTGAGACCGAATTAAAATTATTCTCGTTTCTCTCATGGAAGGAGCTGAGGCTGTGCTGGGAGAAGGAGAAAACAGCTTCA
This sequence comes from uncultured Halanaerobiaceae bacterium, assembly GCA_964462585.1. Lineage (GTDB taxonomy): Bacteria > Bacillota > Halanaerobiia > Halanaerobiales > Halarsenatibacteraceae > Halarsenatibacter. The sequence continues at coordinate 21,334 of CAYXAK010000026.1, forward strand.
TCACCATACTGCACCGACTGTTCGGCCCCCTCTAAAAGCTCCTGCCAGGCCTTATCTGACTGGCCGAAACCGGTGTTGCCGCCCAGATTGCCGTCATCTATGACCCTGAGCGAACTTCGTGTCAGGCTCTGATTCGATATATTCTCCACCTGCCAGTTTTCCAGGGCTATGCTCAGATCCTCCTCTTTGACGGTGAGAAGCTCCGCCTGATCAAATCTTTCCTGCCAGTCTCTATCTCTGACCATATTATTTCCCTCCAATTGTGACCTGATCTATTTTTACATGGGGAGCACCCTTGCCGGAGAACATATTGAGCTGCATAGAACCACCGGGCCCTCCCTTGCCACAGCCGCCCACCTCGGAGAAGGTGAGATCATCGGCTATGAGCGAGATCCTCTCCAGTGTGGAGAAAAGCTCACCGCTGAGGTTGATATCCCTGACCATCTCCTGCTTCTCGCCCTTTTCTATGCGGTAGCCGTATTCGGCCCCGAAGGTGAACTGATCACCCGTGGTCTGGCCGCCGCGGCTGTTGAGAAGATAATAGCCATCCTCGATCGACTGGAAAAGCTTTTCAGGATCGTGCTCACCGGCATCTATGAAGATATTGGACATGCGGATGATGGGTGTATAGTGACAGTCCACGGCCCTCATATTGCCGCTTAAGGGTTCGGAAAAGCTGGCTGCTGTTGTCCTGGAATGCAGCCTGCCGGCCAGCTCTCCCTCTTTGATCAGCTCGGTGCGCTGGCCTCTCTGGCCCTCATCATCATAGATATACGAGCCCGGCCTGCCCTCAAGTGTGGGATCATCTATCACATTGAGATGCTCTCCTCCCAGCCCGGTTCCCATCTGCAGTTTTTCTCTGAAGGCCGGGTTGTTCTCGATGCCATCGGCCTCGGAGAGATGGCCAAAGGCCTCGTGGATAAAGACCGAACCCAGCTCCGGATTGACCACGACCGGATAGCTGCCGGCTGAAATGGGCTCAGCCCTGATCATCTGTTTGAGTATATCAAGCTCTTCCTCGATCTCCTCCTCACGGCCGATCAGATTGGAAAACTCGGGATAGGCGCCAAAGCTCACCCTTTTGACCTGGACTGAATCCTCACCCCGGGCAAAGATGCGCCCTGTTATATAGGCTCCCAGCAGCTCGTATTCGATCTCCGTTCCCTGAGAATTGATGAACCTGCGCCGGGAGTAAAAATCCTTATAGCTGAATCTGGTCTTGATCACTTCCTCTTCTGATAGAGCCATTCTGTTGTACTTCTCCACCAGATCCTTCTTATCCGAAAGCGTATAATTTCTGGGATCACTCTCGGGCTCGATGCTGACAGAATCCTGGATGACGGGAGCGTCTTTCAGCGTTTTCTTCTCCTCATCCAGGCGGGCGGAGCTCTCCGCTATATTGATGAGAGAGCTGCGGGCCCTGCGGGCATCATCTAGAGAGGTGAAGGAGTTTACCACCTTGCGGCCGTTCTGAAACAGACGCAGATGACCGCCCTCACGATAGGTGGATTTGATATCCTTCAGTTCATCGTTCTCAAAGCTGACATTTGTGGCTTCGTTTTTCTCGTAGCGCACATCACCGTAATCGAGTCCTTCCACATCGAGCAGCGAACTCAGTTTATCCTCCATCTTCCTCCTCCTTTGCATTTAATCATTTATATATGCTCTGGGCACTCTCTCTCCCAGCCGGGAGACTATCTCATAATTTATGGTGCCCACCAGATCAGCCAGCTCACCTGCCGCAATAAAATCATCACCCTGGCCGCCGATGAGCACAGCCTCATCACCTATCTCCACACCGGGTATACCGGTGACATCAACCATTATCTGATCCATACAGACCCGGCCGCGGATGGGGGCTCTATGGCCTTTAACCAGCACATCGGCCCGGTTGGAGAGAAGGCGGGGATAACCATCGGCATAACCCAGGGGCAGTGTGGCTATCCGCTCCTCCTCCCCGGTAACATATGTGCGGCCATAGCTGATCGGAGTACCCGGTCCCACGGTCTTGAGATAGATTATGCGGGCTTTGAGTGTCAGGGCCGGTTTCAGTTCAAAGCTCTGATCGACCTCGGGGGAGGGATGCAGACCGTAGACCATAATCCCGGGCCGGACTATATCCAGAGAGTACTCGGGCATATCGATAACTGCGGCGCTGTTGGCCACCTGGCAGCGGAAATCTTCACCGGGCGAGAGGCCTTTCTGCTCCAGGTTTTCTATGGCCCTCTTAAATCGCTCATACTGCTCTTTGGTAAATTCCTTATCAGCTTCATCGGCTGTGGCAAAATGGGTCATAATGCTATCCACATTGAGCCCGGATCTCTTCTGTATCCGGCGGTAGAAATCTCCGATATCCTCAGGCCTGATACCTATCCTGCTCATGCCGGTATCGATCTTTATGACCGCATCGATCTCACCGCCGGCGGAGATGGCCTCCTGTGAGAGATTATGCACTGTGTCGGGCCGGCAGACGGTGGCCATAAGATCGTATTCGGCGATCAATCTGGCCTGTTCTCCCATAATTTCACCCAGCACCTGGACGGGAGCATCAATGCCGGCCGCCCTCAGCTCCATACCCTCTTCCGGCAGGGCCACGGCCAGTCTGTCAGCCCCGGCCTCCAGGGCTGCTCTGGCCACAGACACAGATCCATGGCCATAACCATCTGCTTTGACAACTGCCATTATATCCGTATCAGTTCCCACCTGCCTGCGGATGCTGTGAATATTGTGGCGGATATTATCCAGATTTATTTC
>CAYXAK010000027.1:0-23774 GCA_964462585.1 uncultured Halanaerobiaceae bacterium
CAATAAATGCTGCCGCCACCATAGCTCCAGGACCAATTTGTTTTAATCTCTCGAGGAAATTCATTCTAATCCTCCTTAAATCAAGTTTTGCAGACACTTAAATTTCTTTTAGATCCCGATTGCGAATATCAGTTATAAACATATGACCAGGAGAATGTGTTATGACAAAAGGTAATTTGCTCTCCATTACTACAGCCTGCGGGGTAACTCCACATGCCCAAAAAACTGGAATTTCATTCTTCTTAATTGATACTTTTTCGCCAAAATCCGGTTCATCAATATTATCTATGCCAATTTCTTGAGGAGCCCCAATATGAACTGGTGCTCCATGTACCTCGGGGTATTTAGATGTAATCTCCACAGCCCGGGAAATATATCTCCCCGGCAGTGGACGCATCGAAACAACCATAGGCCCGGAAAATATTCCCGCTGAATGGCACTTTATGTTCGTGATATACATGGGGACATTTTTGTTATTTTCTATGTGGCGGATGGGAATATTTTCTTCCTGAAGAGCGCTTTCGAATGTAAAACTGCAGCCAAGCAAAAATGAGACCAGATTATCCTGCCAGAAATTCCTGATATTCAATGTTTCCTCAATAAGTTTGCCTTCCTTGTATAACCTGTATCTAGGCAGATCAGTCCTTATATCTGCCTCTGGAGATGACGGAGGGCTATATTGACCTTTTTCCAGTATGTCAAGAACAGGACAGGGCTTGGGATTGCGAAAAGCAAACAATGAAAACTCAAAAGCGTATTCTTCTGGAATAATAAGCAAATTAGCCTGAGCATATCCTCCAGCATAACCGGGAGTGGGGCCAGTTAATTTTTCTTCTCTTATTTGTAGTCTCGTTTCTTCAGGTGTCATTTCGCCTTTGCTTTTCCTTGCAGGCATTATCCACCTCCTCCGCTTTTGTCAACAAAAATGACAGGGCATATTACAGAAACTCAGCCATAGGTTTAATCTCAATCCCCGATTTTTTAATCTCCTTTACCACCTCCCGGACAATCTCTAAAGCCTCTGGATTATCTCCGTGAACACATATAGTATCCGGGTTAACTGAAATGACATTACCCGAAATTGTCCTCACTTCATTCTCTGTAATCATCTTCACGACGCGTTTTTTAATGACCCGGGAGTCCTCCAAAACTGCCCCTTCCTCCGACCTTGAGGCCAGGGTACCGTCGTCAGAATAAGCCCTATCAGCAAAAGCTTCAAAGGCCACTCTCAGTCCTATATCTTCCGCTGCCTTATAAAGTTTGGTGCCTCCCAGTGCCACGAAGATCAAATCTTCATCAATTTTCTTTACTGCCTCTGCCGCTGCGGCGGCCAAATCATAATTGCTAGATGCCATATTATAAAGAGCCCCGTGAGGTTTTACATGCTGAAGTTCCCTGTTCCGGGCTTTTGCAAAAGCTGAAAGAGATCCAATCTGATAGGTGATCAGATTTTTTATCTCCTCCAGGTCAATATCCATCTTTCTACGTCCAAACCCATTCAGATCAGGAAAGGCAGGATGAGCACCTATACCTGCTTCATTTTCAGCTGCAATCCTTACTGTAGTTTGCATTACATTGTGATCGCCGGCATGAAATCCGCAGGCGATATTGGCAGAGGATATATAGTTGATCACTTCTTCATCCATACCCAGTTTATAAACACCAAAACTCTCACCCATATCACAGTTTAAATCTATTATATTGGCAGCCATATATAATATCCCCCTTTTTTATTTTTATTATTTCTAATATTAAAATTATAAATAAATCAAGACGGTATTTTGACTAAATATCTGCTCAGAAAAATTTAAATTTTAATAATGCTTTCACGTGGATTATATCAACCAAAAATGAAGTATTAAAGCAAAACAGCACAATGCATACGCGTATACATGTATTTTGTATTAATATTTTCACATAAACATGATATATGAACTCCGAAAACAGTACTATCAAATTATTGCTTTCTATGATATAATGAAATTCAGAAAATCTTTAATAAAATATATCCAGACAGGGTGAATATTAGATGAGTGAACTCAATCTGCCGGAACTGGACTCCTACAGCTATGCTCCCCTGAGGGAACAGGTCTACGAAATATTAAAAAATTCCATACTGAATGGCAGCATACCACCACAGCAAAAATTGAAGGAAACCAGAGTGGCAAATGAACTGAATGTAAGCCGGACACCTGTGCGTGAGGCACTTCTAATGCTGGAATTAGAGGGTATGATCAGAATATCTCCCCAGGAAGGCTTTATTGTGCAGGGAATCACGGATAAAAAACAGGTCCACGATCTCTTCCAGGTTAGAGGACAGCTGGAGGGCATGGCGGCCCGCCTGGCCACAGAAAATATCACGCCCGATAATCTGCATCAGCTAAAATCAACGCTGGAGCTGATGAAGACCAAAATGGAGGATAATCCCGAAGCAAGGGAGGACTTTCTCAAATTTGAGTTCTTCTTTCACCGCCTCATATATCAATCTGCCGACAATGAATACCTCAACGAAGCTCTCAATAAACTCTTCGAGAAGATCAACAGATTCAGATCTAAGAGTTTCACCCGCATAGATAGAATGAAGGAGGTTTATGAAGAACTGGAGGAAATCTACAATCATATAGCAGCAGGCGAAGCAGAAAAGGCGGAAAGGGCAGCCCTGGATCATCTGCAGAATGCCGAAAAGGCCGTAATAGAAGCTTTCGACCTGTAAGATTTCTGCAGATAGCTGCACCTTCCACCTGAAAGTTTTGTTTCAATTTTTATCAGGTTATCAAATCAGGTTTCAGCCGGTATTCAGCTCACTCCGAACTTTCTTCCGGCTGCTCTTCCTCTTCCTCAGCCTCCTCATCAGCATCTTCAGCCTGCTCTTTGCCCAGGCCTCTCATCTCTTTTGCTTTCTCTGCCAGCTCGGCCAGAGATTCTTCCATCTTCTCATGGACCTCACCGGCCGGCCGATCGAAGAAGAGCTCTATCGCTTCATCGATCTCCTCAATGGTATAAACGTGAAAGTCATCCTCTTCCACTGATTGCATTACATCTTCTTTGAGCATGAGATTTTCGAGGTTCTGCTCGGGAATTACTACACCCTGTTCACCTGTAAAACCTCTTTCCTTACATACATGATGGAAGCCCTCGATCTTGCAGTTAACTCCGCCTATGGGCTGCACTTTCCCCTTCTGATTCATGGAGCCGGTTATGGCCAGATCCTGCCGCAGAGGCAGTCCGGTCACAGAGGATATGATCGTCAGGAGTTCAGCACAGGAGGCACTATCCCCATCCACACCGGAATAGGACTGCTCGAAAGCTATTGAAGCCGAGAGTGTGAGCGATTTGTCCCGGGCATATTTGCCGCCCAGAAATCCGGAGAGTATGAGCACACCTTTATCATGGATCTTACCGCTCATCTTGGCCTTGCGCTCGATGTTGACAACACCCTCCTGGCCCAGATAGGACTGACAGGTTATCCTGCTGGGGCGTCCGAAGGAATGCTCCCCGGAAAAGTGGACGGAGAGACCGTTAATCTGTCCCGTCTCCTCCCCCTTAACATCTATCAAAAGCTTATCTCTATCCAGCATCTCCTGTATCTTCTCCTCGGCCAGATTGGCCCTGTACTCCTTTTTGTCCAGAGCCTTTACGACGTGGGCTTCAGTCACATATTCGCTCTCGTCGAGCTCGGCCCAGGTGCTGGCCTCATAAAGGACCTCCATCATCTCATTAAATCTGGTCGACATCTTCTCCGTATCCCGGGCCAGGCGTGAGCTGTACTCTATCGTCTTTGAGACAGCCCCGGACGTGAAGTGTGTGAGGTCTTCCCGTTCGCAGACCTGGGCTACGAAGGAAGCGAATTTTCCCATATTCTCCTGGCTCCGCTCCATCTCTGTATCAAAATGAGCTTTTATCTTGAAGAGTTTCTTAAATTCGTCATCATAATTATAGAGAAGCTGATATAAAAGAGGACTTCCCACAAGTATGACCTTAACATCGATATCGAAGGGCTCTGGCTTGAGTGAGCTTATGGGATAGGAGCGGTACTGCTCACCTATATTCTCCACCTGATGCTCCTGGTTGATGAGGGCTCTTTTCAGTGTCTCCCAGGAGAAGGGGTTTGTCAGAACATCTTTGGCCTGGAGAATGAGATAACCACCATTGGCCTCGTGCAGAGAACCTCCCTTTATCATGGTGAAATCAGTTGTGACGGTGCCAAACTTGCTCTTGCCCTCGATTTTGCCGAAGAGATTATAATAGGTGGGGTTGGTCTCAAAGACCACAGGTCCACCTTCGGTCTGAGAGTTATCGACTATGAGATTTACCTGATAGCGGACGAAGAAATCACCATCATTCTGAGCCATGCCGCCGAAGGGCAGGCGCATCTTCTGTTCCTTGTCATCCTGCAGAAATTTACCCAGATTATTGACTATATCATGTTTCACATCCTCCAGATATTCCTGGACCTCTTCACCGCAATCCGAATAGCGGTGTTTGAGCTGATCCATTATGGGCCGGACAATAGAAAGTCCCATCTGTTCCTGCAGTTCGGAGAGCTCCTCCTGAGCCTTTTCTTTCTTATCCCTGATCTCCCGCATCAGCTTATCCAGCCGCTGCTTAATATCCTGGCTCTTCTCTCTCAGCTCCTCCCTTTTCTCATCCTCGAGGTTCTGATACTCATCCTGGTCCATGGGCTCTCCCTCTTCTGAAATAGGAACAGGCACAGGACCCCGCTCTGTCTGCTGCAGCATAAACCCTTCTTCTCTGATCTCCTGATCGAACTCCTCCATCATTCGATTTGACTCCTGCTGGTACTCACTCATAATATTATTGCGTTTTTCCTCAAACTCCTCTCCCTCAAACAACTTGGGCAGCTCCTCCTTGAGTTCATCAACTACACTCTCCATATCATCTCTTAAGGGCCTGCCCCGGCCGGCGGGAACGGTCAGAGCCTGGGGGGATTCAGGATCATCGAAGTTGAATATATATATCATATCCGCAGGTGTGGAAAGTTCCCCGGCCATATCGTCTGCCTTTTTGCGGGCATAAGTCTTCTTGCCTGTCCCTATAGGGCCGGCCATGAATATGTTATATCCCTCGCGATCGATATTGAAACCAAAATCCATGGCTTCAACCGCCCTCTGCTGTCCGATAACCCCCTCCACGAAGGGCTCAACTTCCTCGGTGGTCTCAAATTCAAACTGCTCCCGGGCACAATCACAGCGCAGCTGTTTCGAAGTCAGTCTTTCCATGGGTTTTAACCTCCCGATGGTAAATTTTATATCATTTTTACTTGATAATAGAGCCTCAATACGTTAAAATAGAAACAAAGGTGATTGTGATTGATATAACTATTTGTCTTCTCCATCCACCTGTAAAAGGAGGGTAAGTATGTCCGGACAGAAGGAAATACCGGATAAAATAATAAATCGCCTGCCTCACTATTATGTCCAGCTCAAAAGATTATTGCAGAAGGATAAACAGTATATATCCTCGGAAAAGCTGGCCGAACTGATGGGTTATTCCAGCTCACTGATCAGACGTGATCTGAGCCATTTTGGCAGTTTCGGCAAAAAGAGCTATGGTTATGATATCCACTGCCTGCACGAGGAGATAGCTCAAATACTGGGCTTTTCCCGGAAAAAAAAGATGGTCATCATGGGGGCGGGTTTTCTCGGCCGCGCCCTGGCCAACAACGACAGCTATCAGGAAAGAGGATATGAAGTCCTGGCCATGTTCGATGTCGATCCGGCCATTATAGGGCTGGAGTTCAACAATATCAAAGTTTTGGATCTGGAGCTGGCCGATCAGTTCATCAGGGAAAACGATATCGAAGTTGCCGCTCTGGCCGTCCCCTCAGATTCAGCCCAGACTGTGGCTGATATGGTTCTGAAAGCAGGTGTGAAGGCCCTGTGGGATTTCACCGAAACCCCGCTTGAGGTTCCGGAGGATGCCATCCTGATCGAACAGAATATGAACGATGGCCTCTGCAAAATATCCTGCCGTCTTATGGAACAGTTTGAACAGGATTCAAGGCTCTCCGGTGAGCTAAGCACCGATCAGTAATAATCTATATTCTGTTCGATGAGCTCTATCCCGTGTGTATCATCAACCCTGTTTATGATCGAGGAACAGATCTGCTCCAGCTGAGATAGTTCGCTGCTGACAGATGCTACAGCAACCACAGAACGCTGCCATAGATCCTGATTATCCACCTCGGATATGGAAACATTGAAATCATTATCGATTCTATCTATCAGGCTCTGGAGAAGCCTGCGCTTCTCCTTGAGCGAATTTATACCCGGAAGATAGAGATCCATCCTCAACACCGCCACCCTCATCTCAACATTATCTCCATTCCCCCGAAGACCACACTGATCTCCAGCGATATATCAGCAGGCAGCCCCTCCTCCAGACCGGGTGAACGGTAGCTATAATCACCAAAAACTATTGTGTTATCATCCGGCAGCCTCACACTGCTGAAAACGGCGCTGACATCCATCTCCGCCAGCTGGTCCGGGGAAAGTATAACAGTCGATGAGCCAAAGATGACGTTTATCTCCCGGGTCTTAATATCCTCAGGATCAAGCTGTGAGAGGTCTATCTCGCCGCTGCTGAAAATCAGATTTATCTCCCTCTCCTGAAAATCCCGCTCGGTCAGATTGGCCTCTCTGAAAATCAGTGTGCCGGGTTCACTTATACCGCCAGGCGCACCGCCCAGAAGCAGACTGAAACCGAGATATATGAGAAGAAAAGCCACAATAACCCGAAAAATGGGAATGTTGATATCGAAGGATCGCAAAATAGCAGCCAGTCCGATAACCACCAGGAGCAGCCCCCAGAATATCTCCGAAAATATAAAACCCGTCCTCATAAAGTTCTCCTCCCTCTCTGCTGCCTGCAGCATTCCAGCAGGCAAATTGGACAGAATTGTGCAGACCGTTATATAAATATCACAGCAGACTGGAAATATCCGCTTCTATAAATTCACCGCGGCCTCTCTCCCCCCTGAATTCATCATCTTCCACGATAATCTCTCCCCGGGCCACAGTCATCACAGGATAACCCCTCACACTTATATGAGAATAGGGGGAATATCCCGCGGCCGAATGAAGATTTTTCTCGCTCAGTCTCCTCTCAAAGTCGGGATCCAATATCACCAGATCGGCCACACTTCCCTCCCTGATCACACCTCTTTGGGGATAGAGCCCGAAGAGCCGGGCAGGATTTGTGCTCAAAAACCTGCTCAGACGGGGATAATCACCGCCTTCTCTTACCACCAGCAGTTCATGGATGAGGGGCAGCAGTGTTTCCGAACCCGGTATGCCCGGCAGCATCTCCAGGGGATTATATCTCTGTCTTTTCTGCTGCAGAGAAAAGGCACAGTGATCTGTAGCGACCACATCCAGCTCCTCATCTTTTAGAGCCTGAATCAGCCGCTGACAGTCCTTCTTCTCCCGCAGTGGAGGAACCATGAAATATTTTTCCGGTTCATCTCCCTCCAGAAAAGATCTGTCCAGTAACAGATAATGTGGTGTTGTTTCACCGGCAATTCTGGCTCCAGATTTCCTGTATTCAAGCAGCTTATCCAGTCCTGCCGCCGAGGAAATATGATCTACATAGAGCGGAAGATTTTGCTCCAGAGCCTGACGGCAGAGCCCTTCTATTGCCTCAGCTTCAGCCCGGGCCGGTCTTAGATCGGGATGATCGTTCATCTTCAGGTCATCGGCAGAGACCACACCCTGCAGCATATTATTTTTGGCCTTTTCCACCAGATCATCGTCTTCTGCGTGAACGGTGGGGAGAAGTCCTACCTCATCACAGCGCTCCATGAGCAAAGCCCGATCAGCGGCCGGCACCAGATAGCCTGCATCTTTATAGGTGGTAAATAATTTGATGCTGCTGATGCCCATCTCCCTTATCCGCTCAAGCTCCTCAGCCACATCTTCATCATAATAATGGACGGTCTGATGGAGATTAAAATCAATCACAGAGCTCTCCCGGGCCTGGTCAATTCTGGCCCGGGCGGAAGAAGGCAGGCTTCTGTCCTCCCGGTGGGGCGAAAAGTCTATAAAGGATGTGACACCACCCCTTGCTGCAGAGCTGGTGCCGCTGAAAAATCCCTCCTCGGTGACCGTACCACGGGAATTTAGAGCATAATGGGTATGAGCATCTATAATTCCCGGCAGGATATAATTGCCGGATATATCCCTTATCTCCTCTGCCCGCACCTTGCCGGGATCAATATCTCCTATCTCTTCTATCATACCATCCTCGACGTATAGATCAGCCTCTATGACTTCATCCTCAAGCACAACTTTTCCATCTCTAAAAAGTATCCCCATAAAAGCCCTCCTGCTCAACAAATGTCAATCTGATATCTGCCTGGTATTATATGCTAAATATCCGGGTGCAGTAATGAAAAAAGCCGGCCATCCATTCTGCAGGGCCAGCGCCGCTCTATGCCGAACATCTAATACTTTACTCTATTCCCGGTCAGCACATATATCGTCTCTTCACCTATATTTGTGGCATGGTCCCCCACACGCTCCAGGGATTTGGCAACTGTCACAAATCTCAGCACCTGATTGACATCTTTTTCACTCTCGGTGCTGTCATCCAGAAGATGAAGGCTCTCCTCGTATATTCTCTCATATATATTATCGGCCCTCTCATCCTTGCGGCAGGCAGCCTCAGCCAGATCGTGATTTTCGGTGACAAAAGCTTCCAGCACGGCATCGAGCATATCAAATACAACTTCGTAGAGCTCGGGTATCATAACCAGGGGTTCGAGATATTCCTCATTCCTCAGCTCAAGGGCCACCTCGGCGATATTTGTGGAGTGATCGCCGATTCGCTCAAGATTGCTGGCTATCTTGGGCAGAGCCAGAATATATTTGGCCTCAGAAGCTATGGGTTTTTCCATGGTTAAGAGCCAGGCGACCTTCTCCTCGACCGTCACCTCATAGCTGTCGAGATAATCATCCTTGTTGATAACATCCCAGGCCAGATCTCCATCCTGATTGTCCAGGGCCTTGATAGAATTCTGCAGCATCTCCCCGGCTGTTTCACTCATATCACTGAGATCATTCAGTATATCCTCTCTTTTCTGGTCATATTCTTCTCCCATTAAAATTTTCAGCCCCCTCTCTTATTATTTCAGGTATTCGCTCGACCGGTAATGTAATAATTCTTCGTTGAGCACAGAACTCCTGCCTGCAGCGGCCATCTCTTTACAGCTTTGCTGCTTTCATATAACATATAGATTGAGGGGGTATAGCAATGGATCAAGTTGATATCGAGCTGAACGAAAAGGTTTACGAGTTTATGGAAATAACCAGGCATGACAGGATCTCCACATCGGCTCAGAAAAGGGAAAAGCCGCCACCTCCAGGCAGCTGGGATCTCCCCGCCGAAGAGATTTTCTCGCTGACTGAGCCGGGGGATATTGAAGCACCTGAAACAGATCTGCTGAGGTCCATGAAAAAAAGGCGAAGCCGGCGCAGCTTCACAGAAAGGCCCCTGGACATAGATGAGATTTCACTTCTCCTGTATTATACCCAGGGCATTAAGAGGGAGCTGCCCGAAGAGAAGAGTCTGCGCACCGTGCCTTCGGCCGGTGCCAGACATGGCTTTGAAACACTTCTCTATCTGCACAGAGGAAAAGATCTGCCCCGGGGCATATATCATTACCGGGCCCGGGAGCACAGCCTGGCCCTGCTGGAAGAAGGGGATTTCTCCCGGGAGATGATCAGAGCAGCGCTGGGGCAGGACCATGTGGGAGGAGCTGCAGCTGTATTTATCTGGGCCGCTGATGCCCGGCGTATGGCCTGGCGTTACAGTGAAAGGGCTTTCCGCTATCTGCATCTCGATGCCGGCCATGTCTGTCAGAACCTCTATCTGGCCGCAGAGGCAATCAATGCAGGTGTATGTGCAATAGCAGCTTATGATGACGATTACATCAACGACCTGCTCGATCTTAACGGGGAAGATAAATTCGTCATCTATATGGCCGAGGTGGGCAGCAGGCGGAAAATGAAAGATTGACAAAATTTAAACTTATACTATCACCCTTTACAGCCGGTAAACATGATTATATAATGATCTCGCTGTTTGAATGACGGAATAACAATGTAACGAGGGGTGATAGATTATGAAGGAACTGAAAAGAAACGAATGTCCATTCTGTGGAAATGGAAACTGGTCCGGACGCGAATACTGCCAGAACTGCAGTGGTGAACTCTATAACCACACTGCCCGGACAGCAGCCCGGGATGACGCCGTATACACCATAGCAGACTACTTGTAAAACATTTCGAGAATCTGACAATATTATTATCAAACACTATGACACAGCAGGGAGCAGCTGCCCTCCGGGGCTGCTGCTCTTTTTTTATCTGGTTTTAATTGACATCATCGGGCTTGCCCTGTAAAATATAGGATACAGAGACAGTCTGACAGAGGAGGAAAATAATGCTAAAGATCACCGCAATAAAAGGAAGCCCGCGCGGAAACAGCCACAGCAGCAAACTTCTGGAGGAAACACTGGCCGGATGCCGCAGCCGGGCTGAAGAGCAGGGAGTAAAACTGGATGAGGAGATTTTAAAACCCTTTACCATGAATATCGAGGCCTGCACGGGCTGTTTCAGCTGCAGTGAAACTGCCACCTGTATCTTTAACGATGATATGGATTATCTCATAGATGAGGGCAGATTCGACCAAAGCGATATCATTCTCATATCCACACCGATATACTTCAACGGTATGCCCTCACATCTGAAAAAATTGATAGACCGCTGCCAGCCCATCTATGCCAGCAAATATGATCTGGAAGAGTCCATCATCAGGCGGGAGAAAGAGAGGCGCTCTCTCCTCATCGCCTGTGCCGGAGCTCCGGCTTATGAAGATCAGTTCACAGCGGCCCAAACTGTTTCCGATCTTTTCTTTAAAACTGTAAATGCCGATAAATATGAAGGGATGCTGGTCGATAATACCGATGAGATACCTCCGGAAAAATCGGAAGAGCTGAAACAGCGGGCCCGAAAGCTGGGCAGGGAGCTCATCGATCAGTTCAACTGAGAGGAGGGCTGAAATATTGAGCCTTGATTCTCTGTCTTCACTCCATAAAGCTGAACTGCGGGAGATAATCAGAACTCAGGTCAGGGCTTCACTCCAGCGCGAGGGACAGCCCCGTAAAGAAGGCGAAAGTGTGCCCGAGCTGAGCGGGGAGATAATGTCCAGACTCGATGAGCTTCCCGCCGACATAAAAGAGCACTTTCTCAAAACCTGGCTCTCCTCCCGCCTGCCTCTGGATCCCGATATAATACTGCCTCTCTTCGGTGAGCTCCAGAAGTATGAAAGTATGGATCTGCAAAAACAGCTCATAACAGCTGCCGCCTTCTTAAAAAGAGAGGGACTGCCACTGCGGCGCTTCTTTCTGCGTCCTCTGGCCGGCCTTAACACCCCTGATCTGAATGAAGCGGCTTATTCTTGGCGGGATGAGATCTCGCATGATTTAACCCTGCCTGAACCGGAAATCATCTCCACAATAAGCGAGCTGATAACCTCCGGCCGGGGCAGTGAAGCGGCACAGCTGCTGGAAGATCTCGCTGACAGCATGGAAAAACTTCTGCAGGAGTTATTTCAGCTCCACTCAGAGAGTTCCGAAAATGGATCAGACAGCAGCAGTACCCTAAATCCCCGGGAAAATCAGATCTTTTCCAGCCTTGTCGGTATGAGAATTTTAAATCTGGCCGGCAATTTGGGTGAAAAGGGCAGCCTTCTTCTCTATCTGGAGTGGCCTCCACTTCTGCTGCAGAGAGGGAAGGAAAGGCTGATTCTGACGGTGAGTGAACGGGAATATGATAAAGAGAGCACGGGGAGTGAAGGCGGTGGAAAGAACTCATTTCACAGAATTTCACTTCTGGTGGAAAGAGAAAAACTGGGCTGTATCAAAACCGAGATGGAAGCCCACCGCAGAGATCTCTACCTTAGCTTCAGTGTGAACAGAAGGGAGATTGAAAACAGACTGAAACAGAATCTGCCAGAGCTGCGTCATAATCTGAGCAGGAGTGATTTTGCCCTGCAGGGGGTTTCCGTGAAATGGCAGGAAGACATCTCCCAAAGCTCACCTGCTGAAACTTTGCTAAAAGGGGATACCACACCGCAAAGTGAAGAGGAGCTGGAAGATATTCTGAAAAGCTATAAAAACATCGATTTCAGGGCCTGAGCGGGAGGTGATGATAATGGAGGACGAAGAAGAAAGAGGGAAAAAAGAAGAGCAGAATCTGGCTGCAGCGCTGGGCTATGAGATAGAGAAGGACAAAGCCCCCCGGATTCTGGCCAGAGGCAGAGGGGAGATTGCCGAAAAGATAGTGGAAAAGGCAGAAGAACTGGAGATACCCCTCCGCCGGGACAGGGATATAGTCCGGGTGCTGGTGGAGATGGAGCCCGGTGAGGAGATACCCTCTCATCTCTACGAAGCTGTGGCCGAGATTTTGAGCTTCATCTATCTTCTGGAGGAAGATCGGGATTAGCACCTGCCGAAACTGCAGTCAGGATAACGACAGATCTCACAGTCCAGGCAGAGCCCTCCATGTCCGGCAGCAGCTATTTCCTCAGCACTTATCCTTTCACCTGCCGCCAGTCTGGGCAGTATGAGATCAAAAGAAGTCGTCTCCGAGAACATAGCACAGGCGGGCAGCCCCACCAGGGGAACATCCCGCACATAGGCCAGCATGAACATGGCCCCGGGCAGGACGGGAGCGCCATATGTCACCACTTCATCGGCCCTTGCAAAGATCGCATCCTCGGTCACATCATCCGGATCCACTGACATACCTCCGGTGCAGACCACCAGATCAGCACCCCGGCTCAGAGCCTCATCTATTGCTTCTGATATCTGCTCCCTGTCATCAGGCTTAAGGACTGTAAATATAACCTCTCCCCCTATATCCTCAATCTTATCCACAATCACATCGGTGAATTCATCCTCAATCCTCCCCTCATATACTTCGCTGCCGGTGGTTATGACGGCAGCCTCCATTTTGTCATAGGGTTTTACCGAGAGGAGCGGTTCATTCCCCACTTCTTTTTCTGCCCTCTCCAGTTTCTCCTCCTCTATGAGCAGGGGTATGACCCGTGTGCCTGCCACTCTCTCACCCTCGCTCACAGGTGTATGATTATGGCGGGTGGCCATAATCAGATCCGGGTGGAGATTGAGCATTTTCAGCCTCTCTTTATCAACCTTCAGAAGCCCCCGGCGGGCGGCTGTCAGATTGATCTTGCCCTCACCGGGACGGCTGCGTCTGAGGCCCTCCCCCTGGGCCAGATCAGCCAGCCTTTTGGCCCCTTCATTCTCGTGCAGCTTATCCTCACCGTTTTCCACTATATAGATATGCTGTTTGCCCAGATCGAGAAGATGGGGTATATCATCCTCTTCGATTATATCGCCTTTTTTGAAAGCCGGCCCCTTTTTCACGCCCGGCTTTATCTCGGTGATATCGTGGGCCAGAACCTCTCCCACGGCCTCACTCACGTGAACTTTTTTCATCTGCGTTCTCCTCCTTTCTCAGATCCAGCACTTCGACCAAAACATCGACTCTACCCCCGCAGATGCCGCCGGCTCGAGCAACTTCCCGGTTGGAGAGATCGAAAGTTGCCCGCAGTGTCTTCTCCCCCTCTACCATCATCTCCTGTGCTCTCTCAATTACCTCCTTCTCCACCGCTCCCCCGCCGATAGTGCCGGTTATAGAGCCATCTTCTCTGATGAGCATGGTGGCACCGTCATCTCTGGGAGCCGAGCCGGAGGATTTAACCACCGTGGCCAGAGCCAGATCGATATCCTCTCTCTCCTCATCTGCGGTGCGCAGAAGCTCTGCAACTATCTCTCTGTTCAACTCTGACACCTCCTGGCAGATACTATAGATGCAGCTATCGAAACCGCTATCTCCTCGGGTGTTTCGCTGCCTATATCCAGACCGATAGGAGCATCGACCTCTTCCAGCCTCTCAGTGGATATATCATGCTTTTCCATAATCTCCTCGAAGATGAGATCTACCTTGCGGCGGCTGCCGATCATGCCCAGGTAGCTCCAGTCATCTTCGATGACCTCCTCTAAAACCTGATAGTCATGCAGGTGGCCGGGTGTAACGATAACTATATAATCACCACTGCCGGCCTGAAAATCACCCAGAAATTCCTCATAGCTCTCCTCTTGTAAATCTGTATTTTCCGTGAACCTCTCCTCTTTCATGAGTTCAGTGCGCTCATCTATCACCACCACCTTAAAACCGGCCAGCTCAGCTATCTCAGCCAGCGGAGACGAAACATGTCCGGCGCCGAAGATGAAAAGCCGGGGCTGTGTCCTCAGCGGTCTGAGATAAACTTCCAGATCCTGACCACAGGGCGAAATCCGGCAGAGCCCTTCCAGCCCTTCCTCCAGAAGCCTTTCCATCTCCAGTTTCAGCTCTTCCATTATATCCGCATCCAGTCTGCGGCTGAAATGAAAATCATCTTCGGCCCTGAGCATCCTGTCACCTGCTCTCAAATTGCAGTTGTCTTTATTCTGCTGAGAGACCACGGTCAGAAGATATGATTCCTCCTCATCCTCAAAGGATCTCTGCAGCCTCTGCAAAAAATCAATTCTCACATTATGACCTCCCTCAAAAATCTGCATCCATTGTGATTTTACCTAATTTATATCCAGACAGTGCAGAACAGCTTCCAGTGCTCCTCCTCCCACAGCCAGAGCTTTATCGGATATGTGAAAGGCATATTCCTCCTCACCCCGGGGATCTATATCAGCAAGTTTCGTGCCGGCTTTAACCTGCAGCCCGGGTTTGAGCAGTCCCCTTATCACACCGCCGATCGGGGCTTCGATACTCCCGCCTGCCAGCTCGCCCAGCCTCTCACCCCGGCGGATATGTTCACCTATGCTCCGGCCGCTGGAGAAAAGTCCATCATCCTCAGCGTGTATCACCCTCTCCTCGCTCAGCCCCAGAATGCTGCCGGGACGTCCTGTATAAGCAGCTGGTTCACCCTGATAGATTGCCCGGCCCAGATAGTGATCTCTGCTGGTCTCCACCACCACATCGACATTATCGCCGGCAGAGAAACCCGGACCCAGGCCGATTACCAGATCAGCCAGATCACGATCAATGTCATCGGGACGCTCCTTAAACATGCGGGCATCGATTAAAACCCTTTTGTTATATTTCGGGGAGAAATTCCGGTAATTCTCACAGGTGGTCACCGCTATATATCCCTCTCCCTGCACTTCACCGCATTCTTTGCCGTCTCTTACCAGTTTGGCCTCGATATCCTCGACAGTCATATTTCCTCTGTAAACTGCGCTGGCAAAGGCAACCTCCCGCCTCACGGCCAGCGGCTCTTCTTTCTCCACAATCAGCACCGGAAATCCGGCCCGGAAGAAGCGGCAGGCAACACCGCTGGCCAGATCCCCCCCTCCCAGCAATAGTATTTTGGTATCAGCTATGGTCATTATCTCACCCCTGAAAAGAACCTGTGTGTAAACCGACAGACCCGGTTCGATAGTTGAGTGCCAGATATCTGCTGTAAGGCGAACCCCTCCTGTACCTCTTCAGCTCAAAACAGAGCCGTCGAAAAAAATCTCGCTTCTCACCCTCCAGCTGGCTCAGAATAAGATGGCTTTCATGGCTGCCCCTGAGATAGGGACCATAGCCACAATCGCCGGCGAAGAGCTCCCTGTAAAGAGCCAGGCTGGCATATCTCCTCGATCTCTGCAGATGAGAGCGAAAACAGTGAGGTGAACTGAGCTCTCTGCCGGCTGCAGCTGCTCCCTGTACCACCAGCAGATTATCCAGACCGGCGGGCAGAGCCGGTTCATGGTCAGCCGGAAACTTGATGCTGTGTGAGGCCGCACCATCGGCCTCCACCAGCATAACCAGAGAGGAAAGCTCATCACTCACCTCTGCCGTCCAGTTCTGATCGACACCTTTAAGCTTCATCCTTCTCTCAGAACCGGGTCTGGCCCTGACCAGACCGCTGCCTATAACCAGCATTTCAGAATCTGCAGTCGAAGATTTTCCCGGATTCTTTCCGTATTCTCTAACGGCCTCACGAAAAGCACCGGCCTTCTTCACAATCTTAAGCCGGAAGGGCAGCTCCTCCGGCACAAGCAGAGCAGTTGTGGTGGTGTAGATGACTCCTCTGTATTTAAACTCCCGGGCCAGCCTGTTCATTGTCCCCGTCTTGCCGCCCGCTCCCACCACAGCTGTTAGCTCACCCCGAAAGATATTTAACATATCGCGGAGCCTGGCGGGAGCTCTGGCAGAGCTCCTGCTTCTCACAGCGGTTCACCCCCGACCTTACTCGATATATTTTATCACACATAACGAAAATAAAAAACACAATATCAGCTGAAATCACCATTAACCTCTGAGATCTGCGAAAAAATCCTGAGAAAAATGTTCTGACGCCAGCCTTTCCAGTTCTGTTCCGGCTTCACTCTCAAAACTTCGGAACCTGCGCAGAAGGGCCCTCCCCTCTCCTGTGAGCTGTGAACCTCCCCCGCTCTTACCGCCGGCCCTGCTCTCCAGCAGTGAAAAGCCCAGCCTCTCCTCCAGGTCCTGGATAAGATGCCAGGCCTGGCTGTAGGACATATTCATCTCCGCAGCGGCACCCTGCAGAGAACCAGACTCCTCCACCAGCTCCAAAATCCTGGCCGGTCCGGGACCGAAAACCTTCTCGTTCTCTTCCAGCCAGAGTTTGTAATTGAGCTCTATGCTCATCATCACTCCCCCTCAAATCTGCCGGGATGATGCTCTCTGTAATCCTCTTTATAATCCAGATCAGTTATGACCGCTTTATCATCGATATCAACATACTCGATATCGTCGCTGCGCTTTCTCAAAAGGCTGCGCAGTCCTCCCTCAGGTTCACCACCTTCAGCCAGTTCGTATATTTCGGGGATAAGACTGCTGGAAATCAGCAGTGGATGTCCGCGATTTCCCCTGCAGCTGGGGGCCATGAGGAGCGGCTCCCGCCGCCGGAACTCTTTAAGCAGCCTGTTGTAGATCGAAGTTGTGACAAGGGGCTGATCGGCCAGCATAAATAAAAGCCCCTCCACCTCAGAGGGTATATCCTCCATTCCGGTGAGAACACTGCTGAACATCCCCCGGCTGTAATCAGGATTCTCCTTTATCACGGGATCAAGGCCGGTGTTATTCTCCAGCACTTCTCTCACCCTATCAGCCTCTGCTCCCAGGACCACCCTGACCTCCCCCTCCAGATTCGAAGCCTGCAGACGGGAGATCACAGTCTCGATTATGGTCTTCTCACCCCAGGGTAGCAGCTGCTTTAATTCTCCCATGCGGCTGCCCTCTCCGGCAGCCAGAACAATAGCTGTGATCATGATCTCTCAGCCTCCATATCGACAACATGCAGATTTATGGCATCCACAGGTATGCCGGTAAAATCCTCCAGCTCATTGGCCAGTATCCAGCGGTAATCATCGAGATAGTCAGGCAGAACAAAACCGTATTTAACCCTGAGATATATCTCCAGGCTAAGACCTTCCTCCCGTTTGGAGATGGTAAGATCCTCGACACGGGCAATACCGCTGAAATTGTGAGATATATAGTATATGACATCGGCGATCACCCTGTTGTAGACGACCAGATTGCCGAAATAGGTGAACCGGGCCCTGACCACAGAGCTCTCCTTTTTCACATCATCACGGCTGTCGCTTCTGAATAGCACGCGCATCGAATCTATAAAATAGCCCAGAAACCTGCGCCTGACCTCTATAGTAGGCACCGGAATGACGTGAGTGCCTTCAGCTTCCCGGGTCTTTCTGGCCTCCTCTATCTCCTCGGGAGAGGCCACTTCACTTATATCAAGATAGTTATCTATCCCTCCCAGCTCAAGCCTCGATGCTATCTTCTCCACCATGGAACGGGAGGTGCCGATTATCAGTATGCTGTCATCTTCATACTCCTTTAAAGCTTTTTTGAGCTCCTCCCTGTGATCCTCATAGACCATAACAGCCCTCTTAATCGCCGCCAGCTTGCTCGACTCCTTCTTGGCTGAACTGCCGGCAATTATGCGGCCGCTGGCTATGAGCAGACCGTCATCGAGTATGAGCGGGATATCATGTTCATAGGCTATCAGGCGGGCTCTGTGGCTTTTGCCGCTGCCGCTGGGGCCCACCAGGGCATAAACTTCCATAGAAAAACCTCCCATGGGACTGACGATTCAGTGCACGAAAAAAACGGGGATGGCTCTGCCGGCCACCCCCGTATTCCCCGAGTTCATCCGGACTAGTTGAGAAAGATGAAATAGAGGACGAAGATGACCAGCAGAACCCAGGATAGAGCATTGGTCTCATCCTGTCTGCCCGTGAAGAGCTTGAGCAGGGGATAGACGATAAAACCAACTGCGATACCGTGTGAGATCGAATAGGCAAAGGGCATTGTGACCATGGCCAGAAAGGCCGGAATGACCTCTGTATAATCATCCCAGTCCAGATCTGTCACATTTGAGGTCATCATCACGCCCACAATGATCAGGGCAGGTGCGGTGGCAGCCGAAGGCACCATACCGACTATGGGCATGAAAAAGAGCGAGAGGAAGAAGAAGAGCGAGACAAAAACTGCTGTCAGACCGGTTCTGCCGCCCTCCTCAATACCTGAGGCCGATTCTATATAGGTGGTAACAGTTGAGGTGCCGAAGAGCGCACCACCGGTGGTTCCTATGGCATCAGCCAGCAGGGCCCTGTTGGCCTTGGGCAGATTGCCATCCTCATCCAGATAACCTGCCTGCTGGGAAAGACCGACAAGTGTTCCCGCGGTGTCGAAGAGGTCGACGAAGAGGAAGGAGAGAATTACCGCAATCAGTCCCACATCGAAGACAGCGGCCAGATCCAGCTGCAGCAGCACACCACCCCAGTCCTCCATGGTCGGCATCTGCACTATGGCATCAGGAGCTGTGGTCACTCCCGGTATGAATCCAAAAAGAGTGGCTGCTACGATGCCGAAGAGCAGTGCTCCTTTTTTCTCCATGGCATAGAGAATCCCGGCAACTAAAAGTCCTACGGTTGTGACCAGAGCCGGGCCGGAAAGAAAATCACCGAAGGTCACCAGTGTGGCCTCATCCCCAACCACATAACCGGCATTCTGAAAGCCGATAAAAGCTATGAAGAGTCCTATACCTGCAGCGATCCCTATCTTGAGGCTCATGGGAATGCCGTTTACGAGCATCTTGCGCACATTTGAGACCGATAAAAGTATAAAGAGAATACCTTCCAGGAATATAATACCCAGGGCCACCTGCCAGTCAACCCCCATGCCTATGACGACCGAATAGGCGAAGAAGGCATTGAGGCCCATGCCGGAAGCCAGAGCAAAGGGATAATTCGTCAGAAAAGCCATGGCCAGCGTGCCGAGTATAATACCGGCGATGGTGGCTATGAAAACCCCTTCAAAGGGCATGCCGGCAGCTTCTAGAATATCGGGGTTTACGAATATGATATAGGCCATGGTCATGAAGGTGGTGATTCCGGCTATAAATTCAGTCTTAACATCTGTGTTATTCTCGCTCAGATCGAATAGATTGTCAAGAAAGCCCCCACTGGATGCAGATTGATTATCAGCCATTGTTTTTTAATTCCCCCTGTTTGAAGGATTGTCTCCGGGATGAATCCGGCTGTGTAATTTCCGATGTCTTTCTGAGATTAAAAACCACGGAATTTTAGAATATGTTAAGTTCAGCCGTGATATGATATAAGCAGAGATTATCGCCTCCGGACACCACCCCCTTCTGCAGATATTAGATTTTATTTATAATTACATTCCATCCTCTACAAGTGGTACATGCTCAAATTTTCTCACATCAAAAAGACCGTTGACCGTCAGCTTCAGCTCCGGTATGACCGGCAGTGATAGAAAGGAGAGCTGCATGAAGGGTTCGGGATGATCCACACCGAGCTCACCGGCAGCCTCTCTGAGCTTCCGGGCCTTATCTGCCAGCTCAGCCGCCGGCCTGTCAGCCATAAGCCCGGCTATGGGCAGTTCGAGGCTGGCCATTACCCGGCCCTCATCGACTACAGCCATGCCGCCCTGAGTGGAGATGATCTCCCTCACTGCTCTCTCCATATCCTCAGGATCACGCCCCAGCACCATGATGTTATGGGAATCATGGCTTATGGAGGTGGCCAGAGCACCCCGCCTGAGGCCAAATCCCCTCACAAGCCCCAGACCAATTTTGCCGCTGGCCCTATGTCTTTCCACAGCAGCCAGCCTGGAGAGAACCTCCCGGTCCATAAATTCCGTCAGCTTTTCGGAATGATACCGGACGAGCATTTTCTCACCTGTTATAACCTGCTCATCTCTTAATTCGATAACCCTGTAGGTTTTTCCTGCTGGCAGGACAAAATCCTCTCTATCCACATCATCACAGTTAACAGAGGAGAAGACTCTTTTTCTGATCTCATCACCCGTCCCGCCATCATACTCATCTGCACAATGATCTCCATAAGGATCTCCGGACTTCTCATTCTCTGCCGGGCCCATCCACTCCCCTTCTCTGAAAATGAATTCACCATCTTTAATAACATGAGAGGTTTTAACATCTTCCAGATCATCCAGGATAATAAGATCGGCTCTGCGGCCGGGAGCAACAGCACCCAGTCTGTCAAAGCCCAGAGCACGGGCCGGGTTCAATGTGGCCAGTCTGTAGGCCCTTTCAGGCTTCATTCCCTCTGATATAGCCAGCCTCACCGCCCGGTCCAGATGACCCTCCCCCATGATATCCCGGGGATCTTTATCATCAGTGGCAAACATAAAGCTATCCAGGTTGCTGTCATTTACGGCCGGCAGCAGTGAGGTCAGATCTCTGGTGACAGATCCCTCTCTGATCATCACATACATTCCGCGCGAGACCTTCTCCAGCGCCTCCCGGGCGGTCGTGCACTCATGGTCGGCTTTTATACCCCCCAGAAGATAGGCGTTGAGGTCACTGCCGCCGAGCTCCGGGGCATGACCATCGATGAAACTTCCCCGGCACATGTCCAGCTTCTCCCATATATTCTCCTCACCGGTGATCACAGATCGATAATCCATAACCTCGCCCAGCCCCAGTATATTCTCATCGGGCAGTAAGTCCGAAAGATCCCGGGCCGAGAGCTCCGCCCCGGCTTCCTCCCAGGGTGTGGCTGGCACACAGGAAGGGAGCATCAAATAGAAATTCCAGGGCTGAACCCGCCCGGCTGCCAGCAGATATCTTATGCCGGCCAGGCCGGCCACATTGGCTATTTCATGGGGGTCGGCCACGATTGTAGTTATTCCCCTGGCGGTTATCTCCCGGGCCAGATGGGCCGGGGCCATCTGCGAGCTCTCCACATGCATATGAGGATCGATGAAGGCCGGCGCCACATGGCTGCCGGCCACATCGATCTCCTCCAGACCGGAATAATCGCCCCAGCCCAGTATATAGCCCGAGGCCAGGGCCAGATCGGCCTCCCTTATATCCTCCTGAAAAACATCCAGGATGCGGGCATTCTTCAGCACCAGATCGGCCTTTTTTTCACCTCTGGCCTGGGGGAGAATTGATCTCATCATCGTCAATCAGCCTGTCTCTCAAGGTGCAGGGCATCAAAGTTACATCTCGTCAGGCAGAGGCCACAGCCGGCACATTTTTCCTCATCCACAATGACATAATCACCGGTCTCATTGAGCTCGATGGCATCATATACACAGCTGGTTATGCAGAGTTCACAGGCAGTGCAGTTGGCCTCTGTGACGGTGGGAGGGATGGTTTCCATCTGATCCTGGCCCGGCAGTTTCTCCAGGGCCAGCCCCCTTAAGTCTTCCAGGTTTTCGTAGCCATGTCTGTCCATGAAATCCTCTATCTCCTCGACCAGGTTGCCGTAAAACTGTGGGCCCTGGAGTATGGGAGCTGTGCAGACCTGTACTGCGGAGGCGCCGACCATCAGCATCTTCACGGCATCTATGCCCCGCTGAATGCCGCCCACGCCCATAACCGGTATATCGACATTGCTGACAGCCTGATAGACCGCCCTGAGGGCTATGGGGAAGATAGCCTGGCCTGAAAGATATCCATAGCCGCTCTCGCTCCCCAGCAGGGGCCGGCCGTCCTCTACATCAAAATCAAGTGTGGGGCCGACGGAATTAATGAGGGCCAGACCGTCAGCACCGGCTTCCTCAGCAGCCCGGGCGAAGACGGGTATATCGACTCCCGGGCTCAGTTTTACTATAACAGGTATATCACAGGCTTCTTTGGCAGCTTTAGCACTCTCAACCACAGGTGTGGGATCATCTCCCAGATAATGGGTGGAGAGCTCCACGGCATCGGCATATTCTTCCACCCTGCCTGCCAGCTTCGCTATCTCTTCCGCTGAATAGCCTATGCCCGCTATAACCGGCAGATCCAGCCCGGCTATTTCGGGATATTCATTTTCAAACCACTGTTCCGGTCCCATCTCAGACCATAGCTCGGCATTGAGAAAGCCCCCTCGCACAGAAGCCATATTGGGACGGGGAACATCGGCAGCTTCCACCGAAATTGTCTTGGTCACCAGAGCTCCCGCTCCGCCTTCGGCGGCCCTCCTGGCTGCTTCTGCATCCTTTACAGGCGGACCCGCTGCCGGCATAACCGGGTTGTCCATCTTCATTCCCAGAACTTCCAGACTCAGATCGGCCATTTTATCACTCCTCACAGAATTTATTGTCTTTCCAGCTCAGCTTTGACGCGTTCGGGTTTTATGGGCAGTTGATTAAAGCGTATACCGATAGCATCGTAGACAGCATTGGCGATAGCCGGTGCAGTGGCGATAGTTGTGGGCTCACCTATACCCTTGGCACCAAAGGGACCATCGGAACCCGCATTCTCGATCAAAACCGATTCAATATCAGGACAGTCCATCGAGGTGGGCACCAGGTAGCGGCTGAGATCGGGGTTCTGGATGGCACCATCTTCCACAACAACTTCTTCGGTCAGGGCCATACCTATGCCCTGAGCTGTGCCGCCTTCTATCTGGCCTTCCACACCCTGGGGATTGATGGCCTGACCCACATCGAGTCCACTGTAGACGTTTTCAACTGATATCAGACCCGTGCTGAGATCGACGGCCACATCGACGATCTGGGTATGAAAGGTATAATCCACATAGACCTTCTCGGCCTGGCCTGTGCGGGTATCGGGTTTATAGGTTTTGGGGAAGAATGTTCCCCGGCCTTTAAGCTCAACCCCCTGACGGGCCAGCCTATCATCCAGCTCCCAGAGGCTCATATCATCATCTGAGTTCACGTGGGAATAAACTCTGCCATCTTTGACCGCCATTTCGGGGTGGTTTGTGCCAAATTCTCTGCTGGCATGATGATAAATATTGCCCAGCAGATCCTCGGCGGCCTCCTTTACCGCATTTCCGGTGAAATAAGTCTGTCTGGTGGCAGAAGTGGAGCCGGCATTCTGGGTGGTATGTGTATCACCTCTCACCAGTTCTATGAGATCGGGATCAATTTTGAGCACCTCGGAAACTATCTGGGTGACCACCGTCCTCACACCCTGGCCCACATCGGCGGCTGAGGTTCTGACTCTCACCGTCTCATCTTCGGTCAGCTCGATCTCGGCGATGGAGTGATCGGGAAAACCCTCACCATATCCGAATCCAAACATGATGGTAGCCATGCCCCGACCAAGGGCAATATCCTCCTCATCGGCCTCAAGCGGTGTGGAGGCGGGATCGATTGCGGGCAGACCGGCATCTTCTTCTATCTCCCAGCCGG
>CAYXAK010000028.1:0-23521 GCA_964462585.1 uncultured Halanaerobiaceae bacterium
GTGAGATCTTTCTGCCCGCCTCAGCTTCCGGGGGCAAGCTGCGACAGCTTAAAGCTTATGGGGCCGGGATAGAGAGGATACCCGGTGAGAGAGCCAGAGCAGCTGAAGCGGTCCTGGAGAGATCGCCGGATCGCTATTATGCTTCACATGTCTACAATCCCCTTTTCTATCAGGGTGTGGCCTCACTGGCGGCGGAGCTAATCGAGCAGCTGCCTGAACTGGGCAGAGAGGACAGGGGTTCAATCATAGTCCCTGCCGGCAATGGAACACTGCTTTTGGGCCTGGCCTCCGGACTGGCGGAGAAGGGCAGAAATCCGGCCCTTATCGCAGTGCAGACTTCAAGAACCGCCCCCCTTTACTGCAGCTATCATAGAGGGAGAGGTGCAGGTCGCTCTGCTATGGGTGATGGGGAAAAAAGCTGGCAGGAAGGTCTGGCCGAGGGGATAGCTATAGAGAGCCCTGCCCGGCTGGAGGAGATGCTGGAGGCGGTGAGAGAATTCGAAGGAACGGTGATCAGTGTGAGTGAGCAGGAAACAGTCGATACACTGCGGAGCCTTCACCGCCGGGGAATATATGTGGAATCGACCGCCGCTGTGGCGGCTGCGGGCTTTGAGAAGATCAGATCCGGGAATATGGACTTTGAGCTCACACCGCCTGTTGTCATACCGCTCACCGGCAGCGGCCTCAAGGAGGAGAGGGTTTTTGCGTAAAGGCAGCTAGATCTCTCTGGTTTTCCAGGTGCCGCGCCTGAACCAGAGGAAAAGGACCAGAAATCCAAGCACCTTTGCGGCCAGGATTCCCCACCAGATGCCGTATCTGTCCCAGGACAGCGTATAAGCCAGCAGATAGGAGAAGGGGATCTGAAAACCCCACAGCGATAGCAGCCGGAAGAAAGTCTGCTGTACAGTCTTGCCCGCTCCGTTGAGTGCACCGCTGAGAACTATATGTGCTCCCAGAAAAGCATAGGCAAAACCGGCTATCTGCAGAAATTCGGTGCCTATCTCCACAACCTGTCCATCCTCGGTGAATATGCTCATGATCTGCGGTGATAATATCAGCAGCAGAAAGGCAAGGCCCACCATGAAGAGAAAGGTTATAACTGTGCCCAGATATGAGACCCGGCCGGCCTCATCGGGCTGTTTGGCCCCCAGGTGCTGACCGACCATAATGCCCGTGGCCCTGCCCATTCCGAAGGCGGGCATTCTTATCATCGAGGTGATGCGGTTGGCTATACCCCAGGCTGCCACAGTCACCGTGCCGAAGCCGGCCACGAGTGAGGTCATAATCGTTATGGCCACGGCCAGCCCGGAATCTCCCAGGGCGGCCGGCAGTCCGATGCGGAATATTCTCTTGATCATGGCCGGATCGGGTATGAGGTGATGTGGTTTGAGTTTTAGTTCGGTCCGCCCCCCGAACATGATATAGACTCCCACTATCCCGGCTATTAAGCGGGCAAATACTGTGGCCACGGCTGCACCTGAGATTCCCAGCCGGGGAAAGAAGGACCAGCCGAAGATCAAAAAGGGATCGAGCACGATATTTATAAGGACCGATATGATCTTGATCTTCATCGGTGTGATGGTGTTGCCTATTCCTTCCAGCGCGGCTGAGAAAACAAAATAGACGAATATGACGGGCACACCGGTGATGAAGATGACCAGATAGTCCCGGGCCAGGGGCAGAACTTCCGGCTCAGCTCCGATCAGTATCAGCATCTCCTCGCTGAAAATGCGACCGGGAATGACGAAGGCCAGCGAGATCAGTATGGCAAAAATCAGTATCTGAGCGGCAGCTTTACTGGCCTGATCATGTTTTTCCGCACCGGTATACTGTGATACCAGGGCCACACCTGCTATGGAGAAACCCGCTCCCATGGAAAAGACAATAAAGAGAAGGGGGAAGGAGAGCGTGATGGCGGCAAGATGTTCGGCGCCGAGTCTGCCCACCCAGAAGGTATCGGCCAGCTGGTACATGAGATGCATGCCCTGGCCGACGATTATGGGCCAGGAGAGCTTTATCATCGTCGGCACTATCGGCTGATCTATTATGTTGTTCCTGTTTGAGTTCTGCTCTTTCATTGCTGCAGCTCCATATTAAATAAAATTAAAATATTTTGCAATCGCTTTTAACACCATCGCTAAAGAGTATATCAACATTACAGAGGAGCTGCAAATTTTGATATGTCATCAGGGTGAAGGTATAACTGTCTTTTTCGAGAAATTAATTAAAAAGCCAGGAGGTGTATTAACATGAGCCAGGTCTTTGATCCGGAGAAGAGCGAAAATCTCATTGCCGAGGAGAGAAAGGAATGGCTGCCCCCCCAAAAAATATTGAATGCCTGCGGCCTGGAAAAAGGTGATCTCTTCTTTGATGTCGGCTGTGGCAATGGCTTTTTCACACTGCCTGCGGCCGGGATAGTCGATGATGGGGGGGAGGTTCACGGTTTTGATATCTCCACAGAACTTCTGGAGGAGCTTTCCCAGCGCCGGAATGAGATGGATCTGACGAATGTATATTTACACCAGGTCGATCAAAAGGGTCTGGCCCCGGACAAGATGCCGGGTTTCACGGAGAGGGCTGATATACTCTTCTTTGCCAACATACTCCATGAGGTCGATGATCCGGGTGAGTTCATGCAATCATATCTGCGCCTGGTCAACCCCGAAAGCGGTCGGGTGGTGATAATTGACTGGCGCAAGCAGGAGCAGGAAGCCGGGCCTGACAGAGATGAACGCCTGGCCGCCGGAGAGATCCAGTCACTGCTCCAGAAATATGATCTGGAGATCATCTTCAGCAGGATCCTGAACGAAAGGTACTACATGTTCGTTGCCCTCAGGTGATTTTTCTTTTCAGTTATGCTCACACCGCACTATTATAGTTGAGGAGGAATAGAGTGAGTCTCGATAAGCTCATATATGATGTGAAACTTTTGAGCATGGAGGGGGAGGGAGTCGGCTACAGCTCCTCCGCGGCTGTGGCCATCGAGAACGGTGAGATAGCTGAGGTGGGAGATACCGAAAAGCTCTGTCAGGAATACGAAGCAGATGAAATGATAGATGGCGAGGATAAGCTTTTAATGCCGGGTATGATCGATGCCCATATTCACAGCCATCTGGCCCTTCTGCGGGGTCTGGCCCAGGATATGGAGGACTGGATGGAGAGGGGTGTCTGGCCCTTTTCCTCCTGTCTTGACGCCGGCATGCTCAGAGCTTCTTCGGCTCTGAATATAATGGAGGCCGTCAGGAGCGGAACCACAACTTTTCTGGATTATGGCGACAGGCTGGGTGATATGGTCTCAATCCACGAAGAGTTTGGCACCAGGGCTCTGCTGGCCGGCACGATCAATGAGCTCGACCCCGGCGGGGAAATTTCCCCGGGGGATCTCTACCCCTTCTCACGGGAGGAGGGTGAGAGAAAGCTGGAGAGGGCAGTTCACTTTCTCAAAAATTATTCCGGGCCTGAGAGGATTGAATTTTGCCTCGGCCCTCAGGCACCTGATATGCTCTCACTGCCCCTGCTCAGGGAGGTATACCGGCAGGCTGAAGCTCACGATGTGCCGGTACATATGCACCTGGCCCAGGGTGAGAGGGAGCACAGGCAGATGCGTAAGCGTTACGGCCAGAGGAGCATTCCCTTTCTGGCCGAGAATGATCTGCTCGATGAGAGGCTGCTGGCGGTTCATCTGACAGAAGCCAGCCGGGAGGAAGTGAGGCTTCTGGCTGAAAGCGGCTGCGGGCTCATCATCTGCTCGGGCAGTATAGCCATAATTGATGGCATCGTGCCCCCTCTGCTGGAATTTTTACAGCACTCTGACAGGGCGGCTCTGGGCAGTGATCAGGCCTGTGGAAATAATATCAACAATATGTTTAACGAGATCAAGCTCACCACACTGCTCAATAAATGCCAGGAGGGTGATCCCACTGTTCTCCCGGCCTGGCGTGTACTGCAGATGGCCACAAGCTCTGCTGCTGAGGCTCTGGGTTTTGCCGGTGATATAGGCCGCATCGCTCCCGGTTACAGAGCTGATATGATCATGATCGATCTGAAGAGTCCCCGCCTGAACCCGCTCTGGCAGGAACCTCTGCGCAACATCGTTCCCAATCTGGTCTATGCGGCCGGCGGTGAGGAGGTCACAGATGTCCTCATAGAGGGCGAATTTGTGGTCAGAGATGAGGAGTTCCTGCCCACATCAGAGCAGGAGATTTTAGAGAGTGCTCAGCGTGAGGCGGAAAGAGCAGCCGGGCGTGTTGATATTGAAGAGCTGAAGAGAAAATCCCCCCTCTATAAATGGCAGCAGCAGGGAAGATTATAGGAGAGAGGTATATGTGCAGGAGAACAAAAATTTTGCTGACACCGGTTTTGATTCTGCTGGCGGTGGTGCTGGTATTGACCTGGCAGCATTCACCGCCCGAAAGAGAGGTCACGGTTTTTGTGATCGATTCCGGCTTTGGACCCAGATTCCAGCCGGTCCTGGGGCGAAGATCTCCCGCACCCATGCCCGGTCACGGGCAGCTGACCCGGGATATCATAGCCGACAGGGTCGGCAGAGATGTGAATATCCGTGAGCTGGAGCTTGCCGGCAGTGGAGAGGAGAGACGGGACAATTTTTATCAGCATCTCAGATATATCGAGGATTATGCCAGCAGATATCCGCAGAGAGAAATTCTGATCAATATCAGCCTGGCCTTCCCGGATTACAGGGAGCGGGAGCAGCTCATAATGAACAGGCTAAAAGAGGCGAGTGTGCTGACTGTGGCTGCAGCCGGCAACAGCGGAGATGAGCGGGATCTTTTCCCGGCCGCATACAGTGGAGTGCTGTCGGTGACCGGGGCCAGATCCTCCGGCCGCTACTCATATGCAACTTACGGTGACAGCGTGGACCTGGCCGCCTCCGGTCAGGTTAGCAGATTTCTGCCGATTCGTTTCAGCACCTTCTCCCTGACCAGGTTTCACATGGAGGGCACCTCCTTTGCGGCACCCCGGGTGGCGGGCGATCTAGCCCGTCTGGCAGCCCTCTCCCGGGATCACAGCCTGGCCGAGCTGGTCGAGCTGGGCAGAAATACAGCAGCTCCCATAGAAGATGAGCTCTTCCTGGAGGGAAAACTGGGCTCGGGCCTGATTCAGACCCGCCAAATTGAGAGGATGGTGGCTCCTGAAGTCTACTGGAGGCGCTGGTTTATCTATGCTGCTGTTATCAGCATTATCATCTCACTTCCTCCGGTGAGCAGTGATCTTAAGTATTACTGGTATCGCAGGAAACTTGCGGGTGTGGAGCAGGCGGAGGACCTGTTGGATATAGCCGAGAGCGGCGGTGAGAAGATCTGGGAGGAGGTGAAAGATAAGCTGGAAGACAGCTGGAGCTTTTCCAGGCGGAAATTTGCCCGCGGTCTGCTCCAGTCCGAAGTGGAATATGAGAAAATAGGAGAGTTCTGGCTGGAGTTCTCCGGCGATGAGATCAGAGGGATTCTGCTCGATATGCTGAAGGAGGAGGCGGACCCGGAAAAGACCGCAGAAAGACTTGTCCGCTCCAGCTTTGAGGTTTCGGAGCGCTTTCTGGAATCCCTCAATATCCAGGAGCTTTTTGAGAGGGACAGTGAACGGGAGATGAGGTTCGTGCTGGCCCTGCTGCAGGAGATGGATAGACCTGATGCTGCTTCCGGGCTGGCCCGCACATTGATTTTACATTTTGAGGATCCCTGGCTTCTGTACTATGCTCTGAGAGCACTGCAGGAATCCGGCTGTGAGGAGCCGGGTGAGGATCTGAGATCCGCATTGAGCCGCCTTAAGGCAGGCGGTCATCCCCTTCTCCAGCCTGAGATTGAACTGCTCGAGCAAAATCTGGAAAAAGATATTCCCCGCTGGACTGATAGGAGGTGATCTTTTGCAGGAGATCTTATGTGATGATGTCAAGCTGGAGCTCGTACAGGGAGATATTGCCAGCCAGAGTGATGTGAAAGCAGTGGTGAATGCCGCCAATGCCCGCCTGGAGACCGGTGGAGGTGTGGCGGGTGCTATTCACAGGGCGGCAGGCCCCGAACTGGCCCGGGAGGCGAAGAAGTATGCACCGATCGAGCCCGGAGAAGCTGTGATAACCGCCGCTTACGAGCTGCCCAATGACCATGTTATTCATGCCCTGGGCCCTGTTTACGGCAGGGATAAGCCCGAGGATGAGCTGCTGGCCAGATGTTATAGTGAATCCCTCAGGCTGGCGGAGGAGAACGATATCGATTCACTGGCCTTTCCGGCTATCTCCACGGGAGCCTTCGGCTATCCCGGGGAGGCTGCGGCTGAGATTGCTCTGAGCACTGTTCTGGACAGAATGCCCGAGCTGGAGGATGTGAAGCTGATCAGGTTCGTGCTCTACAGCCAGTCAGACCTGGAGCTCTTTTCCGGTGTGCTGGCCGGACTGCAGAACGAGAGGAGTGATTGAGATGGCAAAGGTGATAGTGCCCATGGCGCGCGGTCTGGAGGAGATAGAAACGGTGACGGTGATCGATACACTGCGCAGGGCGGGAAATGATGTGACCTGTGCCGGCCTGGGCGGAACCAGCATAGAGGGGGCACACGGCATAAAAATTCAGGCCGATCAGCGCCTGAAGAATGTCAACAGCAGGGTCTTCGATGGGATAGTGCTGCCAGGTGGTATGCCGGGAACCGAAAATTTGCAGAGAAACTCGACGCTAATACAGCTGGTCAGAGAGTTTGACGCCACAGAGCGGCTGGTCGGCGCCATATGTGCTGCTCCGCTGGTACTGCTCGATGCTGATATACTGGAGGGAAGAAGCTTTACCAGCTATCCCTCTTTTGCCGAGCGGTTTACGGGTCTGGATTACAGGGAACAGAGGGTGGTCAGAGACGAAAATCTGATCACATCACGGGGACCGGGCACAGCCCTTGAATTTGCCCTGGAACTCGTGGATTACCTCAACGGAAATGAGAAAAAGGCCGGACTGCAGGAGGATATGCTCGCCCTCTGACGGGAAAATGCAGGAGCATCCGCAACAGATATGAAGAAGAGAGGGGCAGCCTCAGATCGGAGGTTGCCCCTCAGCTCGATTATTTCAATATTTAAGATCTGCTTTTTATTAAATCTGATAGAGCATCTGGTAATAATCCTCCAGCATACGGCGGGCGGAGAACTGATCATGTGTTGTTTTGAGGCTGTACTGCATCATCATCAACCAGCGTTCACGGTTTTTGTAATAGGTCGGTATGACCTCATTTCCCAGAACATCGTAAAGGGCATGCAGATCGTGTTCATCCTGGCCCTCACCGACGTAGGCATCGCCAAACTGCCAGCCGTTGATGCCGTGCTGACAGGCTTCGGCCCACCAGCCGTCGAGTGTGCTCAGATTGAGGACACCGTTCATGGCTGCTTTCATGCCCGAAGTTCCGCTGGCCTCCAGCGGGCGGCGGGGGTTGTTGAGCCAGACGTCAACCCCCCGGGTCATAAGCCGTCCAATCTCTATATTGTAATCCTCCAGAAATACGACATTTTCCGGGAAGCGCCTGGATATCTTCACAATATTGGCTATGATATCCTTGCCAATATTGTCCTCGGGATGGGCTTTGCCGGAGAAGACGACCTGTATTTTGTCATCTTCCAGCAGGGGCCTGATGGTATCCATATCCCAGAATATCATATCCGGCCTCTTGTAGCTGGCCGCCCTGCGGGCAAAGCCGATCAGAAGCTGGTCCTCGTCCAGATGCTGATCGTTTTCCTCGGCTATATATTTAAGCAGATTCTTTTTGTTCTCCTGGTGGAAGCGTTTGATCTTTCTCCTGTCGAAGAGGGCATCATACATGCGCTCATCGACCCAGGTCTGGCGGTGTACACCGTTGGTTATGGACATGATAGGTGCTTTGTTATCGACCTCATTCCACATATCCCGGGCGGTGATGCCGTGAAGTCTGGCCACACCGTTGGCCCTGGAGGAGAGCCTGAGGCCGGCCACTGTCATATTGAAGGGATTGCCTCCGATCTCCTCCATCTGATGTGGTGATAGACCGTTGAAGGCTCCCATATCCTCCAGATTCTCCAGAGGATGTGATTCATTGCCTTCTTTGACAGGTGTGTGGGTGGTGAATACTATATGCTCCCTCACAGACTCCCAGGCCTCATGGAAGGAGGTATCGTCATCCATCTGTTCCTGGATCAGCTCGGTCCCGGCCAGGGCGGCATGGCCTTCGTTAAAGTGGTAGATATCGACATCTATTCCCAGCTTTCTTAGAGCCCGAACTCCGCCTATACCCAGCACTATCTCCTGGGCGATTCTCTCCCGGGAGGAGCCTACATAGAGCCTCTCTGTTATCCATCTTTTATCCCCGTTCTGCTTTAAGTTGGCATCGAGGAGATAGATGGGATTGTTATCGAATTTGTCGACCTTCCAGATGCGGCAGGTTATCTCCTCGTCATCGACCATCACGCTCACCGTGCTGCCGGTATCCTCAACATGCTGATAATTTTGCTCTTCCGAGGCGAAATTATCATAGGGCCGGCCGTAATCATCGATCAGCTGTTTGGTATATCCCTTGCTCCACATGATACCTATTCCCACCATCGGCAGGTCCTGCTCTCTGGCTGTTTTCATTAAGTCTCCAGCCAGTATGCCCAATCCTCCGGAATAGATGCGGAATTTTTCGTTCAGGCCGTATTCCATACAGAAATAGGCGATGCGGGGAAGGTCCTCTCTGTTCTCTAAAATTTGATTTTGCATTTAATAGATCACCTCAGGGCGTATTTATTTCCGGTCAAGCTAAAAATATGCTCCATCACCATCGCTCAATATCGCTCTTTCGAACACTTTTTTCTGGATTTTATTTACTTATGACTCTATTAATTATATAATAAAAAGAACTGATAGTAAAATCAATGAAAGTCACAGGAGGTTACAAGCGCTTTGGATGATTCCAAAAAAATCGGTCTGGAGAATACCGGATATGAGCTCCTCGACCCCGAAAAGAGCCTGGGAGTCTGGTGCAGTGAGGAGAGGACCATCTTTCATTTCTGGGTCAAAGATGCCGGGGCCGTAAATGTCAAGTTCTCCCGGGAGGAGGACGGAGCTGCCCATCGTGTTTTTGATCTCTACCCCCGGGGCGGTGAATACTGGCATCTGGAGGTCGATGAGGATCTCCACGGCAGTTATTACTGGCTGGAGGTCAGCAGAGGTGGTGAGGTCTTTAAAACTGTGGATCCCTGGGCCAAGGCTGTCAGCACCAACAGCCAGCGGGCAATAGCTGTTGATATGGACCGCACCGATCCACCCGGCTGGCATGAGGATAGAAGACCCGCTCTTGAAAAGGAAGTGGATGCGGTCATATATGAGGTTCATGTGCGTGATTTCAGCAGTCATCTCCATTCAGGCATGAAGAACAGGGGCGGATATCTGGCCTTCACGGAGGAGGGGACGGCCAATAAGGCCGGGCTGAGCACAGGCCTGGATCACCTCTCCTCTCTGGGCATAACACATGTCCAGCTGCTGCCCATCTATGATTTTGTCAGCGTCGATGATACCGATCCTGAAGATTACAACTGGGGCTATGATCCCTACTGTTATAATTCGCCGGAGGGTTCCTATGCCAGCGACACCTCCGATCTCTCCCGTGTGACGGAGCTGAAGGAGCTGATAATGGCCCTGCACAGCCGGGGCATAGGTGTGATTATGGATGTGGTCTTCAACCATACCTATCACACCCGCTATTCTCCCCTCAATATATTAGCCCCTGATTATTTTTACCGCTGGGAGAGCGAATATGAGGTGGCGAATGGTTCCGGTGTGGGCAATGAGCTGGCCACCGAGCGGGAGAAGGTGAGGGAATTCATACTGCAGTCAGTGGCCTACTGGGCGGAGGAGTATCATCTGGATGGATTTCGCTTTGATCTGATGGGATTAATAGACAGGGAGACCATGCTTGAGGTGAGAAAAACTCTCGATAAAATCGATGAATCCCTGCTGGTATATGGTGAACCCTGGTATGCACTGCCCCCCAATCTCTCCGAGGATAGATTGATGGTAAAAGGAGCTCAGCGCGGCGAGCGAATAGGGGTCTTCAACGATGAGTTCCGCGAAGCGATAAAGGGCGACAATGACGGGCCTGTACCCGGATTTGTCACCGGAGACGGTGAGAGGGAGCATGAGATCAAAAAGGGGGTTGTCGGCCACACTCCCTATGATGAGGGGCTTATGGGCATGACCGACCAGCCCGGTGAATCCATCAACTATGTCAGCTGCCATGACAATCTGACACTGTGGGATAAGCTGAAAAAGACCTGTCCGAACAGCAGTGAGAGGGAGCTTATCCGCTATCACCGTTTTGCCCATGCCATAATCTTCACCTCCCAGGGTGTGGCCTTTATGCACGGGGGCGCGGAATTTCTGCGCACCAAGTTCGGCGATCACAATTCCTACAAATCCGGTGACAGGAT
Source organism: uncultured Halanaerobiaceae bacterium (assembly GCA_964462585.1). Classification (GTDB taxonomy): domain Bacteria; phylum Bacillota; class Halanaerobiia; order Halanaerobiales; family Halarsenatibacteraceae; genus Halarsenatibacter. The sequence goes on from CAYXAK010000028.1 coordinate 10,427, forward strand.
AAATGCCCTCAAATGGAACCGCAAGACCAGATACCGAAAAACTCACAATTATGTACGGGGATTGATACATCTCAGAAGAGAACATCCTGCTTTCCGGCTGGGAAGAGCGGAAGAGGTTAGAGAATATCTTGATTTTTTCCACACACCTCCCGGCATTGTGGGTTTTGTCCTGGCTCCCTTTGCCGGTGGAGATGACTGGAAGGAGATCACCGTTATCTACAACAGCTGGTCCGAATGGGCGGGTGTAGAGCTGCCGGAATACAAAAATCGCCATATAGTAGTTAACGATGAATGCGCCGGAATAGAGCCGGTAGAGAGCCTTAAAACAGAAGGGGTTGATGTGCCGCCGCATTCCGCCCTGATCATGTACAGCAACGGTTAAAAAAAGACAGAGGGCGGGCTGATGCCCGCCCCTATCATCTGGCAGTTAATTTTTTATCGGCCGTATTGATCGTATTGAGATATAATTAGATGGTCGAACCCTTCTCAACTATAAGGGGAAAGCTGGAATCTCCCCTGAGCTCTTTGTCGGGAGAGACCCTCACATTTTTATCGAGTATCACGTTTTCCAGTCTGACATTTTCTTTTATCTGGCTTTTCTGCATAATTATCGAATTCTTTATCGTTGTGTTTTCCCCTACCTTGACACCCCGGAAGAGGACCGAATTCTCCACCTCTCCGGCGATATGGCAGCCGTTGGCCGCCAGCACATTTTTGACCCGGGAGCTGGGTGTGTACTGTGTGGCCGCTTCGTCTTTGGGCTTGGTGTAGATAGGCCCCTGTTCCTCCAGGAGCTCGGAGAAGATCTCCGGCTGCAGCAGCTCCATATTTCTGCGATAAAATTCGCTGAGCGAGCCGATTATGGCCACATAATCGTGGAAAGGATAGCCGCGCACATCGTACTGACTCAGACGGGAAGCGATGCCATTTTTTTCAAAATCCCACTGCCCTTTGGAGACTGTTTCATCTATCATCTCCAGCAGGAGGTCCTTCTTCATCACATATTTTTTTAAGGATATTCTGGTGTTGCGCCTGGTGTCGGGATTTATCTTCATATCCACAACTCTATCACCGGAGTCGGTCATCAACGTGGTGTAGTGGGAATCGCGGTGGAGTGTCTCCAGGTCCTTATAGACCACTGTGATATCCGCACCTGTCTCCAGATGATAGTTGAAGACATCTTTGTAATCTATGTTGCATATCACAAAGGGATAGTCCACTATCACATAATCCTGGCGGGAGCGGTGGAGATAATCCATATTGGTGTAGAAGTTTTCCATATCTCCCTTGTAGAGCTGGCTGTTGTCATAGATATGGGCCGGTGGCAGAAGAAAGAGCCCATCCCGCTTGGTATCAAGCCCCCAGGGTTTGCCGGGGCCTATATGGTCCAGCAGCGAGCGGAAGCGGCTTTCCAGCAGTATTCCCACATTGCTTATGCCGGAATTGACCAGGTTGGAAAGGGGAAAATCTATCAGCCTGTATCTGCTGAAGACAGGGGCTGAGGCCAGAGAGCGGTGACCGGTGATCTCTTTCAGCGAAATCCCCTGAGGATTGTTATTGATAATTCCCATGACATTATCCATGTTGATTGCCCTCCTCTGTCAGAGATTTAGTCATATCGGGATTAGATGCCGATAGCTGAACCATGCTCGATCTCCTCCCCATCTTCTATTCTCTCTCCCTCTCCTATGACGGTCACCTCGAGCTCTTCATCCTCACCGCTGCCGATCAGGGCATCTTTTTCAATGACTGAATTCTGGCCGATTATGGCCTTATTGATATGAACTCCCTCTCCCACGCTGACATTGGGCATGAGCACCGAATCTTTTATCACCGCATTGCGTGCCACCTCGGATCCGTAGAAGAGGACTGAATTTTTCACACTTCCCCTGATCCTGGTCCCCTTGTTTATAATCGAATTGGAGACTTCAGCGGTCTCGGCCACATACTGGGGAGGACGGTTGGGGTTTACACTGCAGATGACCCAGTCACGGTCGTAGAGATTCAGCGATTTTCCCTCTTCTCTGAGCAGATCCATATGTCCCTGCCAGTAGCTTTTGATCGTGCCCACATCCTTCCAATACCCGGAAAACTGATAGGTATAGAGCTGGCGCTGGTCCTCCAGCATGGTCGGTATGATATTTTTGCCGAAATCCCTGTCCGATTCGGGATCGGCGGCATCCGCCTCCAGATAATCTCTGAGCAGAGGCCAGTTGAAAACATAGATGCCCATAGAAGCCAGATTGCTGCGGGCTTCATCCGGTTTCTCCTGAAAATCCTTTATGCGATCCTCTTCATCTGTGATCATCACACCAAAGCGGTAGGTCTCCTCCCAGGGCACCTCGCGCACGGCTATGCTGGCTTCGGCCCCCTTTTCTTTGTGTTCCTCTATCATCAGCGAGTAATCCATCTTGTAGATATGATCTCCGGAGAGTACCAGAACATAGTCGGGGTCATACAGATCTATATACTGTATATTCTGAAAGACAGCGTCTGCCGTGCCCTGATACCACCTGCCCCCGGAATCGCTCAGATAGGGTGGGAGGACGGTGACACCGCCATCCCTGCTGTCGAGATCCCAGGAACTTCCGTTGCCGATATAGGAGTTCAGGACCAGAGGTTCATACTGGGTGAGAACCCCCACGGTGTCGAGCCCGGAATTCATGCAGTTGCTCAGGGGAAAATCGATCAGGCGATATTCTGCTCCAAAGGGCACCGCCGGCTTGGCTATATTTTTGGTCAGCACACCCAGACGTGTGCCCTTGCCGCCTGCCAGCAGCATCGTTACAACCTCTTTAGAAGACATATAATCCCTCCTAGGTGTAGATTTCCGCTCTCACATCACTCCGGTTTCAGATATAGTGCGGCCAGTGGTGGCAGTCTCAGCTCTGCCGAATAGGGTCGACCATGAAACTCTCTGGCTTCAGCCTGATAAAAACTTCTTTCAGAGTAACCTGAACCCCCGTAGAGGGGATCATCGCTGTCGAATATGACTTCATATCTGCCCTCCCGGGGCAGACCTATGCGATAGTCATCACGTGGTTCAGGTGTAAAATTGCCGACCATGATCAGAGGTTCTCCCTCCTGGTTGAAGCGGATAAAGCTCAAAACGCTCTGGCTGCTGTCATTTGCCTCAATCCACTCAAAGCCCTCTTTTTCATGGTCGAGCTGCCAGAGGGGGCTCTGGTTGAGATAGATGCTGTTGAGCCGTTTGATCATCCCGTGCAGCTGGCTGTGCTTCTCATAGTCCAGCAGAAACCAGTCCAGCTCCTGCCTGTAATTCCACTCTATGAACTGGCCGAACTCTCCCCCCATGAAGAGGAGATTCTTGCCCGGGTGTGCCAGCATATAGGCATAGAGCAGGCGCAGATTGGCAAACTTCTGCCAGTAATCGCCGGGCATCTTATCCAGCAGTGATTTTTTGCCGTGGACCACTTCATCGTGAGATAAAGGCAGTATAAAATTTTCCGAGTAGGCATACATTATGGAGAAGGTGAGATTGTTGTGCTTCCATTTGCGGAAGATGGGGTCTGTTTCCATATAATCCAGCACATCGTTCATCCAGCCCATATTCCACTTGAAGTTAAATCCCAGCCCTCCGATATAGGCTGGAGCTGTGACCTGAGGCCATGATGTCGACTCCTCTGCGATCATCATCACACCGGGGTGTTCCTTGAATACGACTTCATTGAGGCGCCGCAGAAACTGTATGGCCTTGATATTTTCCCGCCCCCCGTATTCGTTGGGGCGCCATTCCCCATTCTCCCGGCCGTAATCCAGGTAGAGCATATTGCTGACCGCATCAGCCCTGATGCCGTCGACATGATACTTTTCAAACCAGAAGCAGGCATTTGAGATGAGAAAGCTCCAGACCTCGGGCTGGGCGAAGTCGAAGTTGAGAGTATCCCACTGTGTGTTTTCCGCCCGCAGGGGATCAGCACTTTCATAGAGCTCCGTGCCGTCGAAGAGGCGGAGGCCGTGGTCATCGCGGCAGAAATGACTCGGCACCCAGTCTATGATCACTCCCAGGCCGGCCTGATGCAGACGGTCGACGAAATACATGAAATCCTCCGGTGACCCATATCTGCTGGTGACCGAGTAATAGCCTGTGGTCTGATACCCCCAGGATCCGTCAAAGGGGTGTTCGGTTATGGGCATCAGCTCCACATGGGTGAAGTTCATATCCTGTAGATATTCTGCCAGCCTGTCGGCCAGGACCCGGTAGTTGAGATAATCTTCATCCTCATCCCTCTGCCATGAGCCCAGATGAACTTCATAGATCAGGACGGGTTCATTTAGATCCTCCTGGCTGCTTCTCTCCCTCATCCACCTGTCATCCTGCCAGTCATAGCCGCTCAGATCTTTAATTATGGAGGCGGTTTTGGGCTTTTTTTCGGAAGAATAGCCGTAGGGGTCAGCCTTCAGCCTGGTCTGCCCTCCCGGGCCGATGATATGGTACTTGTATTTCATTCCCTCCCGGGCTCCCTCGATAAAGCCGGTCCAGAGGCCGCTCTCCTCAATTCTCTCCAGCGGATCATTCTTTTCTGACCAGCTGTTAAAATCCCCGGTCACGTAGACATTATCAGCATTGGGAGCCCAGACGGTGAATCTGGTCCCCTTTCTGTCTTTTTCCTCGCCGGGGATGGCCCCCATAAATTCGTAGGCCTGATAGTGCTGCCCCCTGTGGAATAGATAGCGGTCATAACTGGTGGGAGTTTTGGCAGCCATTTAAATCACTCCTTCCTGTATTCCTTATTCCTGCATTTATATAATTCTTCATGATATGCTAAAAACCTGCTTTGAGATAAATTCTCCTCTCCAAATAAAGAGGAGTTTGCTCCCGGCTGTTTAATTAAAAGAATAGGAATAACATAAACGAGGTGATATGGCGTGGAAAAGCTTAAAATACTGCAGGTAAGCTCAGAAGCTGCTCCCTATGTAAAATCAGGTGGGCTGGGTGATGTGGTGGGATCTCTGCCCGGGGCCCTCAAGGATTTAGATCACGATGTGCGCTGCGTTCTGCCCGAATACAATCAGATACCTCTCAAATATCGCAGCCGGCTGGAACATATCTGCCATTTTCGCACAGATGTTGTCTGGCGCGATGAATATGTGGGTGTAAACCGCACCGTTAAAGACGGTGTTCCCCATTATTTTATCGATAATAAGGAGAAATTCTATCGCGATTCACTCTATGACTCATATGACAGGCATGTGCAGTTTACATTTTTTGTCAGGGCTGTGCTGGAGATGCTGCCCAGGCTGGATTTCAAGCCTGATATTATTCACTGCCATGACTGGCAGACGGGAATTCTCCCCCTGCTGCTGCATGATAATTACAGACAGTTTCCCTTTTACAGTGATATAAAAACAGTCTATACAATTCACAACCTCAAATACCAGGGTGTTTTCGGACCGGAGATAATAGAGGACACACTGGGCGTGGATCGAAGTCACTGGCAGAGCGGCCGCATCAGACATCAGGGCAATGTCAACTTCATGAAGGCCGGCATCAATTATGCCGATAAAATAACCACCGTAAGCCCCACATATGCCCGGGAGATAAGGACTTCCGATCTGGGCGAGGGACTCGATTACGCCCTGCGCATGCGCGGGGACGACCTGGAGGGCATTATCAACGGCATCAGCTACAGTGAATTCAACCCCGCCCTGGACGATGAGATCTTTGCCAGCTATGATATCGACAATTTTCAGGGCAAGGAGGAGAACAGAAGGGGACTTTTAAGAGATGTGGGCCTGCCCGTGGACTGTGAGGGTCCGATTATGGGCTTTGTGGGCAGGCTTGTTGAGCAGAAGGGGATTGAGCTGTTCCAGGGTATCGGCGATGATATAGTTGACCTGGGTTTCAATCTCGTGTTTTTGGGGAGCGGCCGCTCCGATTATGAGGATTATCTCCGCTATCTTGCCGGCAGATATCCCGATAGTGTGGCTGCGGAGATTAAGTATGACTTCACACTGGCCCGGCGGATATATGCGGGCAGCGATTTCTTCCTCATGCCCTCGCTATTTGAGCCCTGTGGACTGGGCCAGATGATCGCCATGAGATACGGCACTGTGCCGATTGTCAGGGAGACGGGAGGTTTGAAGGATACTGTAGAAAATTATGACGGAGAAGACGGGACCGGATTCACCTTTGCCGATTATTCCCCTGAATCTCTGCTCTCCGCTCTGGAAAGTGCGGCTGAGCTGGCAGAGAACAGGGAGGAACTTAGAGAGCTGCAGAGAAGTGTTATGAATGAGGATTTCAGCTGGCAGAGATCGGCCCGAAAATATGAAGAGCTCTACAAACAGCTGCGAGAATAAAAGCGCATCTCCTGCAGGAGGAGGCTTAATTTTATGGTTGAACCAGAAAATTCAGAGCTGGGTGAGATGAATATAGAGAGTGATGTGCTGGGTATCGTGGCCGGCATCTCGGCTACAGAGGTCGAAGGGGTAGCGGCTATGAGCAGCGGTTTTGCCGGCGATATAGCCGAGATGCTGGGCAGGAAAAATCTTTCCCGCGGTGTGAGTCTGGAGGAGACTGAGGAAGGAGTGGTCGTCGATTTAAACCTCATCGTGGAATATGAGGTCGATATTCCCCGTGTGGCCCGCAGTGTGCAGAAAAATGTGCTGGAATCGCTGGAGAAGATGACAGGGGTCGAGGTCAGGGCTGTGAATGTAAACGTTTTGGGGATAGATATACCCGAGTTCTCTTCAGGCGGGAAAGAAAAACAGGATGAGAGCGAGGAGGAGACAGAAGAACAACAGCTATGAAATCATTATTGAAGGGGATTTACAGTGCGGTTTTTCGCCCGAAGGTGATCATTCCCCTGCTCTTATTTCTGCTGCTGATAGCCGGGGGAATTTTTTTCTGGCTGCAGCAGAGCCTGCCGGCCGGGGAAAAAGCCGAAGAGTATCTGGCCGGCGGTGAAAATGTGGAGGTCAGAAGAGAGGACGATCTGATCGAGTTCTGGCCGATCGAGGCCGGAGATATCTCGCGGGGGATAATATTCTATCCCGGGGCCCAGGTGGAGGCTGCGGCCTATGCCGGTATGGCCTACAGGCTGGCCGAGCGCGGTCATCCGGTCTTTCTGGTGGAGATGCCCTTTCAGATAGCTCTTCTGGACTGGGAGAGGGCGGCTTTTATAATCGACGGCCGGGAAGATACAGTGGATGAATGGGCTCTTGTCGGTCATTCCCTGGGGGGCGCCATGGCCAGCAGATTCATAAGCCGGAATCAGCCTGCTGCCGTAAAACATTTGATTCTTCTGGCCGCCTATCCCTCTGGCGATGATGATATATCCGGCAAGGATGTTGAGGTTCTCTCGCTCTACGGCAGTGAAGATGGTGTGATGAACCGGGAAAGGCTGGAGGAGAGAAAGAACCTGCTGCCCCGTGATGCTATCTTCGAGGAGATTTCCGGTGCCAACCATGCCGGTTTTGGAGATTACGGTGAGCAGTCCGGTGATGGAGAGCTCAAAATGACCCGGACAGAACAGCAGGAGCTGGCGGTGGAATTGATTTTAGATTTTATAGATTAATGGATTAACTGTTATATATTCGGGAGGTGCAGGATTGTGGAAAGCGATAGAGATTATGATATAGCGGTTATAGGCGGTGGTCCAGGAGGTTATGTGGCCGCACTTAAGGCCGCCCGCAGTGGTGCAGATGTGGCCATGATAGAGAAGGAGAATGTGGGAGGGACCTGCCTCAACTGGGGCTGTATTCCCACCAAAGCCCTGATTCACTCGGCCGGGCTGTACAGGGATATATCCTCGGCCCGCCGGCATGGCATAGATGTCGGTGATTTTTCTCTCGATTACTCCAGAATGAGCCGGCGCAAGGATGGAGTTGTTAAGCGTCTGGTGAGAGGGATCGAACATCTTCTCGATAAGGCCGGTGTCGATCTCATCGAGGCCAGGGGTGAGCTCCTCAGTTCGGATCTCATAGAGCTGGAGGGAGCTGCTGAAGATATTCAGGCCATAGGTGCCGATAATGTCATAATAGCCACGGGCTCTAAACCCCTGGAGCTTCCCATACCAGGAGGTGATCTGGACGGTGTTCTCGACAGCCGTGATCTCCTCTCACTGACGGAGCTGCCGGAGAGTATGGTCATAATCGGTGCCGGCATAATAGGCATGGAGTTTGCCAGCCTTATGGGCAATCTGGGCTGTGAGATAACGATCCTGGAGATGGAGGATCAGATTCTGCCCGGTCTGGATGAAGATGTGGCTGAAGAGCTGACAAATATAGCCGGACGCAGGGGGATTGAGATCAAAACCGAGAGCACGGTCCGTAAGATCGAGAGAGATGAGGAGGGGCTCGAAGTACACTTCGAGCATGGGGATGAAGCTGAGTCATCCTCTGCGGAAAAAGTCCTGTTGGCTGTGGGTCGAAAACCCAGCCTCTGCGGTATAGATCCCGAAAAGCTGGGAATTGACCATGATGCTGACAGGGGCGGTATAGAGGTGGATGAGAGGATGCAGACCTCTCTTGACGGTGTATATGCTGTGGGAGATGTCACCGACAGGATGCTTTTGGCCCATGTTGCCTTCCACCAGGCCCTGGTGGCGGTGAAGAACATAATGGGTGAGGAGTGCAGGATGGATTACAGTGCAGTCCCCAGTGTGATATTTACCGATCCCGAGGTGGCCGTAGTCGGCCTCAGTGAGGAGGAGGCGGAAGAAAAGAACTTTGATTACAATACAGCTCGCTTTCCCTTCAGCGCCAATGGCAAGGTATTAGCCGCAGGAGAGCGCCGTGGTTTCATCAAGATCATCTCCGAGCAGGATAGCGGCAGAATTCTGGGCTGTGCGATTGTGGGGATACATGCCTCAGATATGATAGCATCCCCGGCCCTGGCTTTAAATAACGGTCTTACGGCCCTGGATATTGCCGATACGATCCATGCCCATCCCACCACAGCCGAGGTTATACACGAGGCCGCTCTCATGGCCGCTGAGGGAGAGGCACTGCACAGCTGATATACCGGTCGATAAATTTGCTATTTGCAGGTTAAAATGTTATATTTTTAATGAGAGTGTGATCAACAGATTATGGCTGATTCTGTCGGAGTGTGAGCCTGGAAGCTCAGGCAGGAAAAATTAATAAAAAGCAGGAGGGAAAAACATGTCTGAATATCATGAGGAACAGGAGGATCTTTCACAGGAGGCTATCGAATACCACCGCATAATCCAGAGCGTAATCGAGGAACTGGAAGCTGTCGACTGGTATAATCAGAGGGCTGATGCCACCGATGACGAGACAGTGCGCAATATAGTCGCTCACAATCGAGATGAGGAGATCGAGCATGCCTGTATGGGCCTGGAATGGCTGCGCAGAAACAGCGATGTCTGGGATGAACATCTGAAGGAATTTCTGTTCACAGAAGAGGAGATAACCGAGATAGAGGAGCACGGAGAAGATGAGGAACATAGCTCAGAAGATGGCGGTTCTCTCGGCATAGGAAATTTAGATTAAGCTAAAGGAGGCGATAAAAATGGTCGATATTTTAAATCGCGATCTGGCTCCCATCCCCGCTGAAGCCTGGGAGTTTTTGGATGAAGAGGCTCTGGAGGTTCTGGAGAACAGGCTGGTCGGCAGGAAAGTCGTTGAGGTATCAGGCCCTCACGGTCTGGAAGCAGCTGCGGTTAACACCGGCCGCCGTGAAGAGATGAAAGGGGTTTTCAGCCGTCGGAAATCGCTGCCCCTTGTAGAGGTGGAGATTCCGATCACGATGCCCCGGGCTGAACTGGAAGCTTTTGCCCGCGGTGCTGAGGATGCTGACAGCGATCCCGTGCGCGAGGCTGCTGAGAAAGCCGCCCGCATAGAAAATCAGGCGATATTCCAGGGTCAGGAAGAGGCCGGAATAGAGGGCATAATTCCCGCTTCCGAGCACGATGCTATCGAGGTTGAGGAGGATAGAGACTCTTTCTTCTCTGCCATCTGGAATGCACGGCGCGCCCTGGATCTGGAGAATGTGCCGGGGCCCTATCACCTGGTGCTCGGCGACAGACACTATCAGCTCTTAAATGAGCTGGAGTCAGCCTGCTATCCGCTCTTCAGGAAGATCGAGGGTCTTCTGGGCACGGATATCATCTATATGCCCGAACTGGAAGATAAAGGTGTTCTGATGGCTGCCGGCGATTTCTATAAATTATACCTGGGCCAGGATATCTCACTTGGCTTCAAGAACAGCGATCAGGAGAAGCTGGAGCTCTTCCTCTTTGAGAGCTTCACATTTAAGATAGATGCTCCGGAAGCTGCTGTAGTCCTGGAATAATCCAGGAGCAGTATAAATAAATGACAATTCCGGCGGGGGATTCCCGCCGGAATTTCTATTGCTGCAGTCATCCAATCTTTTAGATCATCCCTCATTCATCCCTTTAAAACCACCAGAGGGTTGAGCTGTGCTATGGGATAGGCCAGCTGGCTTTCAGTGATGGAGGAGATGACCGCCGTTATATCCTTATAGGCCAGAGGTGATTCGTCCAGTATATTTTCACCGCTGGAGGAGGTGCTTTTGACCTCCCCCATGCTCTGGCGGTGGCGTTTTTGGGAGATGGTCTTTTTGGCCTGTGTGCGGCTCATCCTGCGACCCGCACCGTGAGCTACCGACTCCAGGGCGAGAGCGGTGTATTCGGTATCCATCGATTTGACCACAAAGCTTGAGGTCCCCATCGAGCCGGGTATTAAAGCCCTGCCCTGCCGGGGTAGATGTGTGGCACCCTTGCGGTGGATCAGAACTTCTTCCTCCTTCCCCTCGATCAGATGCCTTTCCCGGCGTGCTATATTGTGTGTGTGATCGTAATAGAGGCGGAAGCTGCTGTGGGGAAACAGCTCCTGCCAGGTCTCCTCCAGCTTGCGGGTAAGAAGCTCACGGTTGGCATAGGCAAAATTGGCCGCACAGCCCATGGCCTGGAGATAATTCTGACCTTCGCGGCTCTCCCCGGGAAAGTAGGCCAGATTTTTGCGGGGGAAGCTGAGATCAAATTTGTGGGCCTTATCCTTGGCTTCCTGGGAATAGTCCTTGCATATCTGATGTCCGAACCCCCGGGAGCCGGTGTGCAGCATGATGACCAGCTCGCCCTCGCTGAAGGGTGTCTCATCCTCGGTCGAGGCCACCACCTGCAGTTCCAGAAAGTGGTTGCCTGAACCCAGGCTGTTCAGCTGGGTTATACCCCGCTTGAGGGCCTGTTTTGAGACTGCAGAGGGATCGGCAGGGGAAAAAGAACCTCCATCCTCACAGTTTTCGACAGCACTTTCCGGTGCCAGGCCCATCCTGATCAGAGCCGGTATTCCTCTGCCTATTATCTCCCGGAATTCTTTGCGGGAGAATTTGAGCTGGGAACCCTCGCCCAGACCGGCCGGAACTGTGCGGGAGAGCATCTGGAGCATCTCATCCTCTCTCCCTTTGATCTCATCGGCCTTCATACCGGTCTGGATCAGACGCACGCCGCAGTTGATGTCAAAGCCCACAGCTCCGGGAGAGATCGGCCCTGAAGGAGCTGATGCCATCACACCTCCGATGGGCAGTCCATAACCCTGGTGCAGATCAGGCATGCCGACCACAGCTCTGACACCCGGCAGCTGAGCGGCTGTGAGAAGTTGAGTCAGCGCCGTCTCCTCTATATCTTCATATATTCCCTGGGAGGCAAAGAGCTTAACCTCACATTTTCTTTTATCTTCGGCGGGATAATTATAATATATCGACATCTTTTTAACCTCCTTCCAGGATTGCTGTCAGTTTAATTGTAACATTTCTGATGCAGGAGAACCAGTTAAAGTTCTGGAAATAGCTCCTGAAATTCCAATTTATAGAGGGCAGAAAAGAGGGTGAGATATTTTGGACAGAGATAGCAGAGATCGCTTAGAGAGAAGAAAATCTGAGATATTCGTTGTATTCGGCACCAGGCCGGAAGCAATCAAGATGGCACCTGTCATTTCTGAGCTGCAGAAGCAGGAGAGCGTAAAGACGGGCATCATCTCCTCCGGCCAGCATGATGAACTGCTGGAACAGATGCTGGAAAATTTCTCTATCAGTCCGGACAAAAATCTGCAGCTGATGGAGAACGATCAGAGTTTAACAGATCTTACCGGGAGGGCCCTTTCCCGCCTGAGTGAACTCTTCCGCCGGGAAAGACCGGATCTTATCATGGTTCACGGTGATACCACCACCACATTCTCCGCCGCCCTTGCAGCCTATTACAATCAGATACCTGTGGCCCATGTTGAGGCCGGGCTGCGTTCTCATGATCGTTATTCCCCCTTCCCGGAGGAGATGAACAGGCATCTGACCGATGTGCTGGCAGATATTCATTTTGCCCCGACACTGACCAACCGGGAGAACCTGCTGGCCGAGAATGTCAGCGCCCGGAATATATATGTCACCGGCAATACGGTGATAGATGCCGTACAATGCATCGCCTCTCAGGATTTTTCACTGCCGCATCACCTGCAGGAGATAGTGTCAGATGGTGAGAAGGAAATAATCCTGCTCACCACTCACAGAAGGGAGAATATGGGGGAGGATATGGAGAAGATCTTTGCCGCCGTGAGGGAGATAGCGGGTGAGTTCGAGGATGTGGAGGTCATCTTTCCCCTCCATTTAAATCCCGGTGTGAGAAAACCCGCCCTCTCACTTCTGGGCGGTGAAGAGGGCATTCATCTGATCGAACCCCTGGATTACAGCACATTCATAAATCTCCTCGGGCGTTCCAGGCTCATACTGACCGATTCCGGCGGCATTCAGGAAGAAGCTCCTGCCCTGGATATTCCGGTGGTCCTGCTCAGGGAGACAACCGAAAGGCCCGAGGCTCTGGAGGCGGGCACCGTGCTTAAGGCCGGCACGAAAAAGGAGAGAATAGTGGAAATAACAGCCCGGCTTTTGCGGGAGGAGGACTATTACCGCTCTGTGGCCCGGAGAGAGAATCCCTATGGAGATGGCAGGGCTGCAGCCAGGGTGGTAAAGGGCGCTCTCAACTATCTGGGACTCTCCTCTGAAAGAGCAGAAGAATTTACCCCCTGATATATTTGTGCTCGGGCGGTATTTGTGGTATAATTCTGTGATGAAGGTGGATGGTAATTTTGCAGCTG
>CAYXAK010000029.1:0-18419 GCA_964462585.1 uncultured Halanaerobiaceae bacterium
CATTATGAGGTGGCGGAAGGTCCACTCGTCATCAATATCATCCCTGTTTTCATCTATGAGAAGATCGAGAGCATTTATATTCTCTTCCATCAGAGCCTCGGTCTCGTTCTGAACAGCCCGGGCAGATTCCAGGTTTCTCTCCCGGCCCAGATCGCCGACAGTCTCAGAGACAGTATTATCGACCACAACACCGAGCACCACAAAAGCAGCTATTATTATGGCTGCCATGACCACCATCACCCGCAGGCTGAGGTTGCCGTTCCAGCTCATAAAATCGTCCCTTTCCGCCATGTTCAAAATACCCCCATTTTGGGGTTTGCTGTATTATTCCGTTAAATTATGCCGGCATTATAAACCCGGGCCCTAACTGAAGCAGACAGGGCCCGGGAAAGATATTGCAGCTATGCTATTGCCGCTCCGGCCTCCATCTCTTCATCAGGTGCAAGCAGTGCCAGCTCATCGCCCTCTTCTGCTGCCAGCAGCATGCCTTCAGATCTGACACCAAAGATTTCCACCGGCTCCAGGTTATTTATGACCACTATCGATCTGTTCTCCAGCTCCTGGCATTCATAATGGCCGGCCAGGCCTGCCACAAGCTGTTTTTCTTCATCTCCCACATCGATCTCCAGACGCAGCAGGTTATCACTGCCCTCTATAGCTTCAGCTTTGAGCACCCGGGCAACCCTTAGATCCATATCCTGAAACTGTTCGAAGGAGATAAGCCCTTCGGGCAGATCCTCAAGCTCTTCATCCTTGTCATCTTCATCGTGATCATCCCCGGAATCTTCGCTCTTTTCTTTATCCTCATAGTATTCCTCGATATCTATGCGGGGATATATAGGCTCACCCTTTCTGACGGAGCGGCCGTGGGGAAGCTCACCCCAGCTGGAAAGAGAATCCCAGTCCCAGCGCACTATCTCCTGACGGCAGCCCATCTGGCGGCCCATCTCCACGGGAGTGTCGACCATAACAGGTTTGAGCATTACGGCGATAAAACGCAGCGCTTCCATGAGATTGTAGAGGATTGTTTTGAGCCTCTCCTCACCGTCATCCTCGCCGGCCAGAACCCAGGGCCGGGTCTCATCTATATATTTATTGCTGCGCCTGACAAACTCCCACAGCTCCTCCAGGGCCTGGGTGTAATGGAGTTGGTCCATATGGTCCGCCACAGAGACAGCCGTGTCCAGAGCCATCTGCTTTAAATCCTCGTCTATCTCCTCACCCTCTGAGGGGGCAGGAATTACACCGCAGAAGTTCTGCTCGATCATGCTCAGCGTGCGGTGAAGCAGATTGCCCAGATCATTGGCCAGGTCAGAATTTATGCGGTTGACCAGAGCCTCAGTGGAATAGGTGCCATCGGAGCCGAAGGGCACCTCCCGCAGCAGATAATATCTTATGGCATCGCGGCCGAAATCCTCAATCAGCTCGACGGGATCAACTACATTTCCCCGGGATTTGGACATCTTACCTGTCTCGGTCAGAAGCCAGCCATGGCCGAAGACCTGCCCGGGCAGGGGCATATCCAAAGCCATGAGTATAGCGGGCCAGATGATGGTGTGAAAGCGCAGTATATCCTTGCCCACTATATGAACATCAGCAGGCCAGTAGGAAGAAAATCTCTCAGTCTCCTCCGGATAGCCCAGGGCTGTTATATAGTTGCTGAGAGCATCTATCCACACATAGACCACATGTTCATCGTCAAAGGGAACATCTATGCCCCAGTCGAAGGTGGTCCGCGAAACCGAGAGATCCTCCAGGCCCTCCTCTATAAAATTGAGCATCTCGTTGCGGCGCGATTCGGGCTGGATAAATTCCGGGTTCTTCTCGATATGTTCGTGCAGACTGTCAGCATAACTGCTCAGCCGAAAGAAATAGCTCTCCTCCTCAACCCACTCCAGTTCACGACCGCAGTCGGGGCAGAGATTCTCATCCTCCCCGTCATCCAGCTGGTGTTCCCTCCAGTACGTCTCACAGGGGGTGCAGTACCAGCCCTCATACTCATCGAGATAGATATCTCCACTGTCATGGAGGCGATCGAAGATCTCCTGAACGGCTTTTTCATGGTAGCTGTCGGTGGTGCGGATAAACTGGTCATATTCCACACCGAGATCCTCCCACAGATCGAGAAATGTGGCAACAATGCTGTCCACAAAATCCTCGGGGCTCTCACCGGCTTCACCGGCCCTGCGCTCAATCTTCTGGCCGTGCTCATCGGAGCCGGTGAGAAAGACGGTATCAAAGCCTCTCATCTTCTTAAAACGGGCAATGGCATCGGCTGCCACCGTTGTATAGGCGTGCCCTATATGCAGCTTATCGCTGGGATAATAGATCGGTGTGGTAACGTAAAATGTGTTCTTCTCCTCAGGCATATTCATCCCCTCTCCTTTCAATTTTCTCGCAGAAAAACAACATCCCGACCCTAATCCCGCCGGGGCCGGGCATCGATAGCAATAGCCTCTTCATAGACCTCATTGCGGGAGAGATCCCTCTCGCCGGCCACCATTTTGATGGCCTCCTTTTTGGGATAGCCGTTGTCCATCAAAGCCCTGACATGTTCTACAACACTCAGATGCTCGTAGCCAACCTGGCCTGCCTCCTCCTCTCTTCCGGCCAGAACCAGGACGATCTCTCCTCTAATATCATCAACTTCCAGCTCCCCGGCCAGAGAGGTGGTGGTGCCGTAGATCTTCTCCTCGTGCAGCTTGCTTATCTCCCGGACCAGAGTGAGCTCTCTTTCGGGCATCAGATCGGCCAGTTCCTCCAGAGTCTCCAGTGTGCGGTAGGGAGATTCGTATATTACCACCGTTCTCTCCTCTCTCCTGATGGCGGCAAGTCTGTCGCGGCGCTCCTGGCCGCTCCGGGGTAAAAATCCCTCGAAGACGAACCTGTCAGCCGGCAGACCGGAGGCCACCAGAGCCGGCAGCAGGGCCGAGGCCCCGGGCAGGGGAACTATCTCCACACCGGCCTCCAGAGATTTTTCTATCAACCTGCTGCCCGGGTCAGATATTCCCGGTGTACCGGCATCGCTGACAAGTGCCACCTCTTCACCTTCGGCCATTCTCTCCAGAATCTGCTGACAGCGGCGGGCGGCATTATGCTCATGATAGCTTATCATGGGAGTATCTATATCAAAATGATCCAGCAGCTTACCCGTGCGCCTGGTATCCTCACAGGCGATCAGATCAACCTCCGCGAGCACCTCCAGAGCGCGGAGCGTGATATCCTGCAGATTGCCTATGGGAGTGGGGCAGACATACAGTTTGCGTGAGCTGAGATGGTCGGGGGCTTTCATGTTTCCGATATCTCCTCATTCTGCTGCTGCCTTTCCAGAAGCTCGCGGCAGAATAGGCAGTCACGTTCTCTCTTCTCACCAAAATTCAGAGGGCATATATGGTAACTCTCCTCATAGAGATGGGAGAGATATTCGGCCGCCTGGGGTGAAAAATCAGCATCCCGGGCTTCGACATCCTGCTTTTTTAAGGCCAGCTCCCTCAGCTCTTCATTCTCCTGGCGCAGCCTCTTATTCTCCTTATAGAGATCGTAGGTCTTGCTCTGCAGATCCTTAAACTGCTGTGAAAGCCTCTCAATCTCCTCCTGAAAGTGGGCCAGTGCACTCAGAAGCTCTTCATCCATTGTGGCCCCTCCTATTTATCATCATCTGTTGGAATATCTTTCCTGGCTGCCGATTCATCGTATTCAGTTCCCGGCTCATAGCCGGGCAGCTTTTCGGCATCAATTTCCACAGTCTCATCATCACCTATGGAAACCCTGACGGTCTTCTTGATCAGATTGCGGTCGATAACCTCACCGGATCCCACCTCAAGCTTAACCCTCTGTCCCCGGTCAGGCATCTCCTTCTTCATCTCCTTATAGCAGTCCTCTTCATAGCGCATGCAGCACATGAGACGCCCGCATATACCGGATATCTTGGCCGGGTTGAGTGAGAGCTCCTGCTCCTTGGCCATATTTATCGAGACGGGCTCAAACTCGCGCAGAAATCTGGTGCAGCAGGTGGGCATGCCGCAGGGCCCCAGGCCGCCTATCATCTTGGCCTCATCCCTGACACCTATCTGGCGCAGCTCGATTCTCGTCTTGAATATGCGGGCCAGGTCCTTGACAAGCTCCCGAAAATCCACACGACCATCTGCCGTGAAGTAGAAGAGGATTTTGTTGTGTTCGAATGTATATTCGACATCGACAAGTTTCATCGGCAGGCCGTGCTCCTCTATTTTATCCAGACAGATGGTGAAAGCTTCTCGCTCCAGCTCCTTGTTCTCATAATACTTCTCCTTATCGCGGATGGTGGCCTTCCTGATCACGGGTTTGAGCGGCTCAACCACCTCATCCTGGCTCACCTCATGGGGCGGCTGGATGACAAGGCCGAACTCCACACCCCGCGAGGTCTCAACTATGACATAATCGTTCTTTTCCAGTTCCATATCCTCCGGATCAAAATAATATATCTTTCCAGCCGGACGAAAGGTGACTCCTATTACTTTTGGCATACAACTCACCCTTTATTGCACAATCTATATCAGATCAGCCGCCCCGGGGGCAGCTGCTGTGCTGAAGTTCTTTTAAATCGAACAGAAGCACCTGCAGCGAGAGTTCAGGTCTGACATTGGCCTCTATATCGTTTGCGGACTCCCGCACACTCTCCAGCATTTCCTGCAGCCGGGGCAGAGAGTATTCCCGGGCCATCCTCTCAATATCGCTGGAATAATCGCGGTTGCGCACCGCTTCTTCCCCGGACCGTTTACATACAATTATATCTCGATACCATTCCATAAGCAAATCCAGCAGGGGAAAATCCTCTTTCAGCCAGTCTTGCCAGCGCTCTGCCTCGGTGAATATTTCCAGGTCGTCACGTCCGGTGAGCGTGCAGAGAAAATCCAGCACATCCTCCCGGCGCCGGAGCAGATCATCGCTCTCAGCCAGGCTCAATGCTCGCCCCGGGCTCCCGGCCGAAAGCCGGGCCAGATGATGTGCCGGTTCACTCTTTATCCCCCTCTCCCTGAGCAGTGAAACTATGCTCTCCAGGGATAGTGAATGCAGCCTCAGCTTCTGACAGCGGGAGAGGATGGTGGGAAGCAGACTGCTCTCCTCCCCTGCCAGAAGCAGCAGCACGGCGTATTCCGGCGGTTCTTCCAGTGATTTGAGCAGGCTGTTGGCAGCCTGCTCGGTCATGTGATCGGCCTTTTCAATGATGAAAAATCTGCGCATGGAGGCGAAGGGTTTGAGAGCCAGCCGCCGCCTGAGCTCGCGCACGGTATCTATACCCATCTGTTTTTTGTCCTCGGGTGGGGCAAAAATATTAACATCAGGGTGGTTATCATGGGCTATCTTCTCACAGCTGAGGCAGCTGCCACAGCTATCTGCCTCCTGCCCTTCGCTTTCGCACAGAGAAGCTGCCGCCAGCTCCAGAGCCATATCCTTTTTGCCCGTCCCTTCAGCTCCCAGCAGCAGGTAGGCATGACTAAGTTCTCCCCGCTTGAGCTGCTGCTGTAAAAGGGATTTTGTCGGCTTCTGTTCCGGTATATCATCCCAGCTCATTGCAGACCACCCCAGCTGGCTCAAATTTTTTTGAACTGCTCCACATCCAGCACGAAAACCGTGGCCCCACCGATCTCGACCTCCATCGGCAGGGAATAATAGCTCTCAAGCTCGCTGGCCAGAGGTGACATGGGGGCTATCGTGCGGCTTCTGCAGCGGCAGTTCTCCTCTATAATATCCAGCAGCTCATCCACATACTCCTGGCGGGTGCCAATAAAAAAGGTGGTGTTCCCCTCTTTGAGAAAACCACCACTGCTCTTAAGCCGGGTCACCTGGAATCTGGCTTCATTGAGTCCCGATTCCAGAGCATCGGCATCCTTATCATGGACCACGGCTATAACCAGCCTGGCCTCACCTGACTGCTCACTCTCACTCATAGCAATCTCTCCTTTACCACCTTTCTGATGCGCCTCTGTATGGCCTCTGCAGACTGCTCGGCATCGATAACATAGAATCTGTCATAGGTGCGGGCCAGACGCAGATAGCCGGCTCTCACCCGCCTGTGAAAGGAGATCTCCTCCCTTTCCAGCCTGTCGCCCAGGTCATCACCTGCCAGCGCACGGGCCCTCTTCAAACCCAAAACGGGAGAAATATCGAGAAGAATGGTGAGGTCGGGGTGACAGCCTGACACCGCCCAGTAATTTATATCCCTGACCATATCTATATCCAGGCGCCGGCCGTAACCCTGATAGGCTATATTGGAATCATAATAGCGATCGGAGACTACCGTGCGGCCCTTATCCAGAGCGGGCATGATCACCTCCGAAACATGCTGGGCCCTGTCAGCGGCATAGAGCAGAATCTCCGCCCTGGCCGTCATCGAACTGTTCTTCGGATCCAGAAGCAGCTCCCTTATCCTGCTGCCTATTTCGGTATCTCCAGGCTCCCTGGTGGCCAGAGGAGCCATCTTCTCCCCCTCCAGATATTCCACCAGCAGCCGCTGCTGGGTCGTTTTGCCGGCTCCCTCTATTCCTTCAATGGTGATAAAATTTCCTGGCATATCTTCTCCCCCTGTATAATAAACGTAAAGCAGATCTGTATATCTGGATTTATGGTATCATATAAAGGGGGGTTATGCAATGAGAGCTACTCCCGCCTGCGCAGGTAGCGGTTGACCTCCATGGCGGCTTTAGCTCCCGAGGCAGCGGCGGTTATGACCTGCTGAAAATGATGATCCTGAACATCTCCGGCGGCGAATACACCCTCAACACTGGTCTTCTGCAGGTCATCTGTTTTGATATAACCCCAGTCATCGCATTCCAGCTGTGAGCATATGAGCTCCGTGTTGGGTTCATAACCGATGGCCACAAACAGGCCGTCCACATCTTCCAGGACAGATTGCCCTTCATCATCACCGTGCTGAAGGCGCAGTCCGGAAAGATCACCATCCTCGGTCATGAGTTCTACCACCTCAGCATTGAGCACCGGTTCCACACTGTCATTCTCCTCGATCAGCTCCACCGCGCTCCTGCCGGCCCTGTATTCATCCCGGCGATGGATCAGATAGACACTGCGGGCAAACTGGGTGAGATAATCAGCCTCCTCCAGAGCGCTGTCACCACCACCTACCACAGCAACAACATCGTCCTCATACATGGCACCATCACAGGTGGCACAGTAGGATACACCATTACCTGTCAGTTTCTGTTCCTTCTCAAGGCCCAGTTTGCGGGGGCGGGCTCCGGTGGCAATGATCAGAGAATGGGCGGCATATTCATTTAGATGAGTGCTCAGACGAAAGGGCCGCTCAACCAGATCGACATCGATTATCTCCTCAAAACGCAGGTCCGCACCGTGATTTTCAGCCTGGGCCATCACCTTCTGAGCCAGATCAGGCCCCTGTATGCCATCGGGAAAACCGGGATAATTCTCGAGTGTCTCGGTATTTATTACCTGCCCTCCGGGTTTGGGGCCGTTTATGGTTACGGGGTTAAGTCCATCGCGGCCGGCGTATATGCTGGCGGTGAGGCCGGCCGGTCCTCCCCCCAGTATCACAAGATCATGCACCTCGTTTTCACTTTTATCCTCTGCTTTCATCAAAAATCCCTCCTGATCGAATAATATTTATGGGAAACTCATAGTCATACAGAACAAATTCTAACTCAAGGAGGGAGAGAAAGCAATTAAATAGTTAACAGCAGCCAGTTCAGTTTCTCTCATCCAGGCTGTAGTTGGGGGCCTCCCTGGTGATATTTATATCATGGGGATGGCTTTCTCTCAGGCCGGCCGGGGATATGCGCAGAAACTCACCTTCCTCCTGCAGTGACTCTATATCCGGGACACCGCAGTAGCCCATGCCGGAACGGAGTCCTCCCACAAGCTGATAGATGGTATCTGACAGCGGCCCTTTATAGGGAACACGCCCCTCTACACCCTCGGGCACGAGCTTTTCTTCCTCGGCTTCATCCTGAAAATAGCGATCCTTGCTTCCTTCTTTCATGGCGGAAACAGAGCCCATACCGCGGTATACTTTGTAGCTGCGGCCCTTGTATATCTCCTTCTCACCCGGACTCTCCTCGGTTCCGGCCAGAAGGCTGCCTATCATGACCGCATTGCCGCCTGCTGCCAGGGCCTTGACTATATCACCGGAATATTTGATGCCGCCGTCTGCTATGATGGCCCGGTCATATCTCTCGGCCGCCCGGGCTGCGGCAAAAATAGCCGTAATCTGAGGAACGCCTGCTCCGGCCACAACTCTGGTGGTGCAGATAGAACCCGGTCCCACACCGACCTTGACGATATCGGCCCCGGCCTCAAACAGAGCCTCTGCTCCTTCTTCGGTGGCTATATTGCCCGCTATTACTGGCACATCGGTAAATCTACCCTTCAGAGTTTTGACCATCTCGATCACATCTGAACTGTGCCCGTGAGCCGTGTCTATGACCAGAGCATCGACTTCGGCCTCGGCCAGCATCTCAGCTCTTTTAAGCCCCGGCTCTCCCACACCGATAGCAGCGGCCACCTGCAGTCTGCCCTGTTCATCTTTGCTGGCATTGGGATGTTCTTTTACCTTTTCGATATCCTTGATGGTGATAAGGCCTTTCAGCACATTATCATCATCGACAAGGGGCAGCTTCTCTATCTTATGCTCCTGCAGAACCGATTTGGCCTCCTCCAGCGTGGTGCCCTCGGGAGCTGTGACCAGCTCCTCCTCTGTCATGACATCCTCAACAGGCCGATCATAATCATCCTCAAAGCGCAGATCACGGTTGGTGAGGATACCCACAAGCCTCTTATTCTCATCGACTATGGGGACACCGGAGATGCGGAAGCGGGACATGAGCCTCTCGGCCTCCTCGATATCATCTCCGGGGGAAAGATAGAAGGGATCGACTATAACACCGCTTTCAGATCTTTTCACCCTGTCGACCTCAGCAGCCTGTTCACCGGGAGTGTTGTTCTTGTGCAGAACCCCCAGCCCACCCTCTCTGGCCATTGCTATGGCCAGATCGGAATCGGTTACTGTATCCATGCTGGCACTGAATATGGGAACTTCCAGTTCAATCTCATCCGTCAGCCTGACACCTGTGTCAACATCTCTGGGCTTGACCTGTGAATATGCCGGCTTCAACAGCACATCGTCAAAAGTCAGGGCCATCTCCCCGACCTTGTCTTGAAAATCCATTTTCTCCCCTCCTGCTCCTTCAATTGCTCTCGTTTATTTAAGTAAGTGTAACAGAAAATCATACAAGTGTCAACAGCTTCAGTCCCGCAACTGCCGGCTCTGCCGCCCTCCCGGGAGTTTCCGGAAGTGCCGGGCAGATTTGCAAAAGAAATGCAGATCAGATAAGATTGTAAATATGCAGAAAGCACATAGGAATCATATAAATCAGGAGGGTTAACATGTCTGCTACAGTCTATTATGCCAGCACCAGAGCGGAAGCTGAAGGCGAGAGCATGGTGGAAAAACTATACGACCTATTTGACAGGGCCGGCTTCGATGAGCTGATCGGAGAAGATGATCTAATCGCCATCAAACAGCATTTCGGGGAGATGGGCAATACCGCCTTCATCCGCCCCATCTATACCAGAAGGCTGGTCGAGGCCATCCGGGAAAGTGGAGGAAATCCCTTTCTCACCGATGCCAATACACTCTATGAACGGGAGAGATTTAACAGTGTCGACCATCTAAACACGGCCTATGCCAACGGCTTCAGCCCGGCCACCGTCAAAGCCCCGGTTATAATTGCCGACGGGCTCACGGGCAGAAACGTGGAGGAGGTCGAGGTCAACCATAAAACCTTCGATACCGTCAAGCTGGGCGGTGAGATATGCCATGCCGACGGCCTAATCAGCCTGGCCCACTTCAAGGGCCACGATCTCACAGCCTTCGGCGGCACGATCAAAAATATCGGCATGGGGCTGGGCAGCCGCAGCGGCAAACAGATGATGCATTCCACAGTGGAGCCCTCGATCGAGGAAGAAGCATGTATTAAGTGCCTGGAATGCGTGAAGTTCTGCCCCGAGGATTGTATTGTAATAGACGAGGATGAAAGCTATATCATTCAGGAGGACTGCATCGGCTGTGGTGAATGTGTGATCTCCTGCAATCCCGACGCAATCTCGATCGTGTGGGAGGCCAGCAGCACAGGTGTGCAGGAGAGGATGGTTGAATACACCAGCGGTGTGCTGAAAGCCGTGGAAGGCCGGGCCGGTTATATCAACTTCGTCACAGATGTCACACCCGACTGTGACTGCCCCTCCTGGAGCGACCAGCCGGTAGTGCCCGATATGGGCATAGTGGCCGGCAGGGATCCGGTGGCCGTGGAACAGGCCTCACTGGATCTTGTCACCGAAGCTGAGGTGCTGCCCAACTCCGAGCTCGGCGGAGAAGCCGGCAGTGCTGCGGGCAAAAACAAATTTGAGCTGTTATACCCCGAATCAGACGGAGGCCGCCGCCAGATCGAATATGCCGAGGAGATAGGTCTGGGCACAGGAGAATACGAGCTGAAAGAGCTTTAAAAATAATTGGAAAGAATAAAGAATGATATGCAAAAATAAATATACAAAAAAACATATCCGGACAAAAAAAAGCCCGCCCCGATATTTTAAAGCATCTGAGGGGCGGGTTTATTTATCGACTTCGCTGCGGCCGGAAAGGGCCCGGGAGAGTGTAACCTCGTCTGCGTATTCCAGATCTCCACCGGCAGGCAGCCCCTGGGCCAGCCGGGTGACCTTGATATCCTCATCCCTGAGCTGGCGGGATATATACATAGCCGTAGCGTCCCCCTCAGCACTGGGGTCTGTGGCTATGATGACCTCCTCTATCTCCGAGCCGGAGATTCGTTCGGCAAAGTTATCCAGAGCCAGCTCCTCCGGCCCCACATCATCGAGAGGCGAGATGAGACCGTGCAGAACATGATAAAGACCCCGGTACTCCTCGGTCTTCTCCATGGCCATAACATCCCGGGGGCTTTCGACCACGCAGAGCAGACTGAGGTTTCTGGAGGAATCCGAGCAGATATCACAGGGGTCAGAATCGGTTATATTATGGCAGCGGGAGCAGTAATCAACCTTCCGGCGGGCTGCTCTCAGCGAATCGGCCAGCTCCTCGACCCGATCCGGGTTCTCCTCCAGAATGTGAAAGGCCAGCCGGGTTGCCGTGCGGTTGCCTATGCCGGGCAGGCGCTCCAGCTGGCCTATCAATTTTCTTAAAGGGGCGGGGAAGGAATACATTTACGGCATCCCCGGAATGTTCATGCCCCCGGTGAGATCGCCCATCTCCTCGTTTATCATCTCCTGAACCTTTGTCATGGCCTGATTTGTGGCTGCCAGGATCAGATCCTCCAGCATCTCCACATCTTCAGGGTCAACCACTTCAGCATCGATCTGCAGGTCAACGAGCTCCTGATTGCCGTTCATGATAACCTTTACGGCTCCTCCACCGGCGGTGGCTTCTACCGTTTCATTCTCCAGCTCCTCCTGCTTTTTCTGCATCTTTTTCTGCATCTGCTGAGCCTTCTGCATCATCTTTTTCATATCCATCCTTTTTTCCTCCTTTGTTATTTTTGAGCGCCTGCGGGGATACGGTTATTATCTCCCCTCCCAGACGGCGCTGAAACTTCTCCAGCAGATCTTCACCATCACCCTGATTTTCGGGTTCCGGGACGGATCTATCTGCTTTTCCGATCTCTTCCTCGCTGCGGGCGGCGCATTCCTTATCACCCTGCAGCTCGATGACAGTCCTTATCTCTCCGTCCATGACCTCATTTGCCATCCGCTCTATAAACTGACTTTCATTTTTAACCTGCCGGCAGTGAAATGATTTGTCGGGGGGAAATCTGATCACCAGCCTCTCACCCTCCAGGCGGGGTGTTAGGCATTCCTTTAATTTGGCGTGAATTGTGACATCCTCCTGCTGGATTCGATCCATTATCCTCTCCCAGGGCAGTGAACTGCGGGCTGTATCTTTTTTCTTCTCCTGCCGGACGGTCTCGCGGCTCTCCCTATCCGGACTTCTCTCCGCCTCATCACCGCCCCCGGATTCTGCTTCAACTTCAGCTTTTTCCCCTGCAGCTTCAGCTTTCCCGGCTTCCTCTCCGGCTTCTTTCTCCTCACTGCTCGCTCCTATCTCACTGCTCTCACCCTTGTGCTCAATATCTCCATCTCCACGGGAGTTATCGGCCAGATTGATCAGCGTGGATTCCAGCACAATATCGGGCCTGTCGGCATAGCGGAGCTGGCTGTCCAGTTCGATCATCTCCTTCAGGACCTCTCCGGCCTCCTGCTGACTGAAAAGGCCGGCATCCTGCTGGAGCTGACTGCGCCTGCCCCGGGATAGTCCGGCGGCGGCCAGCTCCAGTCCACCGCTCACGGTCAGCGCTATCTGCCTGAGATAATCGAGAAGATCATCCACAATTCTATCCACACTGCGGCCCCGCTGCTGCAGGCTTTCGACCAGCTTCAGAGCCGGAGCCGCCTCACCGGCAGCTATGCTCCTGACCAGACGGGAGAGCGAGGATATATCTATTCTGCCCAGCATCTCCTCCACACTCTCAGCCGTTATGGCGCCTGCGGTGTAAGATATGGCCTGATCCAGAATGCTGATGGCATCACGCATGCCGCCGTTGGAGCTGTAGGCGATTATCTCCAGAGCTTCCCTCTCATAATCAGCCTCCTCCTCTTCACATATAAAGGCCAGCCGCTCGGCTATCTCAGTTTCGGTGAGGAGTGTGAAATCAAAGCGCTGACAGCGGGAGAGCACGGTGGAGATGATCTTGTGGGGCTCGGTGGTGGCCAGAATGAAAACCACATTCTCGGGGGGCTCTTCCAGGGTTTTGAGCAGGGCATTGAAGGCCTGATCTGTGAGCATATGCACCTCATCTATGATATAGACCCGGTAAAGTCCCTCACCGGGCTGATATTTGACCTGCTCCCTCAGCTCCCTTATCTCATCTATACCCCGGTTAGAGGCAGCATCTATCTCGATCACATCCATGGACTGTCCGGCTTCTATGCGCCGGCAGTTCCGGCACCGGCCGCAGGGTTCTATCTCCTCGTCGCTCTCACAGTTTAAGGCCCGGGCATAGACCTTGGCCGCCGAGGTTTTGCCCGTCCCCCGGGGGCCGGCAAAAATATAGGCATGGGCTATGCGATCATAGGCGATGCTGTTTTTAAGCGTCTTCACCACCCGGTCCTGACCGACCAGATCGGAAAATTTCACGGGGCGATATTTGCGGTAGAGCGAGACAAATCCCATGCGCTATCTCTCCTTCTATGAGTGTTATCATAATTTAAATTCTATAAAAAAAGCAGCAATCCTCCCCGGGCGAAGAAAATTGCTGCCGCTGATTTACAGATATTAAAAAGTGACCGCACACCGCCATCGAATTCCCTCCCCGGAGCGTTACCCTGGCAGTTAGCTCGAGCCAGGCACCCTCACGGCACATGGAGACAGCTGCTTACCGCTGCTTCCTCCCGGACCTGACGGGGTTCACAGAGCTCCATTGCGTGAGACCCGACTGTCATCACCACTTATCAGGGCCTGACCTCCAAGGGAAAGATCCTCAGAGCGGCCTTCGACCCTGCTTAGCGGTTTGCAGGTTACAGGGCACCGCTACCACCCCATCTAGTGCGGCCACACTCTCTGTCAAAGATTAATGGCGGAGAGGGAGGGATTTGAACCCTCGGTAGGCAACAAGGCCTACACATGATCTCCAATCATGCACCATAAGCCAGACTCGGTCACCTCTCCGCTGAAACTTTTTTATATCAGCTTTCCTTTATTCCACCTTATATTATAGGACTTTTTTGACCTGATTTCAATAGTCAGGAGCAAAAAATCATAAAAATATATTTGATGGCGGAAGGGGAGGGATTCGAACCCTCGAGGCACGGTGAAGTGCCTACTCGATTTCGAGTCGAGCGGTTTAAGCCAGGCTCACCCACCCTTCCGCAAATATCTGTTTTGGCCTGTTCAGATTCAGCCGCGCAGATCCGCGAAAAATTCCCGCAGAAGCCGGCCGCTCTCATCCGCGCAGACACCCGCTTCAACCTCCAGCTGATGATTGAGCCTTTCATCAGCGGGGATGCTGTAAAGAGAATCGACAGCACCGCTTTTAGGATCGGCGGCTCCATAGACGAGCCGCTCCATACGGGCCTGCTGGATAGCACCTGCACACATGGGGCAGGGCTCCAGGGTGACGTAGATGGTACAGCCCTCAAGCCTCCAGCTGCCCAGATTTTTAGCGGCCTTCCTCAGGGCCAGCATCTCGGCATGTGCGGTGGGATCCTGCTCGCTCTCGCGCAGGTTATGGGCCCGGGCTATGACCTCGTCCTCATGAACGATCACCGCCCCTATGGGCACTTCCCCCAGCTCCGCAGCCTCTCTGGCCTGGGATAGGGCCTTCTGCATATGCTCTCTATCTGAATCCGCCGGCTCGCTCAAGATTATCTCATCCTGATAGTATTTTATGCCCGCTCTCAGGCACAATTAATATAGTAGCATAACTCGGGCCAGAATACAAGAGCATTTTAGCCCATCTCTATGCCGGCCTCGGCAAAGGTGGCCATTTCAGAAATTATGCGGCAGGCCGCCTCCACCTGATGCACATTGAGGACCGCGCCGGTACCCTCACCCAGCCGCATATCGAGATCGAGCATGGGCTTTAAATCCAGCTTATCGTAAATTTTGATATGTCCGGGCTCCACAGATTTATGTGAGGGGATGAGATATTTCGACACCTCCTGTTTTAGACCATCTGCTATCAGGGCAGCCGCCCCCGAGATAAATCCATCGATCATCACAGGCACCGAGGCAGAAGCTCCACCGATCATCACACCGGCCATACCGGCTATCTCCAGACCTCCCACTGATGCCAGCACATCAACCGCATCTTGGGCGTCAGGATTATTTGTCTCTATAGCTCTGGCCACAACCTCCTTTTTGTGCTCCAGCTGCTCCTCGCTGATGCCAGAACCGTAGCCCACAACTTCTTCCACACTGTGGGAGGTCATCGCGGCCAGTATGGCGCTGCTGGGGGTGGTGTTGCCGATGCCCATCTCTCCGGTGCTGAGGAGATCAGCCCCCCGCTCAACTTCAGACAGAGCCAGCTCTATGCCGGCCTCCACTGCCTCCACTGCCTCCTCCCTCTCCATGGCCGGAGAGCGGCAGATATTATCCGTGCCGTCCCTCACCCTCCTCTGGATGAGATCCTCATGCTCGAGGGGGCGGTTCATACCCATATCGACCACCTTCAGCTCCACCCCGGCCTGGCGGCAGAAGACATTTATGGCCGCACCTCCCTCCAGAAAGTTCTCGACCATCTTCAGTGTGACCAGGGACGGCACGGCGCTGACCCCCTCTTCTGTTACACCGTGATCAGCTGCCATGAGTATATGTACTCTGTTTTTTATCTGCGGTTTCTCCTCTCCGGTGATCCCGGCCAGTTTTACCGCCAGATCTTCCAGCCTGCCCAGGCTTCCCGGGGGTTTTGTCAGCGAATTCAGCCTCTTTTGTGCTCTCTTCTCCATCTCCTCATCGAGACCGTCTATCTCTGCCAGAGTTTTTTCCAGTAATTCCATCCTGATCTCCCCTCTCTCAGATATTTTTGCCTGCTCCATTCCAATTCACTTCCAGCCAAAAGCAAGATCCCTGTGCTCTCTTCCTCCTATTTCCGCCTTCCTCTCCCGGATGATCTCACCGCCCATACTCTCGTAGAAATCTCTGGAGCCCTCCAGCTCGGCCAAAACCCAGAGATAGAAGGGGAAAAGCCCCTCCTGTTCAAGCTGTCTTTCGGCCCGCCGGAAAAGAGCCTCTCCGATCCCCTCCCGCCAGTGGCTGCTCTTAACATAGATGGTATAGAGCTCACCGGGAAATTCCTCTCCAAGCTCTTCACAGCGCGCGGGGCCGCAGGAGACAAATCCCACAATCTCATTTTCCTTTTCGGCCACAAACAGATTGTGGCTGCCCGGCCGGGAGATGAAATCTCTCCACTGCTCACCGCGCTTTTTTACGGTGATATCGTTCAGAAACTCATCTGCGAGAATCCCCCTGTAAACTTCCTCCCATATCCTGACATGAAGCCAGGCCACACGAGGTATATCCTCATCTTCAGCCTCTCGAACCCGCATCTTCATCCCCCCTTTCAATATTCTCCCATCAGCTCGCTTTTCCTGCCTGACCGCTGATTAAAATTCTTCTTGACAGATATCATTCTGACCTGTATAATATAGGAACAACAGCTATATCTCTATCGACCTAAAGGCGATGAGCAGGCCAGTAGTCGGGATTGCGGTTAACAGCGACCCGGGATAGGTGAAAGCCCGGGAACCATAACTCCCTTCGAAACCCACCTGTGAGCCGCAGGCTGAAAGAGCTTTACCGGAAATTTTTCGAGTAAGCCCTGCCGGGTTTTCCCGTTAACGAAATAGGCTGTCGCGGTCTTTTCGATACCGCCGCAGCCGAAGAGAGAGGGCCGGTTTTCGATTTATCGCCGGTCAAATCAGGATGGTACCGCGGGCATACAGCCCCGTTCCTTACAGGGAACGGGGCTTTTTTGATTTTAAAAATATAAGAGGAGGTCATGAAGATGGAGGCCAAAAAATTAAAGAAAGAGCAGGAATTAAGAGAAGTGAAAATAGAGAAGGCACCTGCCGATGGAGTCTATCCCGACAGCTTCTATGCCACCACCAACCGCAGAACCGAAATCTTCCACCGGGGCCGCTGGATCGAGGTGGAGGATATCGAGATGGACTGTGCCATAGCAGTGGATAAGGACGGAGCACGCACAGTCAAACTGGAGGAGGTTAATGAAGGTGATCGCATAGTGACGGGAAAGAAAGGTGTTAGAGTCAGTGATCCTGTTTCAGGAGAGGGAGGAGGTCAAAATCAGGGTTTCGGCTTTATGCAGAGCACAATCTCCATGGAAAAATCCAAGGGCGAGAAAATCGCAGCGATCGCGGAAGAGATGAAAAATATCAGGCGCTCAGGCGGCTATATCACGGTCGTGGCCGGCCCAGCTGTGATCCATACCGGGGCGGGCAGCGCTCTGGCAGCCCTGATCAGGGAGGGCTTTATCGACGGACTTCTGGCCGGCAATGCCCTGGCGGTGCACGACATAGAGGCCGCCCTCTACGGCACCTCACTGGACTCTCCTCTGAATGGAGAGGGATGCAGATCAGGGGACAGCAGCCGGCATGCAATGCATCTCAGGGCGATAAACAAAATCCGGGCAGCGGGTTCAATCGAGACTGCAGTGGCAGAGGGCACATTGAATAAGGGCATCATGTATGAAGCCGTCAGGAAGAATATCGACTATCTCCTGGCAGGTTCTATCAGGGATGATGGCCCCCTGCCTGAGACCGTTAAGAACACCTCCCGGGCTCAGAATGAGATGCGGAAGATCGCCCGCCGATCAGATATGGTGCTGATGATGGCCACCATGCTGCACTCCATCGCCACCGGTAATATGCTGCCGGCCAGCACACGGACGGTATGTGTGGATATAAACAGCGACACGGTCACAAAGCTGGCAGATCGCGGCAGTGCTCAGGCCCTGGGCCTTGTCACAGATGTGGAGCTGTTTCTCGATGTGCTGACAGACAGGCTCAATATCAACTGAGTGGACGGGCGGGGGTTTTAGATTCTGCAGCTAGCGGGCTTCGCGGGGTTCATCGAGAAATTGAGCGGACAGGGCCTGCAGGGCAAAGAGTATACAGGCCACAAGCAGACCGGCACTGTGGCCCAGGCTCACAATTATCGGTGTGACTATAAAGGGAAACCCCACAAATCCTCCCATATTCATGAAGGCCGTGAGAAGCCCCGAGGCTCCTCCCACATGTTCTGAACGGACGGGGTCCTCCCTGTAATGGGGAAGGTGAACCGGTATGGACATGAACAGAGGCAGCGAGCCTCCCGCTATATAACCTGCCAGCAGCGTGCCGGTCCAGAGTATCACAGTGTATTCTCCCAGCAGCCAGGTCCCGTACATTAGCACTGGAAAACCGATTATCAGCAGAACAAGATAGGGCTTCATTTTCTCTCTTCTCTCCACCAGGGCCGGCAGTGTCAGAGAGCCGGCCATAGAAGCATAGGTTATCAGCGAGGTGACCCTCCCTCCTGCGGCCATATCCAGCCCGTATACTTCATGCAGAGCGGAGGGCAGTGAGTTCTGGATGGAGACCATACCGGCCAGCCCCAGAAATACAGCGGAGGCTGCCGCCCAGGCATTGCGGCTTCTCAAAGCTGATTTCAATCCCGACAGGATCGAAACCTCCGGGCGCTCATGACCGGGAGGAGCATCACGAACCACCAGAAAGAATATCACTCCCAGCGCTATCACCATACCTCCCAGCAGCAGATTGCCGCCGGTCCACCCCGGCAGGAAGGGAGCGATCACCAGACCGGTGGAGATACCTCCCATAAG
>CAYXAK010000029.1:18519-23495 GCA_964462585.1 uncultured Halanaerobiaceae bacterium
AAGGAGAGGAGGGCCGCCATCAGAAAGGGAATGGTCAGGGCCCGGGAATATCCGGCTGCATCTATGTTAAAAAGCTCCATGATCTCGTGTTCCAGTGTGGGCATAATATACCAGCTCATGGCCAGACCAAAAAAAGAAAGCCAGGCCACAGCCAGAACCAGCCAGCGATATCCGGGAAATTCCTTTTCAGCCTGAATCTCAGCTTCACTCTGCGGCTCCTGTTTCACTTTTGTCCTCCTTTATTCTATCTGTATTCTCCTGTCTGCCCGCTGCCGGGCAGTGGTTTTTTCTCGCGCAGCCTTTTATATGTGACCTCTTCACCCGGGGGCAGGACCACAAAGTCCTCTGCAGTGTAGGGGCCTGTCACCAGCCTGCGAAAATAGCGGGTGCTGCCCTCGATCAGCCTGGGTTCAAGATTCAATCTCTCAGCGATGGCCTGCACGCGCCTGTAGACTTCATCTATGCTGAAAGCCCCGGTATCGATCAAAGCCAGATTATCATAATGCTTCAGCATCCTGTGAAACATGCCGTCAGCTCTCTTCAGACCAAAACGCCTGACGGCATGCTGGTATTCCCGCCAGATATTGCGCTCATTTTGCAGCCATCCCTCTGTGAGATAATAGGTCCTGCCGGCACTAAAATCCTCTTCAGCTGCGGTGTTCCCTGCCCCGTTCAAAAGCAGTGAGATGCAGTCTTCAGCCCGGGGTATGACAAGCTTAAAATCATCTGAGACGAGCCCGGTTACAGCGTTGCCGCAGAAACCAAAGCCCAGCACCACCATATCAAATATTCCCGGGGCCAGGGCTTCGATTTCCTGCTGGATTGTCCGGCCCAGCTCACATGGTTTATCGTGCAGACCGCTCTCTATCCAGATAACCGGAGTCTCTTCCCTCACATTCGCCATAGCCTCCATCAGCTCATCTTTGATTGTCTCACAGGCCAGAATTATTTTTTTCATCTCCGCTGCTCCTCAATTTAAATTTAATATTTTCTGGCAGGCCAGCACACCATTCATGGCATCCTTTGTCCAGTGTTTTACACCTATGTAATCAGCCACTTCCTGATCGAGCTGACTGCCGCCGATGATGAGTGCAGGTCTATCCTGCTTAAATC
Organism: uncultured Halanaerobiaceae bacterium; assembly: GCA_964462585.1. Classification (GTDB taxonomy): domain Bacteria; phylum Bacillota; class Halanaerobiia; order Halanaerobiales; family Halarsenatibacteraceae; genus Halarsenatibacter. The sequence continues at coordinate 19,633 of CAYXAK010000029.1, forward strand.
TCCTCTCAATCTCACCTCTCAGCTCCTTCATTCTCTCATGTGAGGAGAGCATCACACCGGAAAGTCCCACGATATCGGGCTGAAATTGCCCGATCTCATCCAGAAAATGCTCTGCAGGCACATCCACGCCCAGATCCCTTATTGTAAAGCCGTGACAGTTGAGCAGGATTTTGAATATGTTTTTACCCAGGTCATGTATGTCCTCCTCAACCGTTCCCAGCAGAACCCGGCCACCTTCGGCCCGGCCAGCCTGCTGCTTGAGGGCAGGTTCGACCATCTCTATCACCTGCTTCAATATCTCTCCGGCCATGATCAAACCGGCCAGATAATACTGCCGCTTCTCATATTTCTTGCCCACAACCCTCATGCCCTCCTGGCAGCTCTGTATTATTGTCAGGGGTTTTTCCCCTTCAACCAGAAGCTGATCAACTGTATTCAGCACCGCATCTTCTTTCAGGCCTCCCATCTGCTCTATAAGCTGCTCATGCAGGGGCATGACATCATTTTGCCTCATCCAATTTCCCCTCCTCTCCTGCAAGCATTTCCTTTACACCCATGGCGGTGCGAAAGCTGATCTCATCGCCGGGCATATAGAATTTGCCCCAGCTTACGGGTGAGTCTTCGAAATCGTAGAGGAGGTGCTCCAGCCTGAAGGAGGCCAGACCTGTTTCACACTGCAGCTTTTTCGCCACCTCGTCTTCAAGGTTTACAGCTCTAAGCTCCAGCCTGCCATCTTTAACCTCCGAAGTGCCGGAGCCGGTGAAAAGCCCCCGGAGCGATGTCACCTCCAGCTCGGATTCGACCAGAGGTCTGGCGGGATCATAGATCAGATATTCGCGATGATATATCAGAGGATCTCCCGACCGGCATATGAGCCTCTCAAGAGAGACAACGGGTTCATCCTCCTTGATGCCAAGTTTTTCCGCTCTCTCCTTTCCGGCTTCTATAATGCCCGTATCGAGCAGCCTGATCTCACTCTCACCGCTCTCGAATATCTCCTCCAGCTCTCCCAGCTCAAAAGAGGCCGAGCTGATCTGAATTTTATTGACAAAGGTCCCCTTGCCCTGCACCCCGCTGACTATTCCCTGTTCATCGAGAATATTGAGCACTCTGCGCACGGTCATGGGGCTCACATCGAAACGCTCACAGAGCTGTGATTCTGAGGGAAGTTTCTCGCCCGGGCGGAAAACCCCCCCGGCTATGGCTTTTTTGAGAATTTTAACCATCTGCACATAAACCGGCTCATAAGAATCCCTGTCTATATCATCTTCCAGCAATTTAATCACCTGCCTCCACAAAAATTAAATATTTTATCTGCCCGGAGATACTGACATTATAGCAGATATCCCCGGGCAGATTTAAGGGCTCAAGCTCGCTCTTTATAAATTCCTGCCCGGATCAGTACTTTCCGTATTTGCGGCCGGCCTGGAGCATGGCCTTTAAATTTTCCTCCCGGGCATCGTCCAGGACCACACCGTTGGAGAGGATGAAGCCGCCATCTTCGGCCACATTCTCCAGCAGATTTTTGACATATCTCTCGACATCTTCGGGCTCTCCTGTCTGCAGCAGTGATCCCGGCACATTGCCGCCGATACAGGCTATATCTCCCAGAGCCTCATGGGCATCTTCCATATCTGTATCATCAAAAATCCATATCGTCTGCTCTTCAGGTATATCAGCCTTTTTGCTGAGATAGTCAAGCCTGTCATCATATGAACCCTCGACGAAAAGGAAGGGAACCATTCCTTCCTCTACAAGGCCCTTAATAACAGCCTCCAGTGTGGGCCAGTAGAATTCATCGAACTGCTTCTCGGACATGAATTCATCTGCACCTTTATGCAGGGGAATGAAGACTATGGGATGGTTATTCTGGGTGGAGGACCTTACGCCCATCTCCACGTTGATATCGACCAGCACCTCCATGGCCTGCTTCAGCTTCTCCGGGCGGCGGAACATATCGATCATAATTGCTTCAGTCCCTCTGAGTGTATCTCCCAGTGTATCAAAGGGGGCCTTGGCAAAGCCGCCAAAGATGGGAGGCAGTCCCTCCCCGGCCTGGATACTGGCATCTATCTCGCCAAAGGCCCCGGCCCATTCCAGGGCTGCCTGACCTGCTTCAAGCAGTGTCCGCAGGGATTCCTGCACATCAGGTGTGCCAAATGGTATAAAGGTGGGGCCCATAAAGGGCAGCTCAACCAGATCTGTCCAGGGCGAGAGTTTATCCCAGGATTCCATGGCACCTATCACCCGGGGCAGATAATATGTCCGCCAGTAGTAAGAGGGATTTTTTATAAGTATATCATACTCCTCCGGCTTCATGTATTCTTTTTCCAGACACTGATAGGATCTCTCCTCATTGACCCCATTGCCAGGCCACTGATAGAGCTTATAATCGAGTATATCGAACACCTGTCCCGGCCCCATCATCATGCTCGAAGCCATGGTATCGACATCAAAGTCAGCATGGAATTTGCGGTAGGCCTCGCCCAGCTTCTCATAATCGTACATCATATCTTCCGCGGTGTAGCCGGCATAATCCGCCACGTAAAAACCCAGGTTCAGACACTGAGGCACTCTTTCCGGCCTTTTAAGCTCGATTACATCCTTCAGCATCTGTGCCCTTTCCCGGTACTTTTTTTCCATCTCTTCACCGGCAAAATCCAGCTCCGGATTTATGAAGCTCTCAAAGCGTTTTTCGTATTTCTCCCGGGGAGACAGGTTATCCCAGTTCTCTGCATTCATCATATTAATTACCTCCCACCCAATTTTTGGCAAGACCAACTGCCTCTACAGCATCATCAGCCCAGCCGTCAGCTTCAGTGTACTCCCTGATCTCCTCATTGATGGGGGCACCGCCTATCATTATTTTGACGTCATCCCTCAGGCCGGCTTCCTCTATCTCCTCCACAGTTCCTTTCATCTGATCAAATGCCAGTGTGAGCAGGGCGCTCATGCCCACTATATCCGGTTTATGGTCTTCTATGGCACTGACAAAGTCTCCGGCAGGAACATCGACACCCAGGTCGATGACCTCAAAACCATTTATCTCCAGCATGAAGGTGACGATGTTTTTGCCTATATCATGAATGTCATCCTCTACAGTTCCGATCAGAACCCTGCCCAGAAAATCTTCCCCGGTCTGCTGTTCCTCCAGCCTATCTCTGGTCAGCTCGGAAATCTCTGACATGATCTCTCCGGTCATGATCAGCTCGGGCATAAAATACTCGCCCTCTTCATATCTCTGACCTATAAGTTCTACCCCCTCCCGGCAGGTAGCCAGTATATCGACGGGGTCTTTCCCGGCCTTCAGCATCTCCTTAACCAGCGATAGGGCCTCTTCCTCCTCAATCTCCACAATTGCCTCCACTAATCTCTCTTTCATCTCAATTTTCCCCCTCCATTTAAAATATCTGAATCTTATCATGTATAATTATATATTTATATATATAAGTTGTCAAATGTAACTCCATTTAGATTCGACAAGACCGAAAGTTATTGTTATAATTGAACCAGAAAATTAAGCATTTTCAACTGTCTACAATCTATACTGGAGAAGCGGGAGTGACTGAAATGGCATCTGAAGACAAACTGCAGAAGGCGAAGGATGATAATCTGATCTGCCAGGAATACTGCCCTAACTGGGATAAAATTGAGCTGGTTGAGGGAGGCGATCTCTCCCGGAGCGAGATGCAGGAGCTGGCCTCAACCTTTAAAGTCCTTGGAGACCCCACAAGATTGAGGATAATAAGCGCACTGGCCCAGGAGGAGCTCTGCGTCTGCGATATCAGTGAGCTTCTGGATATGAGCCAGTCCGCCATCTCCCACCAGCTGAAAAAGCTCCGGGATCTCGATCTGGTTAAATT
>CAYXAK010000030.1:0-9476 GCA_964462585.1 uncultured Halanaerobiaceae bacterium
AAGAAAAAACACTGGAAATCCATAGGGCATATTAAAATCCATAGGGCACATTATACACAATTTTCCATCTCCTTGCACCAATAATAATCATAGCCCCCCTTAAAGGGGGTTTTTTATATGCCATCAAAATTACTGGCGAAACCATCACCACAGCCCGGCTTTTAGGTTTTTGCCGGAAACTTAATCCGGTCATTTAATGTTTCGGCACACTTTCGGAGCAGCTTCTAACGATTGCGCTCAAAAATAAAAAATGACCACCTCTGCTGAAGTGGCCTGATGATCGATATGATCGCTATAAAGATGGCGGAGGGAGGGGGATTTGAACCCCCACACCATAACGGCTTCACCGGATTTCAAGTCCGGCCCCTTACCAGATTCGGACATCCCTCCAGACTTTTGTCATCTTAAATTCTACAATATTCTGGCCGCTATGTCAAGACAGATCAGGGAGGTATTGTCGAAATTTCGAAGAATATATATAGCAGGTGTGTTAGACCTTCTCTGGGAGTTTTTTTGCCGGGATTATTTTGCCGGGATCACTATATTGTTGTTTTTTTGTATTATGTTTGTATTATGCCTCTTATAAACGGCTAAACGGCCCAAAAAAGCAGTAAACATAAATCAGGGCCACAAACATCACATTATCATACAGAGGAGGAATAAATTTTGCAGCTGGAGAAGATGAAGAAGGAGTTTTCCCCGCGCAGGGTGCAGGAGCTCATATACGATATATCAACATTTGATCGGGCCAAGGGCAGTGATGATTATCATCGGGCTGTGGAATTCGTGCAGCAGAATGTGGAAGGTGTGGAGAGGCTGACCTTCACCAGCGATGCCACCTACAACAGCTGGGAGGTGCCAGCTGATTACAATCTGAAGGACGGCTATCTCCGCTATGCCGGAGCTGGAGATTATCTCATCAGCTCGCTGGCCAGCCAGCCCACAGCAGCCCTCTTCACCTCGGATGATACCGGTGGTGAGGTGAAGCTGAAGGTTTTCGATGCCGGGAAGGGTGAGGAGCCTGAAGATTATGAGGGTTATGATGGGGAAAAGGCGGTGCTGGCCCACGGTCAGCCCACAGCCGTCTACTATCAGGCTGTGAGAAAGAGGGGAGCAGAGTGTATTCTGCTCTGTCATATGCGCTCGGAAAAGCCCTCCATAGGGCGCAGCAGGGAACAGATGCCCGGGGCGGTGAACTACACCTCTCTGCCCTCGGTCAAATCCGAAGATGAGCATGCTTACGGCTTCTCGCTCTGCTGGAGCCAGGTCAAAGAGCTGCGCCAGAAGCTGGAGGAGGAAGATGGAAGTCTGGAGCTGGAAGCCCGCATAGATTTAGAGCCCGGCACCGGCGAGCTGGAGATACTAAAAGCCGAGGCCGGCCGGGGTCAATCGGAAAGAAAACCCCTGCTTTTGACCGCTCATCTATGCCATCCCCGGCCCAGCGCCAACGATAATGCCAGCGGAGCGGCACTTCTGGTGGAGATCATGAGGGTGCTCAAGCAGTTCGAACCTAGAAGAAAGATCGTGGCTATCTGGGTGCCCGAGATGTACGGCCCGGCGGCACTGCTGGAGGAGCAGGAGGGCTGGGATGATTTTGAGCTGGCTTTGAATCTGGATATGGTGGGTGAGGATCAGGATCTCACCGGCTCCACACTCAATGTCTTCAGCACGGCCTGGTCCATGCCATCATTTCTCTCCGAGCTGGCTGCCTTTCATCTGGAGGATAAAAGCTTCCGGATGAATGAAGAGGGCTATGCCGGCGGCAGCGATCATTTTATCTTTTCCAATCCTTCTGTGGGAGTGCCGGCGGTATCTCTAACCCAGCTGCCCGATCGCTATTACCATACCGACCTGGACACACCCGATAAGACCTCACGGCAAACTCTGCGCTGGGTGGGTGAGGCCGTGCTGGGCATAATTTCGGATCTGGAGGAGATGAAGACGGAGACGCTTGCCGGCATCTCGGCCCGCATAGTCGATAACTATCTCCGGGAAACGGGGGATGACCATCCTCCGCTGGTGGAGAATTACCGAGCTCATCTGGCCCTGACCAAACTCCAGCAGCTGGCTGAATACGGGGAAGCCGGACCGGCACTGGATTGGCTCGGGGAGGAAGCGGGTGATTTCACTCCCCCCCAGCCGCGGGAGGATTTCAGATCTTTCACAGGACCTCTCTCGCGGGACTGGATGGATATCGAGGAGAGACTGGAGCATCTCAAACTAAGGCGCCGTTACGATGACTGGGGCAATTTCTGTTTTGAACTTCTCAATTTTCTGGAGCTGGGCTATGAACGAGAAGATGCCATAGAACTGGCGCGGGCCGAATTTGATCTGCCGGAAGAGATCGAAGAGGAAGCCAGAGATCTGCTGGAAAAGCTGCAGAGAGAGGAGCTGATAGAATTATGAAGTATTTTCACAAGCTGGTAGGCGAGAATGTCTTTCTCTCACCCCTGAACAGCGAGGATAAAGAGAAATTTACCGAATGGATCAACGATCTGGAGGCCTCGCTCTACCTGGGGGCGGCCGAGAGAGTCGTCAGCCTGCAGGGTGAGAAAGAAGCCCTGGAGGAGATGCAGGAAGGCTATAATTTTGCCGTGGTGGAAAAATCGCTGGACGAGCTGATGGGCAGCTGCGGCTTCACGGATGTGAACAATATTCACGGCACGGCCGAGCTCGGCATCTTCATAGGCAATAAAAACTACTGGGACAGGGGCTACGGGACTGAAGCCTGCAGGCTGCTGCTTGATTTCGGCTTCAATATACTCAATCTTAACAATATCATGCTGTCGGTATATGAGTACAATGACCGCGCACTCAAATGCTACGAAAAACTGGGGTTTAATGAGATCGGCAGGCGCCGCAATGCCCACCAGGTCGGAGGCCAGAGATATGATGAGATATACATGGATATGCTGGCCGAAGAGTTTGAGGGCAGCATACTGGACAGGGTGGAGCTGGACTGAAGGATATCACACCTGTTTTGAGCCGGCGGCAGAACTGCTTTAAGTAAACGCCGATGACCCGCTATTAACCAGCGATGGTTAATTACTTCACAAATTCCTGCAGATATGTTACCATCTAACTGAAACAGCATAATGGAAATGGGGGGATGAAATTGAGCGAGCTGACAGAGATACGCTGGCATGGTCGAGGAGGACAGGGAGCAAAGACCGCCTCAACACTCGTGGGCAAGGCCGCGGCCGAGATGGGCCGGGATATTCAGGCCTTTCCCGAATATGGACCTGAGAGGATGGGGGCTCCCGTGCAGGCCTTTAACCGCATAAGTGATGAGGAATTTTCCATCCACTGCCAGATCAGCAGTCCGGAGTGTGTTGTGGTGCTGGACCCCACACTGCTGGAGGTCGTCGATGTTACCGACGGTGTGCCGGAGGATGGAGTGCTGGTCGTCAACAGCAGAGAAGATGCGGGGAAGATCAAAGAGAAACTGGATTTTGCCGGTGAAGTCTGGACAGTCGATGCTTATAAAATCTCACAGGAGGAGATGGGGCGTCCTATCCCCAACACTCCCATGATAGGTGCCCTCATACGGGCTTCAGAGGTGCTAGATTTTGAGGAGTTCAGGGAAAAGCTCAAACCTGTTCTGGAAGATAAGTTCGGCCCCAATGGCATTGCCGGGAAGAACCTGGCCGCCATCGACAGGGCCTACGAGGAGGTCAAAAGCCAATGACAGTTGAGCCCGGTGACGGATATAGAGATATTCCCGAAGGTGGACTTGTCAGAGAAGCGGGAAATTCCCGGGAGTATAAGACCGGGGGCTGGAGGACTGAGCGCCCCGTGCTCGATGAGGATAGATGCACCGACTGCTTTCTGTGTGCCGTCTACTGTCCCGATTACTCCGTGGAACACAGAGATGAGGAGGTTGTCGGATTCGATCTGGAATATTGCAAGGGCTGCGGCATCTGTGCCAACGAATGTCCCGTCGATGCCATCAGCATGGAACAGGAATAGCAAGCAATTTATCAGGGGGGAAAGCCGATGTCCACAGAGGTTGAGGAAAAACGTGTAGCAAAGACGGGGAATGAGATTGTGGGTGAGGCCATGCGCCAGATCAATCCCGATACGGTCTGTGCCTATCCCATAACACCCCAGACAGATATAGTTCAGAATTTCTCACAGTACGTGGCAGATGGTGAGGTCGATACCGAGTTTGTCACTGTGGAGAGCGAGCACAGTGCTATGAGCGCCTGCGTGGGGGCTGCTGCCTCCGGGGCCCGGGCCATGACCGCCACAGCAGCCAATGGCCTGGCTCTGATGTGGGAGGTGCTCTATATAGCCTCCAGCACCAGGCTACCGATAGTCATGCCCGTAGTAAACAGGGCCTTAAGCGCTCCTATCAACATCCACTGTGATCACAGCGATGCCATGGGTGCCAGGGATTCGGGCTGGATACAGCTCTACGGAGAGAATGCCCAGGAGGTATATGATAATACCATTCAGGCTGTCCGCATTGCCGAACATGAGGATGTGCGCCTGCCGGTGATGGTCAATCTGGATGGCTTTATCATCAGCCACGCCGTGGAAAATGTGAATATGATGAGCGATGAAGCGGTGCAGAATTTCATAGGTGAATATGAACCGGAGTTTTCACTGCTCAACTCTGAAGATCCGGTCACTGTAGGCCCGCTGGCACTGCAGGATTTCTACTTCGAGTTCAAGAAACAGCAGGCAGATGCGGCGGAGAATGTGGCCGATGTTGTACAGGAGGTGGGCAGAGAATACGGTGAGAGGACGGGACGCAGCTACGGCCTCTTCGAGGAATACAGACTGGAGGACGCCGAGGTGGCCGTGGTAGCGCTGGGTTCAACCACCGGCACGGCCAGACATTCTGTCGATAAGCTCCGCTCAGAGGGCGTGAAAGCCGGACTACTCAAATTGAGGCTCTTCCGGCCCTTCCCGGCCCGGGAGATAGCTGAAGCGCTGAGCGGGCTGGAGGCGGTGGGTGTTCTGGACAGAGCCGATACATTCTCCACCACAGGCGGTCCCCTCTTCGCCGACATCAAAAGTGCGCTCTATGATGTCGATCCCTCCGTCAAACCGGTCAACTATATCTACGGGCTGGGCGGCAGGGATATAGACGAGGAGGAGATAGCTTCAGTCTACAGAGAGCTGCTGGAAGCTGCCGATGCTGACAGAGTTGAATCTCCCGTCAATTATATCGGTGTAAGAGAATAGGAGGTGCTGCAGATATGAATTTAAAAGATTATGCCCGCAAGGAACCCCGTTTAAGCCCCGGCCACAGGCTCTGTGCCGGCTGTGCGGCCAGCACTGTTGCCCGACTGATAATGAGTGCCAGTGAAAACCCAGCGGTGGTGGGCTGTGCCACGGGCTGTCTGGAGGTCTCCACCACCATATATCCCTATACATCCTGGAAGGATTCCTTCATCCACAATGCCTTCGAGAATGTGGCTGCCACCATCAGCGGTGTGGAAGCAGCTTACAGATCTTTCAGGCGCCAGGGTAAACTCGACGAGGACTTTGATTTTATTGCCTTCGGCGGTGATGGGGGGACATATGATATAGGTTTTCAATCCCTCTCTGGAGCCATAGAGAGAGGACATGATATGGTCTATGTCTGCTATGACAATGGCGCCTATATGAATACCGGCATCCAGCGCTCCAGCGCCACGCCAAAGGGGGCCAGCACCACAACCTCCCCGGCCGGCAACGAGATACCCGGCAAGGAGCAGAAGCGCAAGGAGATAACCGATATCGTGGCCGCCCACGGCATAGAGTATGCGGCCCAGACGGCACCATGGCGGCCGCAGGATATCATCAAAAAAGCTGAGAAGGCCTTCGCCGTTCAGGGGCCGGCCTTTCTCAATGTGCTGGCACCCTGTCCTAGAGGCTGGCGCAGCGAGAACGATAAGAGCATCGAGATAAGCAGGGTTGCCGCCGATACCTGTTTCTGGCCTCTTTTTGAGGTAGAGGAAGGTGAGTGGAAGTTAAATTATCAGCCCCGCGAGAAAAAGCCCGTGACCGACTGGCTGGAGATGCAGGGCAGGTTCGATCACCTCTTCCAGGATGAAAATGAACACCTGCTGGAGGATATCCAGGAGCAGGTCGATGAGCGCTGGCAGATGATCAAAAATAGATGTGGTGTGGAAGAATAACTCCATTGAGATGTCGACAGACCCCGGCTGCTGCCGGGGTTTTAATTTTGCCCTCTTTTTCTCTGTTTTCTGCTCTTAAGGCACTTTATGCTGGTAAAATTTGTTGGTAGAAGCTGATATATGATAAAATATATCTGCAGCAGGGGTGAAAACGGCAAAAAATCCGGCCCTTTTGTAAACTGTTTAATTTGACAAACCCCTGCCTATAGAGTAAGATAATAATGAATATGATCAGCAATAATTATGAATTGTGCAGGAGGCAAATATAGAGATGAAGATCGGCATTCCCCATTCCCTGCTCTACTATTATTATTTCCCCTTCTGGGAGGAGCTTTTCACCAGCCTGGGGCAGGAAGTGGTCGTATCAGAGCCCAATAATGAGCAGATAATGAACAAAGGTGTCAAATACTCTATATCCGAGATCTGTGTGCCAATGAAGACCTTTGTGGGCCAGGTTCTGGAGCTGGCCGAACGGGATGATGTGGACCGGATTTATGTTCCCCGCCTGAGATCGATCCATGAGGAAGTGACGCTCTGTCCCAAGTTTCTGGGGCTTCCGGATATGATACTCAATTCTCTGGACGGTATGGAGGATCTGCTCCTGGTCAACACAATCGAACAGGACAGTGATGATATCTCAGACCCCAAAGATTACCAGATTTTCAAAGAGGAGTTCGATGTCAGCCAGAAGGAGCTGGAAGCCGCACTGGAGAGCGCCAGCCAGCGCTGGCAGGAGTACCGCGCACAGCACCGCCAGGGCTTTACCAGCGATGTGCTCTTAAACGAGAAGGAGCGCAGCCTGGAGACGAGCGATCTCACCATAGGCCTTCTGGGCTATGTCTATAATGTCTATGATAACTTCGTCAATATGGATCTTCTGGGCAAGCTGCGGGATATGAACGTAAATGTGGTAACCTTCGAGATGATAGATGACGAGGTGATCGAAAGGGAAGCCGCCAAAATGGACAAGAGAATGTTCTGGGAGTTCACCAACAAGCTGCTGGGGGCCGGCTATCACTTTCTCAAATCGGATGAGATAGACGGCATAATCCATGTCACGGCTTTCGGCTGTGGGCCCGATTCCATACTGGGTCCCTTTCTGGATATAGATTCCGATGAATATGATAAGCCCTTTATGACTCTGCGCATAGATGAGCAGACGGGAGAGAGCCACCTGGTCACAAGGGTGGAGGCTTTTATAGATCTTCTGCGCCTGCGCAAAAAGAAGGAAAAACGACAGCAGGAAAAAGTAACTGGAGAGAGTGAGCTGACATGAAACTGAGTTTCCCCTATATGGAATCACCTGTGGTATACTATAAAATCTTTGATCTGCTCGGCCATGATGTGGTCAAACCGCCCCGGCCCACACAGAAGACTTTCAATCTGGGTGTTAAATATGCCCCGGAATTCGCCTGCTTTCCCCTCAAGGTGACGCTGGGCAATATGATCGAGCTCTACGAACAGGGAGTCGATACCATCGTCACCAGCGGAGGTTACGGACCCTGCCGGGCCGGCTACTACGGAGAGCTGCAGCAGAAGATACTGGATGATCTGGGCTATGATATAGATATCGTCATCTTCGAGCAGGTCAAGGGTGACTGGAAGGACTTTCTGGATAATGTGCGCCTGCTCAAAAAGAACACAAATATCATCAATCTTTTGAGGAGCGTCTATATAGGCTACAAAATATCACATTCCATGGACAGGATGCTGAAAAAGCTGCATATCAGAAGGGCTCATGCCGAGGATAAGAGGGCCCTGACCGAGCTCTGGGATGAGATACAGGAGAGGTATCTTGATGTCTCTTCCAGCGGAGATGTGGATGAGGTCGAGGAATGGGCTTCGAGTGAGCTGGACAGGCTGGGCGGGCCCATCCCCTCAGACCGCGAGCGCCTGCGGGTCGGCATTGTGGGCGAGATTTACGTGGTCATGGAAGGTTCCACAAATAATTTCATCGAGAGGATGCTGAACAAGATGGATGTCGAGGTGGAGAGATCTCACTATCTCTCCGAATATATCGACAGCCACATGGTCCCCTGGAAGAAGAAGGAATATCAGCATATTCTGGAAAAGGGCGATCAGTATTTTGAGCATGTCATAGGCGGCCATGCCAAGAGATCGCTGGGCCATATCATCGATTACAAACAGCGGGGTTTTGACGGTGTTGTTCATCTTAAGCCTTTCGGCTGTCTGCCCGAGGTGGTCTCGCAGAGCATGCTCGATAGAGTATCGGAGGATCTGAATATACCCATACTGCCCATGTCGATAGATGAACAGACTGCCAAAGCTCACATGAAGACCAGGCTGGAGGCTTTTCTCGATCTGATCAAGCAGAAAAAGGAGGAAATAGCATGAAGGATCTGTTTCTGGGAGTGGATATAGGTTCTGTCAGCATAAATATCGTCGGTATAGATGCTGATAAGAACATACAGTTCAAACTTTACGAGCGCAATCCCGGTCAGCCCGTTGAGGTGGTCAAGTCCGGGCTGAAGCAGCTCAACCGGGAACTAAAAGATGAATACGAGGTTTCAGGTGTCGGTGTTACCGGTTCAGGCCGCCAGCTGATAGGATATATACTGGGGGCAGATGTGGTCAAGAATGAGATCACAGCCCACGCCACCGCCACCATAGATCAGGTGCCTGAAGTGGGCACCATATTTGAAATCGGCGGCCAGGACTCCAAGCTGACCATAATCGAGAACGGGATAGTCACCGATTTTGCCATGAATACAGTCTGTGCGGCGGGCACAGGCTCCTTTCTCGATCATCAGGCCGACAGGCTCGGCGTGGAGATCGAGGAGTTCGGAGGGCTGGCCCTGGAGGCCGACAAGGATGTGCGCATAGCCGGCCGCTGCACCGTCTTCGCCGAATCGGATATGATCTCCAAGCAGCAGTTCGGCTTCACCAAACCCGAGATCATCAACGGGCTCTGCCAGGCCCTGGTCCGCAACTATTTCAACAACCTGGTGCGGGGCAAGGACCTTCCCGGCAAATATGTCTTCCAGGGTGGTGTGGCCGCAAATGTAGGTATCAAAGCCGCCATCGAAGATGAGATAGACAGCGAGGTCATAATCCCCGAGAACCACGATGTCATGGGTGCTATAGGTATAGCAATGCTGGCCCGCGAGGAGATAATGTACAGCGATCAGACCACAGATTTCAAGGGCTTCTCCCTCACCCACGACAATTTCGAAACCACCAGCTTTATCTGTGAAGACTGTGCCAACGAATGTGAGGTTATCAGGGTGCAGGCCAACAATCAGACCATAGCCATGACAGGTGATCGCTGCGGCAAGTGGGCCGACAGTCCCCAGGCTATGGATCAGAAGGATGAGAACCTGGCCT
>CAYXAK010000030.1:9576-15201 GCA_964462585.1 uncultured Halanaerobiaceae bacterium
GCTCTTCTGGCCCGGGGGCACGTTCTCTTCGACGATGTGCCGGGAGTGGGCAAAACCAGGATGGCAGCCTCTCTGGCCCGCTCACTGGGGGTTGACTTTTCCCGGGTGCAGTTCACACCCGACCTGCAGCCGGCCGATGTCACAGGTCTTTACTATTACAACCAGAAGCAGAATGAGTTCGAGCTGAGGCTGGGACCGGTCCATACCAATATACTGCTGGCCGATGAGATAAACAGAGCGGTGCCGCGCACCCAGGCCAGTTTGATGGAGGTCATGGAGGAGAGACAGGTGACAATAGAAGGTGAGACACACGAGCTGCAGGAGCCCTTTCTGGTGGTGGCCACCCAGAACCCGGTGGAGATGGAGGGGACATTTCCCCTGCCCGAGGCCCAGCTGGACAGGTTTCTCTTCCGCCTGGAGGTGGGCTATCCCGCTGAGGACGAGGAGCAGAGCATACTGCGCAGCTACCGGCAGGAGGATCCTTTCTTCCAGCTGGAGGAGGTCATGAGCCGTGAGAATATCGTCGGTCTGCAGGAAGAGGCCGACGATGTAAAGGTGAATGAACCGGTGGTGGAATACATAACAAAACTGGCCCGCACCACACGCGAGCACGACAGGGTTCGCCTGGGGCTGAGCCCCCGGGCCACGCTGGCACTGATGCGGGCGGCCAGAGCCAGGGCCCTGCTCTACAGCCGCTCCTATGTGCTGCCGGATGATGTGCAGACGGTCTTCCCCCGGGTGGCCTCGCACAGGCTGCTCTTAAAGGAGGAAGCATCCATACACGGTCTGGAGGCTGAAGATGTGATAGAATCAGTTCTGGATGGAGTCGATGTGCCTGTAGAAGGTGCGGGGGAGGGAGAGATCTAAGTGCAGGGACTCTCCAGGTTGAGAAACTGGGCGCTCATATTTCTGATACTGCTGGGGATCGGTGTCCGCCAGAGCTATCCAGCTCTGATCTGGGGCTCGCTGCTGGCGCTGACACTGCTCGTGATCTCCTTTCTCTGGAGCTTCTTTGCCCTGAGGAGGCTGGAGCTGGAGGCGGAGCTGAGCAGAAATCCCATCACCGCCGGGGAGGAGACAGAGTTCGTGCTCACACTGGAAAACCGCAAGCCCCTGCCTGTCTTCTGGCTCAAGGTCTTCTGTTATTTTTCCGGGGGAATAAAATTCAGGGAGAGCGGCTATCTGGAAAACGTCCCCGGCAACCGTCAGTTTTTCCAGGACAGCGTGCGGCTCAACTGGTATCAGCGGGTGCGCAGAAGCTATGCTCTAGCTCCCGCCCACAGGGGCAGATACAGGATGGACAGATCGGCCTTCTCCTATGACGGTTTTCTGGGGCTTTTCTCCCGGGAGCAGGGAGCGGACAGCGCGCTGGAGCTTATGGTATATCCCCGGCTCTATCCCGTGCTGGGCGGTGACTTTCTGGCCCGCAGGCCCCGGGGTGAAAAGATGACCAGGGGCTGGATCTTTACCGATCGCAGCAATATAGTCGGTGTCAGGGATTATCAGTCAGGCGATGATTTCAAGAGGATAAACTGGAAGGTGACGGCCCGGCATAATGAGCTGAAATCCGATATCTACAATCCCACACTGCAGAAGCAGGTGGAGATAGTGCTCGATGTCAGGACCACCGATTACAGGTGGGAGGGATTTGCCCCCCGCAGGCTGGAGGGGCTGATCTCGGCAGCCGGGTCACTGGCCCGACATTTTCTCCGGCGGGATTATGCCGTGGGCATCATAAGCAATGGTGTGCGCCGCGGTGGCGGAGATATGCGGGTGGAGCCGGGCCAGAGCGAGGGACAGCTGGAGGAGATACTGAAAAACCTGGCCTCACTGCAGCCCATATTCCGCCGTGGAGTCGAGGAGCTGGCCCCCCGGCTGAAAGGGGAAGCGGAGATCATAATACTCTCCTCCCGGCCCGGACTCATGGCTGACAGCGCGGACCACTTTCCCGCCCGCCCCTATCTGCTGATCCAGGATGAGTTGGGGGAAGAGCCGGGAGAGATTCCGGCCGGCTTCCGGCCCTATAGATGCAGCTTCAGCGGGGGTGATGATGATGGATGCTTCAGCATTGAAGCCCTCACAGCTCATAAATAAATTTTTGCTGGCCGGCTTCTGGCTTTTGATACTGCGCCATCCCGCCGCGGGTCTGCTGGTCGATCTGGAGGGGTTTGTGCCCGGAGCGGAGATGGATTACTGGATATTCGGAGGTCTGGCCCTGTTATCGCTGGGTACTCATCTCATCGATAACTCCAGACTCTCAGATCGCCTGCAGCGGCTTTTCAGCCTGGTTCTGCCGGCCGCAGTGGCCCTGATTCCGGTGGTGGTCGGCTGGCCGCCTGTGGCCTTTATCGTCTTCACGCTCATACTCTATATCCTGGCCATCAGGGGCAGCATGTACGGGGGGAGGGTCGATTTCAGCACAGACCTGCCCTGGATTCTGCTCATATATCTGGGGGCGATCTATGCCGGCAGCAGGCTGGGGCAGACACCCGCCCTCTACGAGGTGTTTCTCTTTATCTTTCTCATCATATGGCATGGTGTCATGCTGCAGCTGGATGAGGATAAATTTTCCGACACACCCACAGCCTTTAAGACGCTATTTCCCTTCTTTGCGGTGCTGGTGCTGGCCTCGCTGCTGCTGGCCCTGCCCTTTAATCTCCCCATAGCTGCGGCTTTTCTGGCCCTGGCTGATCTCATAGGGAGGACATTTTTCGCCCTGGTCGACCTCATCCTCTGGCCTGTGGCCTATCTGGTGTTACCCGTCTATTATCTCTTCAGATTTCTGCAGGGTCTTTTCGGGGGAGAGCCGGAAGTGCTGGAACAGATGATGGAGCTGGATGAAGGGGAGGAGATGGTGAGTGAATTCCAGGAAACAGCCGGTGAGAGCGCGGTTTCCGGCCTGCTGGCAGTGGTCATCATCGCCCTGCTTCTGATCTTTGCCCTCTGGCTTCTGCGCAGGTATCTGGGCTATGAGGAGAGAGAGGAGGGTTACGTAAAAGAGGAGAGGGAGGATCTGGGGGCGGCCTCGCTCTTCCGGGAGGATGTGAAGAATCTCATCTCAGGTGTGCGGGATCGATTCCGCAGAAAATCTGAGCCCGATTATGACAGGCAGGACCCCTGTCAGCGCGTGAGATACTGCTATTACTCACTGCTGAAAAACTGGCAGGATTTTAAACCCCGCCCCCGGGGAGCATCGCCCCGCCGGTATTTTGAGCTTCTGACCGGAGCTGAAGACCCGCCCCTGCTTGAGGACGAGGATATCTCGAAACAGCTGTGGCAGCTCACCAGGCTCTACGAGGATGCCCGTTACGGAGGAGAGGTATCAGAAGAAGAGGCCGGGAGAGCCGAGGAGATATGGCGCAATCTGAAAGGGATGAATTTAGAGGCAGAAGATGAAAATCAGGAGGAAGAATAACATGAATGAGCATACCAAAATTTGCGACGGGGAGTGTTAACATATGGAAAATCTGACACTGGCCTTTTTGCTCACTCTTTTTGCCGGGCTGTCGACCGGCTTTGGCAGCCTCTTTGCCTTTTTCACCAAAAAGACAAATATGCAGTTTCTGGCCACGGCCTTAAGTTTCTCGGCCGGTGTGATGATATTCATCTCCTTTGTGGAGCTCTTTGAGGAAGCCAATGAGGAGCTGACGGAATATTTTGCCGGAGATATGGGCTTTGTGGTCACCTTAATTGCCTTTTTTGCCGGAGTTATAATGATAATGATCATAGATAGACTGGTGCCCGAAGCGGAAAATCCTCATCATCCCCTGGAGAAGGAGAGTGTACAGGAACTGAAGGAAGATGCGGCCGCAGTGGAAAGAGAAGGCGGTATTCCTGCGAAGGATACCGATGAAGCCGCATGGGATAATGGTGAGGAAGCCCTGGATCCCGGGGATGAGGAGGAGTTAGGCCGGGTTGGTCTGATGTCGGCCCTGGCCATAGCCATCCATAACTTTCCCGAGGGGCTTGTGACATTTGTGGCCACACTTGCCGATCCGGCCCTGGGTATCTCCATCGCCATCGCCATAGCCCTGCACAACATCCCCGAGGGCATAGCGGTGGCCATTCCCATCTTCTATGCCACCGGCAGCAGGGTGAAATCGGTGGCCTATTCTTTTCTGGCCGGAGTGGCCGAACCGGTGGGAGCGCTGGCGGGCTATTTTGTCTTCAGAGAGTTCTTCGATGAGCTGACCTTCGGCCTCATCTTTGCCTTTGTGGCCGGTGTAATGGTCTTTATCTCCATAGATGAGCTTTTGCCAACGGCCAATAAATATGGTGGTGACGGCCATCAGGAGATATATGCCTTTATAGCCGGCATGGCCATAATGGCCGCCACGCTTGTGGTCGTGGGTTAAACTGCAATCCAATCGGACCCTGTCCGGCTTAAATGATCACCCGCTCACCTGCTCACCCGCTGATCATCCGCTGACCACCTGATCATTCGTTTTGATCATTCGCTGAAGTATTCATCGACCTCGGGCATGAGCTCCGATATCGGCAGATTCTGGGGGCATTTATCCTCACATTCGCGGCACTGAATGCAGGATTCTGCCCTCTTTTCCGCATCTATCCTCTGGTAGGATTCCATCATCTCCTCGAAATTGTCATAGAGGTGGGACTGATTGTAGTAATCGAAGATTCTGGGTATCCATATATCTTCGGGGCAGGGAACACAGTAACTGCAGCCGGTGCAGTCCACGGGGGCTAAATTGCGCATTTTGTCCGCAGCCCTCTCCACCAGCTCAATCTCCTTCCCGGGCAGGCTGCCCGGCTCGGAGCGGGAGGCGGTTCTGACGTTTTCCTGGACCTCTTTCAGCCGGCTCATGCCGCTTAAAACCAGCGATATTCTCTCATCATCCCACAGCCACTCCAGGGCCCTGCCGGCAGGTGAGATATCTCGGTCGCTCTCCTGCCATATTTCTCTGACGGCTGTGGGCGGCTTCCTGGCCAGCAGGCCGCCGCGCAGAGGCTCCATGACTATGACCTCCAGGCCCCTGCTGCTGGCGTATTCCAGCCCCTTTTCACCGGCCTGGTATTCTTTGTCCAGATAGTTATACTGGATCTGGCAGAAATCCCAGCCCGGGAAGTGATCCACTATCTCCTCGAAGACCGGATACTCATCGTGGAAGGAGAAGCCCAGATAGTCTATCAGTCCTTCCTCTCTTTTCTGAACCATCCAGTCTGTGACATCAAATTCCTTCAGCTCATCCCAGCGGTCCCGGTTGAGGGAATGGAGCAGGTAGAAGTCGATATAATCGGTCTGGAGCTTTTTCAGCTGCTGTTCCAGATAGTAATCGAGATCGGCGGGCTCTTCAATCTCCGGCGGGGGGAGCTTGGTGGCCAGAAAGATATCGTCTCTGGTCCGGCGCTGGCTCAGATATTCGCCCAGAAAATTCTCGCTCTCACCGCCGTGATAGTACCAGGCGGTATCGAGATAATTGACGCCATTTTTCAGGGCATAATCCAGCATCTCCGCCGATTTTTTGTAATCTATGTTTTCAGAGCTCTCATCGACCGTGGGAAAGCGCATGCAGCCAAAACCCAGGGCTGAAACCTCTTCGTCGACAGCTTTTAGATGGCGGTAATGCATGTAAAGACCCTCCTTTTATTTGGGTGATGGGATCG
>CAYXAK010000030.1:15301-17162 GCA_964462585.1 uncultured Halanaerobiaceae bacterium
CGGTCACAGGCTTGAGGCGGGCGGTGAAATGGCGCAGTATCTCCGGTTCATAGGTGAACTCCAGCCCCGTCAGCTCATCGGCATACTCGCAGATATTGCCCAGTGCATCGGCCACAACCTGCAGGTGATTGTCGGTATAGACCCGGCGCGGTATGGTGAGTCTGGTCAGCTCCAGCGGGGCTTCCAGCTGCTCGCCCGTATCCTGATCACGGCCCAGCAGGAAAGAACCTATCTCCACGCTGCGCACACCGGCTTCCAGATAGAGGGCATTGGCCAGCGCCTGACCCGGGAACTGATGATAGGGGATCCGGGGCAGCATGCGGCCGGCATCGACGAAAATGGCATGGCCGCCTGCAGGTGACTGTATGGGCACACCTCTCTCCTTGAGCATCTCACCCAGGTGGGCCACCTGACCTATGCGGTGGTTGAGATAATCGTAATCTATGCCCTCTCTCAGCCCCACGGCCAGGGCCTCCAGATCGCGTCCGGCCAGACCGCCATAGGTGGGAAAACCCTCGAGCGGCACCAGGCGGGAACGGACCTGTCTGTACAGCTCTTCATCCTCTTTTACGCCGATGATGCCGCCGATATTTACGATGGCATCCTTTTTGGCGCTGAGTGTAAAGGCATCGGCCAGAGAGAACATTTTCTGCACGATCTCTGCTATGGAGCTCTCCCGATAGCCCTCCTCCCTTTCTTTGATAAAGTAGGCATTTTCGGCAAAGCGGGCGGCATCGAGCACCAGGGGCAGCCCGTATCTGTCGGCTATCTTTTTGACCTCCTTCATATTGGCCAGTGAGACAGGCTGGCCGCCGGCAGAGTTGCAGGTGACGGTGATGATGATAAAGCCCACCTCACTCCGGGGCGTCTCCTGCAGAAAATGCTCCAGCTTCTCCGTATCCATATTGCCCTTGAAGGGGTGGTCGGTCTCTGTATCATAGGCTGCATCCAGAACAAAATTCCTGGCCCGGCCCCCGGCCAGCTCCACATGTGCCCTGGTGGTGTCAAAATGCATGTTGTTTATCACATACTGATTTTCTTCCATCAGGGCGGGAAAGAGCACCTGTTCCGCGCCGCGGCCCTGGTGGGCGGGGAGTATGTATTCATGTCCGGTTATTTCGGCGGCGGTCTCCTCCAGCCTGAAATAACTGCGGCTGCCGGCATATGATTCATCACCCTTCATCATTCCGGCCCACTGTTCCTGGCTCATGGCACCTGTGCCGCTGTCGGTGAGAAGATCAATATATACCTGGTCTGAACTGAGGGCGAAGAGGTTATAACCCGCCTCCTCCAGCGCCTTTTCCCGCTGGGGTCGGCTGAGCTGTTTGATAGGCTCGACCATCTTGATCCGGTAGGGTTCAGCCCTGTAATCCATTTATTCTGCACCTCCGTATTAGCTGGCTCACAATTTTATGCTGCAAAAATTATATGGCCTGTAATTATATGGTCTTGCATGCTCCAACTTTAATTATACTGTTAGAGGGGGCCTAAAATCAAGAGAATCCCTATGAGTTAAAATTTGACAGGTGAAAGGGCATAATATATACTTAAAATACGTGTATCCATGTAAAAATATAATTCCCCCCCAGGAGGTATAAACTGAGATGACAGAGATGAAATCGATGGACGGAAATACGGCTGCCGCCCATGTAGCCTACGCCTTTACAGATGTGGCAGCGATATATCCCATCACACCCTCTTCTCCCATGGCTGAGATGGTCGATCAGTGGAGCGCCTACGGGCGCAAGAACCTTTTCGACCAGGAAGTAAAGCTGACCGAGATGCAGTCAGAGGGAGGAGCAGCAGGTGCCGTGCACGGTTCCCTGGCCACAGGTGCACTTACCACCACCTTTACAGCTTC
>CAYXAK010000030.1:17262-22445 GCA_964462585.1 uncultured Halanaerobiaceae bacterium
CACGAGATCCAGAAGATAGAGGTGCTGGAATACGATGAGCTGGCAGAGCTTTTCGATCAGGAGGCGGCCGATGCCTTCAGAGAGAATGCCATGAAACCAGAAGATCCGGTGACAAGGGGTACAGCCCAGAACCCGGATATCTTCTTCCAGGCCCGCGAGGCTGTAAATCCCTATTATGAAGAGGCACCGGATATTGTGGCTGACTGTATGGATGAAATCAGTGAGCTCACAGGCAGAAAATATCGTCCCTTCAATTACTATGGTCCGGAAGATGCAGAACATATCATAGTGGCCATGGGTTCTGTAACTTCCACCATAGAGGAGACCATAGATTATATGCGGGGCAGAGGTGAGAAAGTTGGACTTATCAATGTTCACCTCTATCGTCCCTTCTCCCGCAAATACTTCCTGGAGGCGCTGCCGGAGAGCACGGAGAGAATTGCCGTGCTGGACAGGACCAAAGAACCCGGCGCCGACAGAGAGCCGCTGCATGAGGATGTGCGCTCATTCTTTTATGATATGGATAAACAGCCTCTGATTGTGGGCGGCCGTTACGGTCTCAGCTCCAAAGATACCAACCCCTCACATATCAAATCTGTCTATGATAATCTGAAGCAGTCCGAGCCCAAGGATGATTTCACGGTGGCCATCGAGGACGATGTCACCTACACCTCCCTGCCCGTGAAAGAGGAGATCGATTCCTCGCCCGAGGGCACCAAGAGATGCAAGTTCTGGGGCTTCGGTTCAGATGGCACGGTGAGCGCCAACAAGAATGCCATCAAGATAATAGGCAACAACACCGACCTCTATGCTCAGGGCTATTTCTCCTATGACGCCAAAAAGTCCGGTGGTGTGACGGTATCGCATCTTCGCTTCGGCGAAGAGGAGATCAAGTCCACCTATCTCATCAACAGGGCCGATTATGTGGCCTGCCACAATGAAGCCTATGTCGATAAATTCGATATGCACTCCGATCTCAGGCCCGGCGGCACCTTCCTTCTCAACTGCACCTGGGATCAGGATGAGCTGGGCGAGAAGCTGCCAGCCGATATGAAGAGATATATAGCCGAAAATGATATCGAATTCTATATAGTCGACGGTGTGGATATCGCAGAGGAAGTCGGTCTGGGCCGGCGCATCAACATGATCATGCAGACCTGCTTTTTCAAGCTGGCCGAGATCATCCCCATAGATGATGCCATACAGTATCTGAAGGATGCCGTGGTCGATTCCTACGGACACAAAGGCGAGAAGATTGTCGAGATGAACCACAGAGCCATCGACAGATCCTTAGAAGGGCTGGAGAAGGTCGATGTGCCAGAAAGCTGGGCCGGGGCCAGCTCCGAAGAGGAGGAAGAAAAGCCGGAAAGACCGGAATTCATCGAAGAGGTGCTGGAACCGATCGCCAGACAGCGGGGCGATGATCTGCCAGTCAGCACCTTTGCCGACCGCGCCGATGGCAGTTTCCCTCAGGGTGTCTCTCAGCACGAGAAGAGGGGCATAGCCCTGCACGTGCCCGACTGGCTGGAAGAGAACTGCATACAGTGCAACCAGTGTGCCTTTGTCTGCCCGCATTCTGTCATCCGTCCCTTCCTGCTCGACGGGGAAGAGATGGAAGAAGCGCCTGAGGGTATGGAGACACTGGACGCCCGGGGCCGCAACCTGGATGAATTCGAATATCGCATACAGGTCAGCCCTCTGGACTGCACAGGCTGCGGTGTCTGTGTCGAGACCTGCCCGGCTCCCGAGAAGGCGCTGGAGATGAAGGACTTCTCCGCAATGGTGGAGCAGGAGAAAGAGAACTGGGAATATGTGGCTGAGAATGTAAGCTACAAAGAGGATGTGGCCAGAGCCGATACGATCAAGGGCAGCCAGTTCCAGAAGCCGCTGCTGGAGTTCCACGGAGCCTGTGCCGGCTGTGGCGAGACAGCCTATGCCCGCCTCGTCACACAGCTCTTCGGCGAGCGCATGCTGATCGCCAATGCCACCGGCTGCTCCTCTATCTGGGGGGGCACCGCTCCTTCCACGGTCTACACCACAAATGAGAAGGGTGAAGGTCCGGCCTGGGCCAACTCCCTCTTCGAGGACAATGCCGAGTACGGTTTCGGCATGCATCTTGGCAATGAACAGCTGCGCGCCCGCATTGCCGACAGCATGGAAGCAGCCATCGAAGCCGGCGAAGTATCCGGTGAACTGGAGGAACTCTTCAGCAGCTGGCTGGAGAACAGAGATGATGGTGAGCTTTCCTATGAGCTGGCTCAGGATATAAAACCCAAACTGGATGAAGTCGACGGCAGTGAGAATATAGAGGAGATCAAGCGCCTCAAGCCCTATCTCACCAAACGCTCGCAGTGGATATTCGGTGGAGATGGCTGGGCCTATGATATAGGTTTTGGCGGCCTCGATCATGTCATGGCTTCAGGTGAGGATGTAAATGTGCTGGTATTCGACACAGAGGTCTATTCCAACACAGGCGGCCAGTCCTCCAAAGCCACACCGCTGGCAGCAGCGGCCAAATTTGCCGCCTCCGGTAAGGAGACCAGCAAGAAAGACCTGGGCCAGATGCTCATGACCTATGGCTATATATACGTGGCTCAGATAGCTCTGGGCGCAGATATGAACCAGGCCATCAAGGCCATCAATGAAGCCGAGGCCTATGACGGTCCTTCGATCGTGATAGCCTACTCTCCCTGCATAGCCATGGGAATAAAAGAAGGCATGAACAAGAGCGTCGAACAGCAGGAAAATGCAGTCGAAGCGGGCTACTGGCACCTCTACCGCTTCAATCCCGAGCTGAAGGAAAAGGGCGAGAATCCCTTCTCACTGGATTCCGACGAGCCCACCGGTTCTATGCGGGACTTCCTGCTCAGCGAGGTCCGCTTCACCTCACTCCAGCAGGAGTTTCCCGAGATAGCCGAGGAGCTCTTCGGGAGGGCCGAGGAGGATGCGCTTGAGCGCTACAAAACCTACAGACGCCTGGAGAAGAGCTTCGAGCCGGAGGAGCTTGAGGGAGATGAGGAAGAGGATGAGAGTGAAGAATGATTAGAGGTGATGATCTTCTGAAATCCGACGAATAGAGTGTAAGATAAAAAGCACCGGGGAAGCGATCTGCGCTTCTCCGGTGCTTTATGTAATTAACTAATTTTATGCATATTACATAGAGGTATTATCTAGAGCTATTATTTATTATCCAATATATACTGGAGTGGAAAGGGTGCTTTATTTATGGATGATAGAGATGATCGGAATGAGAAGCGGGTGGATCAACTGAAGATGAGTGAAGAGGATATACCGATAAAGCAGCTGCTCCTTTTGCAGGTGCTTTTAACTGTCATTGCAGCGGCATTAATAGCCTATTTTTATTCACCTGACTGGATTGAGCTCATGCTGAAACCCGGCGGCACAGCCTTCAATATCGCTGCCGGCCTGCTGGGAGCAGCCGTGCTTATTCTGCCGGCCTGGCTCTATTCTATCTTCAGGAGCGAGGAGCTGAGAAAGGCTGTAAAACCCCTGCTGCCGGTGGTCCGCAATCCTCTCGGCCTGCTTCTGCTGATAAGTTTTCTGGCAGGGCTGGGAGAGGAGCTGCTGTTCAGGGCTTTTCTGCAGCAGATGCTGGGGCTGTGGCCGGCGGCGGTGCTCTTCATGCTGGCACATGCCGGGTTCTGGGCCGTGCCGCCCCGGACGGAGGCCAGGCTGCTCTTCGCCCCCTTCTCACTGGCGGCAGGTGTGGTTATGGGGCTTCTCTTTCGCGAAGCCGGTCTGCTGGCGGCCATAAACGCTCACTTTCTCTATGATCTGGCCGCCTTCTATATGCTCAAGAGAAATTATACCGGCTATGGAGGATAAAAAGGATAAAGACCTGACCTGCAGCCGAAATCAGCCCCGCCAGGCCCGCACGAAGGCGGATACTCCCTGGAGCAGAAAGCCTCCAGCCACCCAGTAATATACCAGGCTGGGATAGGCGAGGATGAGAATGCCAACTCCGAGATAGATCGAGCCGGAAAAGACCAGGCTTATGCGTCTGGTTTCATTCTTTGTTTCATCTGCCACTTTATCCACCCCCATGATTAAGTGTTCTTTGATGCTGGATGCCCGGGTAGGATGTTTCGGTTTGACCTGGGTCAGCTGCCCCCTCACCTCTGACCAGAAATCGGGGAAGAAGATGATATTGAGGAAGATTCCGGCCAGAAGAAGGCTGAGGATATAGGTCGTGGTGGACCAGTAGTCTCCCCAGGAGAGGAGCATACCCACCTCGTCCATGAAAAGCCCCATGCCGATTCCGTACATGAGCGCCAGATCGCGCCTGCCGAAATAGCGGGAACCGACTATGGCGAACCAGCCGGCCAGGGCTATCAGGATGATACCGAAGGTAAGATGATGGATATGATAGCCGAAGAGTATGACATTTGTGCCCACATAGAACCTGAGCTCACCGGCTTTGGCCGCCTGTGAGGCCGGGCTCTGCACCGAACCGGCTATGATGACTGCCACTCTGATGAACAGAAATGAGAGAAGATAGGAACTGGTGATGATAAACGGTATCGTCCTGTCCTTTTTCAGTTCATCTGACATGGAAATATCCCTCCAGAGCGGCTGTTTTATGCTGAACTTATGCGCTTATAATTTTAACATATCAGACGGGAAAACTCCAGATAAAAATAAAAAAAGACGCCAGACACAGCTGACGCCTCAGTTTACCGCTCACAATGGCCGGGAGAGATTCGGACAGTAAATTATGATTTTTTGTTGAGTTCTTCCAGGCAGTCCTCGCAGACCTTCTTGCCCTGATAGGATATGAGATTGTCGACACTGGAACAGAGCGTGCATCCTGGCTCATATTTTTTCAGGATTACGGTATCATCTTCCACATATATTTCCATGGGATCTTTTTTGTCGATATTGAGCGTTTCTCTCAGCTCCTTGGGAAGCACAATTCTGCCCAGCTGATCCACCCGCCGAACTATACCGGTTGCTTTCACCTTTCATCACTCCTTTTCTGCAGATTAAATTCTTTAATCTATGCTTTCAAATTCCTCTTCTCAACCTATTATACCTTTAATTTACTATAAATTCAAGTTTTAACCTGCGAAGAATTTAATTACTATATTTCAAAGCAATTTGAAGATTGCAGCAGCGGTAGCCGGCCGTGTCTTCCCTGCAGATGCAGATATGGAGTGATTTAA
>CAYXAK010000031.1:0-14830 GCA_964462585.1 uncultured Halanaerobiaceae bacterium
CAGGGGAGATGTCAAGGCCTGCAGCCAGGATATAAATCGTGATTATATATTGATATTTTTCTGACATTTTTCTTGTGGCATTGCCCGGGAGAACATTATGCTCCCGGGATGCTTATCTCAGATTTCACTGTCAAATAAATTAAAGCCAGCGTAAAAGGTGATGGCCCTGATTGCAAATTATTGTATTATAGGTTGGCCAAAGCCTGCTTAAGGTCTGCTCTTATATCCTCAAAGTTTTCCAGACCAATTGATATTCTCACAAGCCCATCCGTAATTCCCGATTCCAATCTCTGCTCTTTATCTACATACCAGTGTGTCATGGAAGCTGGATGTTCTATAAGGGTTTTGACATGACCTAAATCTACTGCCAGTGTGCATAGTTCGACGCTCTCCATAACTTTTTTGCCGGCTTCAAGACCACCTGCCAGCTCAAAACTTATCATACCACCAAAATCTCTCATCTGTTTTTTGGCGATTTCATGCCCTGGATGAGAAGAAAGACCGGGATAATTAACCTGCTCAACTGCTGTATGTTTTTCGAGGAATTTCGCTATCTCCCGGGCACTTCTGCAGTGTTTTTCCATTCTGGTTTCCAGGGTCTCCAGGCCCCGAGAAAATATATAAGCGTTACGGGGAGATATTACTGCCCCAACATTTTTCAGTGAATCGTGACGAATTTCGTCCATCAAATTCTGATTCCCCGCCAGGATACCCCCCATTGCATCAGCATGTCCTCCGATATATTTTGTGGCACTGTGGATAACTACATCCATGCCCAGATCTATAGGATTCTGCAAACAGGGAGTGGCAAAGGTGCTGTCTATGGCGGTCAGAATGTCGTGTTTTTCACCCACATTTGCGATAGCTTCAATATCAATTACCTTAATTGTGGGGTTAGCCGGAGATTCAATGAATATAAGCTCTGTCTCCTCTTTAATAGTATTTTCGACCAGCCCTATATCGGAAGTGTCTATAAATGAAGTTTTAACTCCAAACTTGTAAAGCAGCTCTTCAAGCAGATAATGGGTGGAACTGTAAGATGTTTTATCAGCAATTACGTGTTCTCCGCCGGAGAGGTGGTGTAGAAACAGGCCGCTGACAGCTCCGGTACCAGTAGCAAAAGCCAGTGCAGATTCAGCTCCTTCCAGGGCAGCTATTTTCTGTTCAAATAGATTCTGACTGGGATTGCTCTGACGTGTATAACAATAACCAGCATGGTGATCCTCACATTTTCGAGCCCCATCCTGAACCCCTTCAAACTCATAACTTGAAGCATAATAAACAGGTGCTTTGATGGCCCCTGTCCGGGAACAGGTATTATTTCCGCTGTGAATGGCTGCTGAGGAAAATCCATCAGCACCACGGTCGCTATCATCAGTCATCTTCTGTCACCTTCTCCCTGGCTTCAGCTCCGGCAATTATATCATCAATTTTACTGTCAGCTTCTTCTGAAATATCTTCGGCCTCATGATTTTCAATGATATAATCTATTTTTTCCCGGGCTCTATCCAGCATTGTGGTAGCTCCATTCTCGCTCCAGTTTTCAAATGTGCTTCTATCTGTAAGATCGGGCTGCCAGTTATCCTTGAAATGATTAAAAGTATGTTCATCACCCAGAAAATGTCCTCCTGGACCGACTCTTTTAACAGCCTCTAAAGCCAGGTGCTCTTCATCAACTTTAATCCCATCCATCATTCTCCGCAGCTGTCCAATAATTTCATCACATATGACAAGCAGATCAAAAGAAAAGGTCATACCTGATTCAATATATCCCACATCATGGATTAAATTAGTTCCCGTCACGCCAGCCATCATCATGTAATTAGAAGCCTCATAAACCGCCTGACTGTCAGCAAGCTTGGAAGAACTACAGCCTGCAAATCCCCATGTAGGCAGATTGTATAATTGACGTCCTAACTCACTCATGCCCGCCTGACTGACCACAGCTTCCGGGGCAGAATAAGTGGGCTGCATACTGCTCATATCCACCGGGGAAGTGCCCGCACCGTAAACAAAAGGGGCTCCCGGGTTTTTAAGTTGATGTATGACAAGCCCGGAAAGAATTTCTGCATTGGCCTGAGCCATAGATCCAGCCATTGTTATGGGGCCTGTGGAGCCAGCCATCATTCCCGGAGCATAATTAGTTGGCAGGCTGTTTTCCGCCATATAAAGCAGCTTATTCACGGCCTCAAATGAGTGCATTAGCGGGGAGGTTGGTTCATCATAAAGCACAAAAATGGGCTGTCTTTTTAGCTTATCCATTCCCCCAACCACAGCTGCAGCCATTTTTGCCTGGTCTTCCAGAGAATCTCTGTCACCAGCGGTAATCACGTGTGGCTTTGTGGTTTGACGAAGCATAATGGCAAATTCATGCTGATAGGATAGTTGTTTATCAACATCGGAAATAAGCCCCATAGACATTGCAAAATCTATATTATCCAGGGCATCAACCAGCTTAACAGCATTTTCTACATCTTCGTACTTAAAGGCCCTTCTCTCCTTCGAAAAACTGTCCAGCAAATAGGGGCAATCTGAACCTGTGCCATAATAAGAGTTTCTACCTTCGAGATAGAGAGATGCCTGCCCCTGGCGATCATATACAGTAACACGAGAAGGCGGTTGATTTAAAGCCCATTCTGTCAGAGCAGTTGGTATATAAGCTCTAAAACCTTCCTCCCCATCAATTTTTTCCAGGAAGGCGCCGGCATCAGAAAGCATTTCTGCGGCTTCATCGTGATATAAATTAACCCCCACTTCCTCTAAAAGCTCCATCGATGCAGAGTGGATAGTCTGCATGTCCTCTTGTGAAAGATAATTTAATGGTGTTATATTGAACCTGTCTCCCTGCATAATCATAAAATTTGTGCTCCTTTCGACAGATATTTTTTTATTTTTTATAGAATAATAAGCCTGATATACTATGTAATTTACCCCGGACCCTGACCATATCGGATCAGGGCCCGGGGGTAATATGCTCCAATATCAGTTACTCATGCTGGTCTGGTGGGGCAGGATGATTACATTATCCGGCTGAATTGTAAATTCATCTACATTTTCGCTCAAACCCCACACTTTCGCACCATAGGTTAACCATACGGAAAGTGCCTCTTCATCGAGTATTTTTTGCATTTCCACAGCTATTTCATGCTGTTCATCTTCATCAAGTGTACGGGATAGTTCTTCCCATAATCTATCATATTCTTCGCTCCCCCACTGGAAGAAATTCCAGTGGTGTCCGGCCTGGAACCACTGAGTATTATAAGCTGGAGAAGGATTGGTGGTATAAACATCGACTCCTATGTGATGTGTTCCCTCCTGAGCTGCATCAATAAACGCCCCCATTTCCATGGTTTCTATGGATGAATCAATATTCCATCTGGACAGCTGTGCCTGAATTATTTCTGAGGACAGTCTTCTTTCATCTGCTGTCCCCGATCTGATGGAAAGCTCCAGCCCTTCCCCCTGAGGATACCCCGCTTCTTCCAGCAGTTCCCATACGTGATCTTCCCCTACATCATTTACATCATAAGAGGGAGCATCCTCCCAGTAGCCCAGATAATCTGGTGCTAACATCGTGTCCACTCTCTCTCCCAGACCGGCAAAAGCACCTTCGATTATCTCATCTGGATCTATAATATAACGCAGAGCCTTTCTGAGATTAATATCGGTCATAGGCTCTTTATCGGCTGTGAAGTTCACCCACCAGTAGCCCCGACCTTCGGTAATTCTAGCTTCCACACTGGAATCAGATTCAAGTCTATCTTTCATATCAAGGCTGGTCTCACCTATATCTATCTCTGCTGTCTGAATGGCAGAAGCCCGGGCAAAAGCATCATCCATAGGGGTGTATTCTACTCTCTCTGGAGCATTTTCCACAAATGCATCTTCATTCCAGTAATTTTCATTTCTCGTCAGAACTATATCTTCATGCCAGCTTTCAAATTCATAGGGACCGGTCCCCACCGGATTTTGTGCAAAGTTTTCTCTTCCCATCTCCTCCACTGCATCTTTGGAGACAATGAGTCCAGCATTATAAGGAAGACTGGTTGTAAAAAGCTGAGACATAGGTTCTTCCAGATGTAATTTTACAGTATAGTCATCGACAATTTCTACTTCTTCCAGGTAGAGAAACTGTTCATGATCAGGCACTGTGTCATCCTCAGCTATCCTCTCAAAACTGAATTTAACGTCTTCGGCTGTAAACTCGCCATAATCACCATGAAATTGTACATCCTCGCGCAGATAAAAGGTTATCTCCCTGCTGTCTTCAGAAATTTCCCACTCAGTAGCCAGGCCGGGCTCTATCTCAAACGTACCCGGTTTATATTGAACCAGTCCATCAAAAATATCGAACATGATATTTCCGTCATTCCAGAGAGTATTTAAATAGGGAGGGTCGAGGGTCTGGGTATGGTCCAGAGTTGCAATGCGCAGAGTTGAATCTCCCGATAAAGCCAATGCTTCCCTGCTGGCTGTAAATCCTGCAGCCATTGTGAGCACCAGTAAAGCAATGATAATAAAGCGTAAATTTTTCATATTTTAATACCTCCTGTCAGAAGAAAGTTAAGTGCTATAATATTTAAATTTCCTGCAGTGACCAGAATAAAAATTCTTAAGTATGGTCTAAACCAGGATTAAAAAGTTATTTTTGATAAATTGTTTTCATCACCCCCTGTCAGAAAAACTGCTTATTTGATATTAATCATATAGATGACAGGCTACCTCCCGTTTTTCAACCTTAAGAAGTTCAGGCTCCTGCTGGCTGCAAATATCCATAGCATGCTGACATCGCGGATGAAAGCTGCAGCCCGAAGGCGGATTGATGGGGCTCGGCACTTCTCCCCCCAGCACAAAACTATCTTCCCCTTCCTCTTCTTTTTCAACACCGGGTGAGGATTGAAAGAGGGCATATGTATATGGGTGGAGAGGAGCAGAAAAAATCACCTCCGACCGCCCCTTTTCCATCATCTTCCCAAGATACATAACCCCTAACTTGTCACTTATATGTTTTACCACATGCAGATCATGAGAAATCCACAGATAGGTTAAATCCAGTTCATCCTGCAGACGAATCATAAGATTTATAACTGCAGCTTTGATGGAAACATCCAGACCGGCTGTGGGTTCATCACAGACCAGAAGATCAGGCCTTAAACTTAAAGCCCTTGCTATTCCAATTCTTCGGGCCTGCCCGGTGCTGAATTCATGGGGGAACTTATATCTGGCCTGTGGCGATAGATCTACCATCTCAAAGAGTCGATCAATTTCTCCATCAACATCACCTATGTTTTCCTTCAGCTCTGAATGTATTTTAAAAGGTGCTTCCAGGATTTCTTCTGCAGTTTTGCGTGGATTGAGAGAAGATATAGGGTCCTGGAAGATAAGCTGCACACGCCGCCTGAGCTGTTTTAACTGCTGATGATCAGCCTCCCTTATATTGATGCCGTCAAAAAATATATCGCCTCTGCTGGGTTCAACTAACTGTAAAATAGAATTAGCTACTGTGCTTTTGCCACAGCCGCTTTCCCCCACCAGGCCAAATGTCTCCTGTGGCTCAATAGAAATATTTACCCCATCGACTGCATAAATTTTCTGGGAGCTTTTGCCCAGAAATTTATCCAGCAAGCCCGCTTCTTTGGTGAAATGTACTTGCAGATCTTCTATCTCCACTAAATTCATGTTTTTTTCACCTCGGCTGAAACTTCACCGTGTCTGAAACACGCCACAAAATGCCCCGGGGATAACTCCTGCAGTTGAGGCTCCTGCTTTCTGCATTCCTTCTGCTTGCAATCACATCGTTTATAAAAATTACAGCCCGAAGGCAGATCAGTCAGGGATGCCACCCTGCCCGGAATGGTGGGCAAAATTTCTTCCCTCTCGCTGCTGCCGGGAATACATTTAATTAGACCTCTAGTATAGGGGTGTTCGGGACTGGAAAACAGTTCATCGGTATCTGCAATTTCCACTATATTGCCCGCATACATGACAGCAGTTCGATCGGTAACCTCATTGATGACGCTAAGATCATGGGTTATATACAGGACAGATGTATCAAATTTATTCACACTATCCTTAAGAAGCTGTAAAATTTGTGCTTCTATAGTTACATCCAGAGCAGTAGTGGGTTCATCTGCTAAAAGCAAAGTGGGGTTGCATATGAAGGCCATGGCCAGCATAACCCTCTGCTTCATACCACCGCTAAACTGATGAGGGTATTCTGAAATTCTAGATTCAGCCTCTGCTATTCCCATTTCAGAGAGCATATTAACAGCTCTTTCTGTCAGCTGTTTTTTGTTCATATCTTCATACCCTTTGTTATATCTCATCACGTCAAGCAGCTGTTCCTTAACCGTAAAAACAGGGTTAAGCGCATTTTGAGGATTCTGAATTACCATTGAAATTTCGTTGCCCCGATAATCTCGATTGATATCTTTTTCATCCAGCTGAAGAAGATCATGTTCCCTGAACAAAATCTGACCGCTTTTTATCTCTGCTGCCTGCGGCAGTATCTGCAATATTGTTTTAGCGGTGGTAGATTTGCCGCTGCCGCTCTCCCCAACCAGACCAAAAATTTCCTTTTCTGCCAGAGAAAAAGTTATATTATTGAGAGCACGGGCACTGCCATGACGGGTGTGATATTCCACCGACAGATCTTTTACGTGCAAAATATCATTTGAATTCATGACTTATGCCATCCCTTCATCAATTTCCGCTTCTACCGGGGAACTTGTTCTGGGGTTGAATGCTTTTCTGAGTGATTCGCTAAACGTGGAAAAGCCCAACATAGTAAGAGAAATGCAAAATGCAGGGAATAAGATCATATGGGGTAAGATTTGAATAAAGTCATATCCCTGCCTCAACATCAGCCCCCAGCTGGTTGCAGGTGGCTGTACACCGAAACCCAAAAATGAAAGTCCTGCTTCCCACATTATCATTGAAGCCATATCCATTCCAGCCAGCACCAATACAGAGGGAAAAACATTAGGCAGTATTTCTTTGAACAGAATACGCGGGGTGCCTGCCCCAATAGTTCTGGCTGCAGTAACATAATCTTCTTCTTTAACTGATAATGTCTCAGCCCTGATCACCCTGCCGTATCTGGGCATAATGGTCACCCCCAGAATAACTATTATATTGCGAAGGGAAGGACCCACTACGGAAACCAGAGATAATATGAGAATAATGGGAGGGAAAGCTCTTATTATATCAAATATTAGCAGCAGAGTATTATCTACAAAACCTCCAAAATAGGCTGCCATGGTGCCCAGAATAATGCCTCCCGTGACTGATATTAAAACCCCTCCAAAAGCTACCATAATGGAAATACGAAAGGCGTAAATTATACGGCTAAAAATATCTCGCCCCAGCTCATCTGTTCCTGCCAGATGTTCACGTGAGGGGGTTTCCAGTCTCCTGGTCACATCCGTTTCATAGGGATGATGAGGAGCTAACAGCGGTGCAAATAACCCTGTAAACAGGAAAATGAATATCAGCGATCCTCCGAAATAGGTGCGATAATCTGCTTTCATAATATCCAGATATCTTTTTATTTTGCGGTGCCAGCGAGCAAATTCTCTTGAATATTTCTTCATATTATATTCACCCCAACCACTAGCTTGTATATCCCTTTTATTCGTATCTTATACGCGGATCGAAATAAGCATAAGATATATCTGCTACCATATTAGCCAGAATAAAAAGCAGGGCAGCAATTAATACTCCTCCTCTTACTACTGGTAGATTGCGCATATTTATGGCGTCTACCAGCAGCTGTCCAAGACCTGGACGGGAAAAAATAACTTCAACGAATACAGCTCCTCCAAGCAGACGCCCCAGTCCTAAAGCTATGACAGCTATAGCGGGCTTAATAGCTCTTTTCAGTGCATACTTGTAAAAAATCAGTGAGATAGGCAGGCCGAAAGATTTTTCCGTGATAATAAAATCAGCCTGGAGTGTCTCCAGCATGGAACTTCTGACAATTCGTGCAATATAGCCGGCCCAGGTTAGAGACAGAGCAGTTGCCGGTCCAATCAAATGATAAATCCGGTCTAATATATTTCCCGATTCTCCTCCCCCGGTAACTGGCAGCCAGCCCAGCTGAAGAGAGAAAATCAAAATAAAAACCACAGCCCAGATAAAATTGGGCACCGAAGCCCAGATCAAAGCCAGAAAAGTTATAGCTTTATCCAGAAGTGTATTTTCAAAAGCGGCAGATATAAGTCCCAGACCAATTCCCAATATGACCGCCAGGAGCATAGCTGTCAACGTCAGAGCAATTGTATAAGGTAAAACTCTCATGATAAGATATTCTACAGGTACATCCCGGAATATAGATGTACCCAGATCCCCCCGCAGCACATTTCCAATATAATTCACCAGGCTCACTGGCCAGGGTTGATCGAGGCCCAGCCTTTGATTCATCTGTTCAACCATCTGCGGTGTAGCCCTCGGGCCTAAAATAATATCTGCAGGATTGCCCGGAAGCATATATGTCATACTGAATAGAAATATCATCACACCCAATAAAGTAGGAATCAACCACATCAATCTCTTAAAAGCATATTTTAACATAGATTTTTATCCTCCTGGGCTTCATCCTTTTATAATGCTCTCTGCTTTTCAAATGTAATTTTTTATGTAATGAAATATTCTCTCAAGACCTTCCTCTATCCTGTCAGATGAATTAGCATAGGAAAAGCGTAGATAGCCCTCCCCGGCCTGTCCGAAAGAACTGCCGGCAACAGTTACTACCTGAACTTTATCCAGCATATCCCGGGCCAGAGTCAGCGAATCTTTTGGTATGTCTTGAACGTTAACGAAAGAATAAAACGTTCCCCGGGGATATATACTGCTAAATCCAGGCAGAGAATTGACCCCCTCTACAAGCAGATCCCGATTATTTTTGAATTCTGCCGCCATTTTCTCTACCACCTCATCTTCTATCTGCAGTGCTTTATGGGCAGCAGCCTGGGAAATAGAAGGTGTGCATAAGCCTATGCTATCATGAATCTTGATCATTTCCTTTATTATAGGGGCAGGGCCTGCGGCAAATCCAACCCGCCAGCCCGTCATGGCATAGGCCTTGGAAAAACTGAAAACGCTGACGATATTATCTCTGTATTTGTCCAGGGAACCGGGACTAAAGTGTTCTATGTCATAACAAATTTTTTCATACGTCTCGTCGGTCAACATGATAATGTCATTTTCATATGCAAGGCGGGCAATTTTCTTCAGTTCCTCCTTTTTTATGGCTCCCCCGGTGGGATTGTTAGGCGAGTTTATCATTATAACACTGGTACTATCGGTAATTTTTTCAGCAATATCTTCAGCACGCAGTGCAAAATAATTCTCTTCTTTAACCGCAACCCGGACAGGTGTTGCCCCCATCAGCCTTATCTGAGCCTCATAATTAACCCAGCTGGGATCCTGAAAAATGACTTCATCCCCGGACTCTACCAGAACCATAAGCAGCAGAAAGATAGCCTCTATACCGCCTATGGTAATAATAATCTCTGATTCAGGATCAACTTCAATATTATTTTCTTCATCCAGTTTACGGGCAATCGCCTCCCGCACTTTTATATCACCGGCATTTACTGTATAACTGGTATATCCTGAAGATGCCCTTTCATAAGAGTAGTCAATAATTTCAGATGGGGTGTTAAAATGAGGCTCCCCTACTCCGAAATTAACAACATCATCATATTTACTGGCCTGTGCCAGCATCTCGAAGATCTCAGATCTATTTATATTCTGACTGCGCTTTGAAATTTTTTGTTTCATAAACTCCCCTCCATAAACACAGTGAAATTTATTATCACCTGCCTGGCCATTCTATTTTCACTCAAATTCAGCAAACATCTCTTCAAATTCTTCTGCACTATCTTTGATCTTATATACATGATCTTCAGTGGGAAATTTGCCTTCTTTAACTTCTTCAATATATTCTTTAAAAGCCTCTGTTTCAATTTCAGCGAGATTTGCGTACTGTTTAACAAATTTAGGGGTGAACGCCTCAAACATCCCCAGCATATCTCCACATATTAAAAGCTGACCATCACATGGTTTTCCAGCACCAATGGAATACACAGGTATTTCTAATCTTTCGGCTATAAATTCTGTGACTTTTGGTGGCACTGCTTCAATCAAAAGAGCTTCACAGCCAGCCTCCTCAACAGCTATTGCATCCCTGATAAGCTCACGAGCACTATCAATATGTAAACCCTGAGCCTTAAATCCTCCCAGCTGACCAGAGCTTTGGGGTGTTAAACCTATATGTCCGAAAACCACAATTCCAGCTTCTGTAATAGCTTCTATTTGATCACAGACTCTGCGGCCACCTTCTAATTTGATTGCATCCATATCTGCCTCTTTTAAAAACCTCATGGCATTTTTTACTGCCTCTTTACTGGAAGCCTGATAAGAACCCAATGGCATATCACCTATACAAAAGGTATTGGGAGCTCCCCTTCTTACGTCCTGAGAATGAGCAATACAATCTTCCATAGTCACAGGTTCTGTTCCCTCATATCCTTTGACCACCATGCCCAGCGAATCACCAACAAGTATCATATCCATGCCGGCTTTTTCGGCAAACTGAGCGGTGGGAAAATCATAAGCCGTGATCCATGCCACTTTTTCACCGTTTTCCTTCATCTCCTTGAAATCCAGAATGCTCTTTTTACCTGACAACTTAATCCCTCCCCGGTTAAAGCTAGTCCAAAATACCGTTTTGTTTAATATAGTTAAACGCTCTTCAATTATGTAAACAAAAAATTAAAAGCGTTATTCTTCTCCCCTGTAACCAAGTGCTTTTGAAATCTGCTTACAGGTCTTTTTAACCATTTCAATCTGCTCATCTTCACCTTTTTCATTTATTCTTTCTTGAGGCCCGGTGATGCTTACCGCCGCCTTAATGCTGCCGGTATGGTCAAACACAGGACCGGCTATACATTTAACCCCCTTACAAAATTCCTCATTATCAATGGCATATCCCTTTTTACGTATACTCTCCAAATTTTTCCTCAACTCAGGTAAAGACATAATGGTATTTTTAGTGTGTGCTTTAAATTCGAGTTTATTTAGAATTATATTCCTTTCATCTTTTCTGGTAAAAGCCAGAATGACTTTACCCACTGCTGTACAGTATATTTCTTCTTTTTTCCCCACTTTGGTATTTATCTGCAGAGGCTCCGAGGACTCCACTTTATCAATATATAATACTTTTTTACCGGTTCTAATAACCAGATTTATAGTCTCATTGGAGTTACGAGAAAGCTCTCGGAGATAGGGTTTTGCCTGCTCCCGCAATTTAAACTCGAGATCTTTGCTCAACTCAAGTATTTTGGCGGATAGATAATACTTGCCATCTCGAGGGCTCTGCTTTATATAGTCTATCTTCTCCAGAGTACAGAGAATATTGAAGGCTGTTGTCTTTGATATATCAAACCTTTCAGCAAGTTCAGTTGCGCCTATATAGTCTTCCTGGCTTAAGAACTCCAAAACTTCAAAAGCTCTCACAACCGATTTAATGATATACCCCGAAGATTTGTTATCAGCCATAAAACCCCCCTTTGCCAATTTTATCTGTTATATGTTAATGAGCTGATGCTATTATTTATTATTATATAAAAAAATTTAAACACCTTTTAAAATAGTTAAAAATTATCACGATTATTTAATAGTCGTGATAATTTTAAGGTTGAGTGAACTGGTTATAGCCGGGCATAGATGTCAAAAAAATTAAAATTCGGCCCTAAACTTGACAGGTTAGCTTTAAAATGTTAGCATGGTTCAAAATCTGAATATCCTGTTGCTTATCGAGAGTGGTGGAGGGACTGGCCCTGTGAAGCCCGGCAACCGGCATTCCCGCCAGGGATGCTTGGTGCCAAATCCTGCAGGAATTATTCCTGAGAGATAAGCGGTGTTAACCACACCTCTTCCTCTTTCAGGAAGGGGATTTTTTATTTCTCCTCCTCTCACTCTCGCTCAAATCGGTTGATTTTGAGGGGAGGAATGAATATATATGAGCAAAAAGAAGATCGGGCTTTTAGGCCTGGGCACAGTCGGCTCGGGGGTCTGGAAGCTGATCAACCGTGATCATACGGATCAGTTCAGCATCGAAAAGATACTCGTCGATAACCCGCAAAAAGAAAGAGAGGTCGATGTCGATCCGGCCCTTATAACCGACAATTTTGCAGATCTGCTGGATGAACTAAATCTCGATATCATTGTGGAAGTTATCGGCGGCATCGAACCTGCC
This sequence comes from uncultured Halanaerobiaceae bacterium, assembly GCA_964462585.1. Lineage (GTDB taxonomy): Bacteria > Bacillota > Halanaerobiia > Halanaerobiales > Halarsenatibacteraceae > Halarsenatibacter. Next base: position 12,263 of record CAYXAK010000031.1, read on the forward strand.
GCTACTTTTATCAGCCGGGCTCTGGAGAGGGGCCTGGATGTGATCACCGCCAACAAGAAGCTCATGGCCCACCGGGGAGATGAGCTGCTTAAGACCGCCTCCGATAATAATGCCCGTCTTCTCTTCGAGGCCAGTGTGGCAGGAGCGGTGCCCGTTATAGAAAATTTACACCGGACGGTTAAAGTCGATGATATAGAGCAGATAACCGGCATCATCAACGGCACCAGCAACTTTATTCTCTCCCGGCTCTCACAGAATAAAGCCGGTTTCGAGGAGGTCCTGGCTGAAGCAAAGGATCTGGGCTATGCTGAAGCCGATCCCCGTGACGATATAACGGGCCAGGATGCCGTATACAAGCTGGCGCTGCTGGCCTCGCTGGCCCAAAAAAGCTGGTTTTCCTGGCAGGATATTCACCGCCAGGGCATAGCCGATATCGAGGAAATAGATCACCGGGCGGCAGAAGAGCTGGAGCTGAAGTTCAAACTGCTGGCACTGGCCCGCAGCCGTCCGCAGGGGCTGGAGCTGAGCGTGGAGCCCACGCTTCTGCCCCAAAATCATCCCCTGGCCCGCGTGGATGATGCCGAAAATTCAGTCCGCATCGAGAGCGAAGCCGGCGGCAGCCTCTCCTTCAGCGGTCCGGGCGCCGGCAGTCTGCCCACGGCCAGCGCCATTCTCAGGGATCTGCTCAGATTGGGGGATAGATCTTATGCTCCCGGCTCTGACAGCATTCTGGACGAACCGGACGAAAGTTCTGCAGTCCGAGACCGACAGAACAAGGGGTTTCTTCCCCGGGAAAAACATCGCTCCAGCTACTATATTCGCGGTGAAGGAGCTGAGCCCGAGAGCTTCCCGGGCATCGATATCGAAAGCAGCTGTGAGATCGGCCCTGAAAAAGTTTTTCTCACCACAGCTGCCACAAGAGAAGAACTCGAAAAGAGCCTGGCCGAGAGCGACTTAACAGTAAATGCCATATATCCACTGAGAAAGGAGATATAAATATGAGCAAGGAAGAGAACAGTCCACAAAAACAGGGTTTTTTCACCAAAAGCGTGCACGCAGGTCAAAAGCCCGACCCTGCCACAGGGGCCAGGGCGGTTCCCATCTATCAGACGACCTCCTATGTATTCGACGATACCGACCATGCTGCTGATCTTTTTGCTCTGGAGGAGTCGGGAAATATCTACTCCCGCATAATGAACCCCACCAATGGCGTTCTGGAGGAGCGCATGGCCTCGCTGGAAGGTGGTGTGGGAGCTCTGGCCGTGGCCTCCGGACAGTCGGCCGAGACCATCGCCATACTCAATATCACCCGCGAGGGACAGAATATCGTCAGCGGCAGCTCCCTCTACGGCGGCACCTATAATCTCTTTGCCCACACACTGCCCAAATACGGTATAGATGTTAAGTTTGCCGATTCCAGCAGCCCTGAAAGCTTCTCAGAAAAAATCGACAGCGATACCCGTGCCCTCTATCTGGAGACGATCGGCAACCCCCGCCTCGATGTGCCCGATATAGAAAAGGTGGCCGCTGTGGCCCATGACAGCGGTCTGCCCCTCATCATCGATAATACCTTCGCCACTCCCTATCTCTGCCGCCCCCTGGAATACGGGGCCGATATCGTCATCCACTCCACCACCAAATTCATAGGCGGCCACGGCACCTCAATCGGCGGCATCATAGTCGACGGCGGCAGTTTTGACTGGGAGGCTTACAATTATCCCGAGCTGAGCGAGCCCGATCCCAGCTATCACGGTATAGTCTATACCGATCATTTCGGGCCGGCAGCCTATATAGCCAAAGCCCGCGTCCAGCTGCTGCGTGATCTCGGCAGCTGCCTCAGTCCCTTCAACTCCTTTCTCTTTCTGCAGGGGCTGGAGACACTGGGTCTGCGCATGGACCAGCACTGTCAGAATGCGGAGAGAGCCGCTGAATTTCTCGCTGACAGGGAAGAGGTTAGCTGGGTGAACTATCCCGGCCTAAAAGGGCATATAACCCACGAGAACGCCAGCAAATATCTGGAGGGAGGCTTTGGAGCCATGCTCACCTTCGGCATCAAGGGTGGCAGAGAGGCCGGTGTGAGATTTATCGAAAATCTGGATCTCATCTCCCATCTGGCCAATGTGGGTGATGCCAAAACACTTGCCATCCATCCCGCCAGCACCACACATCAGCAGCTGAGCAGAGAGGAGCGGAAGAAATCCGGCGTAAAAGAAGATATGATCAGGCTCTCTATCGGCATCGAGAACTTTGTTGATATCAGAAAGGATTTAGAGCAGGCCCTAACCAGTGCGGCCGCAATCTGAATAATTATCTGCTCAGAAGAAAAGAGCAGTGGAAAGGAGATCAAACCATGCCAGCAATCATACCAGAGAATCTGCCCGCGTTCAGCCAGCTGCGCCAGGAGGGACTGACAATGCTGGCCCGGAAAAAATACAGTCCTGCAGCTCCCAGGCTCAATTTTCTCCTGCTCAATCTGATGCCGACCAAAAAAGCCACAGAGCGCCAGCTCATCCGGCTTCTGGCGGGAACCCCCTGCAGAATCGATATAGAACTCATCCATCCCGCCAG
>CAYXAK010000031.1:14930-22288 GCA_964462585.1 uncultured Halanaerobiaceae bacterium
GGCTTCTGGCGGGAACCCCCTGCAGAATCGATATAGAACTCATCCATCCCGCCAGCTACAGGCCCAGTCATGTGGATTCAGAGCATATGGAGAAATTCTACAGCGATCCGGCCGCAGCCATGGAAAACGACAAAGACTACGATGGGCTAATAATAACCGGTGCTCCTGTGGAGCAGATGCCCTTCGAAAATGTCGAATACTGGCAGGAGCTCACCGGGGTATTTCAGTGGAGCCGCAAAAACATAACCTCCACATTATTTATCTGCTGGGCGGCTCAGGCCGTGCTCCACCATCGGCACGGACTGGAAAAATATGATCGGGATGAGAAGCTCTTCGGCGTCTACAAACACAATGTCATCCGCCCTCACAGCCGGCTGCTGCAGGGTTTTGGGGAAGAAATCATGATACCCCACTCCCGCCACAGTAAACTCAGGCGTTCTGAACTTGAAGCCTGTGAGGAGATCGATATTCTGATGGATTCACCCCGGGCCGGCCTGCATCTGGCCGCCAGCAGCGATCTCAGTCAGGTCTACCAGCTGGGCCATTTCGAATATGAGGCCGATACACTAAAAAAAGAATACCTGCGCGATCGCAGGAAGGGACTGGATATCGATATCCCCGAGAATTACTTTCCCGGTGATGACCCCTCCCGCAATCCGCAGGTAATCTGGCGGTCTCACGGACAGCTATTCTACAACAACTGGATCCACCATATTGTCGATAAAAACCGGCAAAAGACCGGCAGCGAGCCGGCCCAAAAGCTTGATCTTCGCAGATCAGAGCAGAAAGCCCATGAACAGATTTACCAGTGAAAAGTAGATGAGAAGCCCGGTGATATCCTTGATGGTGGTGATCACAGGGTCTGAACCCGCAGCCTGATCCAGATCGAGCTTATAGAGCACGAAGGGGATGAAAAAGCCCAGACTGCTTGCTATCGTCACCGTCAGGGCCAGTGAGATGCCCACGGTCAGACCGAAGCGGGGAATGCCCTGCCAGAAATGAGCGATTATTCCTGCCAGAACTCCCAGCATAGTACCCATTGTGGCGCCCACGCTGATCTCCTTGAGAAAATAGCGGGCAAAGCGCCTGATATTGATCTGGCCCAGGGCTAAAGCCCGGGAAAAGATGGTCGAAGACTGGGTGCCGACATTACCACCCATATCCATGATGACCGGGATGAAAACCGCCACGGCGGCTATGGCCTCTAGAGTTTCCTCGAAACCATCGACAACGGCTCCTGCCATCAGGCCACCTGCCAGCGCTATCAGCAGAAAGGGTATCCTCACCTTCCAGATATCCATCAGCGATCCCTCGATCATCGTCCGGCTCTTGACGGCCTCATCGGCCTTGAGTGTATCCAGACCAGCCATCTCGAAGATATCCTCTGTGGTCTCCTGCTCCATGATCTCGGCCGCATCGTCTATGGTGATAATACCTACCAGCCTGTTCTCATGATCGACCACAGGCACATCCAGAAGGTCCTGCTCCTGCATTATTCGGGCCGCCTCCTCCTGGTCAAGGTCGGTATCTATCATGATCGGTTCGTCGTTCATGATCTCCTCCACAGGAGCATCGGGCTCGGCCAGGACCAGATCATCGAGGTTTATGACACCCTCAAGTATCCTGGTCTCATCGGTCACATACAGATTATATATATTTTCGCGCTCTTCCTTCATGGCCCTGAGCTTATCGACAGCCTCCTCCACAGTCGTCCCCCTGCGCACCCGCACATAATCGGGGTTCATGACCCTGCCGGCCGTCTCCTCCTTATAGCCCATGAGCTCGGAGGTCTCCTCCCGCTTCTCCGGTGAGAGGTGGTTTAAAAGCCTTTTGGCCACCTTAGCCGGCAGCTCGTCGAGCAGGCGCACCCTGTCATCAGGAGCCAGATTTTTGAAGGTCTCGGCCGCTTCAGTTTCGGCAAAATCGGTGATCAGAACCTCCTGCAGCTCGACATCAAGCTTCTCAAAGACCTCAATGGCCAGATCCTTATCCAGCAGGCGAAAACATACCACCCTGCCCTCCGGATCCAGCTCCTGCATAAGCTGGACAAGATCCACCAGATCCTCATCATTTAAAATGTTCTTCAATTCATCGATATTTTCCTCGATCAAAAGTTTAATTACACTATCATATATTGACATCTATATCCCTCCTTCTCCGGCCTTCTCCTTCTCTCTGCTATGTTATTTAATTATGGACAGGCCCTGATAATTCCTGCTCAACTGCTGATGGGTATAAAATGCTCTAAAAGTTAGCAAATGTTAGATTGAAGCATGCAGTCCTCTTAGATACCTTCTAAAGCATCTAGAGAATAATATAAACCTCCAGAAAGCCTCCCTGCAGCTTGCATTGATGTCCCGGCCGGGTTATAATAAAGACAAGGATAGTGAAATTTTTAACTTGAGTGATCTGACTTCAGGCGCCTGCCGACAGTTATTCTGACTCTGACGGGGTTTCTATGCCGCCCATATACCATCACTGCCACTAATTTACGGCATGAACTGCTCTGCTCTGGCCCTCAAGAAACCAATTTGACGCTGCTATTCGGCTTTTTTTGTCGGTATTTGTGATTATAAGAACAATTATGCGTGGAGGTGAAAATTCATGAAAGAATATCCGCTCACCGCCCGGGGAATGCTGATAACCACACTCGTTTTGATTCTGGCCCTGCTGCTGTCACCAAAAGTCATGCAATCTGAAGCCGGTGCTGAAACTGTGGAGTTTGCCGATGCAAACCTGGAACAATCAGTAAGAGAAGCGCTTGAGAGCGAAGAAGAACCACTCTGTTCCGATGAGGTAGCCGATCTGGAGTGGTTTAGACCGCAGGAGAGAGGAATAGAATCTCTGCAGGGCATAGAACAGCTGCACTCGCTCAGCAGGCTGGAGCTTGAGGGAAACGAAATAACCGATATCTCTCCTCTGGCCGAGCTGGATGAGCTGAAATGGCTCAATCTCAGCGATAACAGCATAGATGACATATCCCCCCTCGGGGAGTTAGAAGAACTCAGATTTCTTTACCTGGCGGAAAACGATCTGGGAGATATATCACCACTGTCCCGGCTGGAAGGCCTGATGCTGCTTGATTTAAGTGAGAACGAACTTGACAGTGCAGAGGCTCTTTCCAGTCTGCAGGATCTCTCGGTGCTCTATCTTCAGCACAATCATCTCGAGGAGATCGCCGCTCTGGAAGGTCTGGAAGAACTGACAATAGTTGATGTGAGCCACAATAATATCCGCGATATCAAGCCTCTGGCAGAGCTGGAAGGACTGAACAGCCTCAAGCTGACAGCCAATGATCTCGGAAATGATGCCCCCCTCTGCCGGCTGACGGATCTGAGGGAGCTGAAGGTGAAAATATCCAATTGACGGTCAATATATTCCTATCCCCAAATTAGGAGCAGCCCCCGTTCGCTGAACGCGGGGGCCGCTCCAGATCTTTATTTGCTCTGCAGATTTTTTTGCTCTAACCTCTCTGCGGTTCATCTCTATCTGCCAGCAGCCTGGCGCTTACACTGCAGGCCAGTGTGCCGGGCAGACAGTGCTTTAAGGCCTTGAGCAGATAGACCATACCTCCCGGCTGGGGTGAGCGGGAAAGCTGGAAGCGCTCACTCTCAGCGGGGAGCACGTAGATCACATGCAGACCATCAAGCTCATCCTCACCATAGACCTGCCAGTCCGGATCCCTGCCTGCAATTTCATGGGCTCTTTCCACAAGTTTTTCGCGCTCACCGTAGACTAAAGCCTCGTTGGAACAGGCCGCCACACAGGCCGGTTTTAGATCATTTTTCACCCTGTCCAGACAGAATGTGCATTTTCTGGCCTCACCGCCCAGGCGGGGAACATCGAAGGGGCAGGCTTCCTCACACATACCGCAGGCCAGACACTCCTCCCGGTCTATGATGACAAACCCCTCTTCTGTCCTGTTTATAGCCTCCGGTGGACAGATATCAATACAGGCGGCATCGCTGCAGTGCAGACAGGCCCGCCTGCTGAAAGCCCAGCTCACCTCTTCTTCCTCCTCCCATTCGTTGAACTGCACCAGATTCCAGGTCAGTGAGGAGAGATCTGCCGGGTTTTGATAGCTGCCGCTGTCAGCAAACTTTGTCTTCTCCGCCGGCAGTTCATTCCACTGCTTGCAGGCCGTCTGGCAGGCCTTACAGCCCATACAGCCTGTCACATCATTTAAAATCGCCATTTCAGCCATTGTTTACGCCCCCCCTTTGCGGATATCACACAGAAAGGCCTTGTATTCGGGGATGGTTGTATTGGGATCACCAATTGCGGGTGAGAGATCATTGGCCACAGGGCCTGTGGACATACCGGCATAACCCCAGTGCCAGAGGAGCCCCACCATCTCAACTTCACTTCCGTTAACGGAAAATGGTTTTATGCGCGGAGTTACACAGGCAGCAGCCTCTATCTCGCCGCGGGGACTGGAGACTATCACCCTGTCACCGTTCTCCACATCAAGATCATCGGCCAGTGAGGGGCTTATCTCCACGAAGAGTTCGGGCATGGCCTCATTCAGCCAGGGCATGTTTCTGGTCAGCATACCTGTCTGATAGTGCTCGGTCACCCTATAGCTTGTGGCCACATAGGGATATTCCTCACTGCCCACCCCTGCCCTCTTTTCGGGATACCACTCCCGCACCGCGGGGTTGAACTGTGTGCCGGATATAATATTCTCTATGGGGCTCTCCCAGGGTTCATAGTGTTCGGGGAAGGGTCCTCCGGCTAAACCCGGGGCAAAGAGCCTGGCCTGCTGTTCCGGCAGCATTATAAAGGGACTTTCGGCAGTCTCCTCCGGCGGAACAGAGGCATCAAAATCAGGCACATCGTTTCGCTTCCATTCACCGTCCTCCCACCAGATAACCGGTGTCTCGGGATTCCAGGGCTTACCTTCCGGATCGGCACCGGCTCGATTATAGATGATGCGGCGGTTTAAGGGCCAGGAGAAAGACCAGTTATGATGGGCGCCTATGCCCTCATCTTCTGGCCTGCGGCTCATGGTGGCGGGCTCTTCACCATCTGCATAATAGCCGCTGTAAATCCAGCTGCCGGCAGCGGTGGAACCGTCATCGGCAAGTTCGGTGAAATCGGCCACCAGCTCCCTCTCTCCTGTTGTATAGCCGTTAAGCTCCCTGGCCACAAGTTCGGGGTCTGGATCCTCGCCATAATCCCAGTTCATTTCAACTATGGGTTCGGGTTTTACGCCCCCCTCTTCCCGGTAGAGATCACGCACGGCCTTGAAAATTCTATCGGCAATCCAGAGATCGGATTTAGCATCTCCCGCCGGTTCTAAGGCCTGATGTCGCCACTGTATCCAGCGGCCGCTGTTGGTTATCGAACCCGCGCGCTCTATATGCAGAGCCGCCGGCAGCAGGAATACCTCTGTCTTGATCTCGCTGCTGTCCACACCCGGCTCCTTCCAGAAAGAAGCGGTCTCAGTTTCAAAGATATCGACTGCTACAAGCCAGTCCAGCTCTCCCATATAATCGCGCTGATCTCCGGCTGAAGGACCGCTTACGGCCGGGTTATCGGCCCAGCTGATCAGGCCCTCGATATTGCCCTCTTTCATCTCATTGAACATGCCTATATGTGAGCGGTCCATATCGTCCATTTTGGGCAGATAGTCATAGCAGTAGTCATTATCTTCGCTGGCATTTTCTCCGTAGAAGGCTTTGAGCAGACTTATGAAGAAATCGGGCGTATTCTGCCAGTAACCGGATTCCGGTGTCTCCTCCTCCAGATATTCGGCCAGTGTGGGGTGAAGTTCCGCCCGGGGCACACCCATATATCCGGGCACAAGGTGAAAGAGCATGCCGGTATCACAGGCCCCCTGCACATTGGACTGGCCTCGCTGGGCATTGACACCCCCGCCGGCTACACCCATATTGCCCAGAAGCAGCTGCAGCATGGCTATGGAGCGGACATTCTGCGAACCGTGGGTAAACTGGGTGATACCCATAGCGTACATGATATTACCGGCTTTATCGGAGCTGCCGGTATCTGCGTACAGCTCGCAAAGCTCCCGGTATTTATCCTCCGGGGAACCGGTTATATCACATACTGTACCTATATCGTAACGGGAATAGTGTTCCTTCATCAGCTGAAAGACACACCTGGGATCTTCCAGGCTTTTATCCTTCTTGATATTACCCTCATCGTCCTGCTGGTAGGACCAGGCCTCCCTGTCATAGGCGATTCTGCCATTTACCATTTCAGCCCCCGAGAACATGCCATCCTCAAAACCATACTCCGGATCGATGAGATAGGAGGCGTTGGTGAAGTTTTTGATATATTCTTCGTTGTATTTCTCGTTTTCCAGAACATAGTTGATAATTCCCGAGAGAAAGGCCACATTTGTGCCGGGCCGCATGGACACATAGAGATCGGATACGGCCGCCGTGCGGGTATAGCGGGGATCGACACAGACTAACCTGGCATCTTTTTCCTCACGGGCTTTATCTATCCACTTCATGGAGACGGGGTGGTTTTCGGCGGTGTTGAGGCCGATATTCATGAATACATCGGAATTTTGATAGTCCGTCCAGTGGTTTGTCATAGCCCCTCTGCCAAACGTGTTGCCGAGACCGGCAACTGTGGAGGAGTGTCACAGACGGGCACAGTGGTCGATATTTACCAGCCCCAAAGCCCTCGTCAGTTTATGGAGAGCGTAGTTTTCCTCATTGTTTATCATGGCACTGCCCAGATGGGCTATGGAGGTGGTGCGGTTGACAGTGACACCTTCTTCATCCGTCTTCTCGAAAGTCTCATCTCTTGTCTCCTTGATGCGCTCGGCAATTCTGTTCAGGGCCCAGTCCCAGTCTTTAACCTCCCAGTGATCACTGTAGGGGGCCCGGTAGAATACCTGTGTAACCCGGTTGGGGTTGGGACGGGGTTCTCCCTCCTCGTCGAAAATCTGAGCCATATTGCGCAGCGAGCTGCCCTTGCTGCAGAGCGTTCCCCGGCTTATGGGGTGATCGGGATCGCCCTCGACATTGATCAGCTCGCCCTCCTGCACATGGCAGACGATACCGCAGCCCACCGAGCAGAAGGGGCAGATGCTGGATGATTCCTCACCATAAGCTATCTTGAGATCGTAATTTTCCTGTGCTGACAGCACATCCCCCTTTTTCCTTTTGAAGATCGCGCTGCCGGCTACCAGGCCGGAAAGCTTGAGAAAATTTCTTCTGGTCAGAGGCAAAGGTTTTCCCTCCTCACATATTTTTTTGGCCGTAGCCCTCTTCTCGGGCCAGCCTGTCCAGATGCTGGGTGCCCAGGTCATTGATCAACCAGTTGAGCTCTTCCGCCTTTCCCTCAGGCACCCTCCTCTCATCTATCACCTTGATATAATC